>NZ_JBPYUI010000008.1:95705-214805 GCF_051858335.1 Klebsiella sp. K47
CGGAAAAAGAGAAACAGGCCGTCCTCGAGCAGGTTAAGGCCCTTAACGCCGATAAACAGTCGCTGACTATTCGCCTCGCCGCTGCGGAGAAGGCGCAGCAGGCCGCTCTTGACCAGGCTAAAGCGCTTAACGCTGACAAACAGCCGCTGGCGACCCGGCTGGCCGCCGCGGAAAAAGAGAAACAGGCCGTCCTCGAGCAGGTTAAGGCCCTTAACGCCGATAAGCAGTCGCTGACTATTCGCCTCGCCGCTGCGGAAAAGACGCAGCAGGCTGCCCTCGATCAGGTCAAAGCCCTTAACGCCGATAAACAATCTCTGTCCACCCGGCTGGCCGCCGCGGATAAAGCGCCGCATGGCCCCGCTAACGACGCCGCTGCGCCAAAAAATGAGCCACCAGAGATGGCGGCCATAGTGGCAGCCTATCGCCTGCAGGCGGATAAAGACAACGCCCAGCTACGGATGAAAGAAGATGAAATCGAACTGCTGAGAACGCAGCTTTCTGTACAGTCCAAAACGCGCAGCGGCGAGAGCGCCGCCGCCAAACTCAGCGCATCGGGAGAACAGCAGGCTTATGCGATCGGCGCCTCGATGGGAAGCGAGGCGCTCAACGTCCTTACCACCCGTCGCACTCAGGGAGTTACCGTCGACGCAGGCCTGGTGCTGCAGGGCATCGAAGATGCCTTTCGCGGCCAGCTTCGTCTCGGAGAGCAGGAACGTAACAAGGCGCTGTTTGATGTGTCACAGCAGGTTTTTCAGAACCTGAATAAAATAGAGCAGAAAAACATCAGTGCCGGCAAGAAATATCAGCAGGCCTTTGCGCGCAAAAAAGATGTGGTTTTTAAAGAGGGCGTCTACAGCCGCGTCGATTACCCGGGTAAAGGAAAAATAAGCGGTAACGACCTGGTTACCGTGGTGATCAAAGAGATGCTGACGGACGGGACGGTGATCAACGATATGGAAGCGAAAGATCAGGCGCTTACGCAAAAGCTGGATGCCTATCCCCCGGTGTTTCGCGAACCGCTGAAGCGTCTACAGAACCACGGCTCCGTGACGCTCGTCGTCCCGCCTGAAAAGGCCTATGGCAGTAAAGGATTACCGCCAAAAATCCCGCCAGGCGCCACCATGGTTTATTCCGTGCGGATAGTAGATAGCCAACCCGAGCCGGCAAAATAGCCTCATCCTCTCCACCGCCCTTCCGGGGCGGTGGCTGTTATTCCTGCCTCATTGCTGCAATAACCGCCGTGCATCCTCATCTATAGTTGTCTATGATGTTGCACTCGTTTTACGGGTGTAACAGATGTTAACGAAGGAGGAGCCTTATCGTGGCCGATAATCCACTGTGGCATGAAACGCTGCATGACCATTTTGGTCAGTATTTTAGCGTTGATAACGTGCTGTACCACGAAAAAACCGATCATCAGGATCTGATCATCTTTGATAACCGCGCTTTTGGCCGGGTGATGGCGCTGGATGGCGTCGTACAAACCACCGAACGCGACGAGTTCATCTATCACGAAATGATGACCCATGTGCCGCTGCTGGCTCACGGCAACGCGAAGCATGTGTTAATCATTGGCGGCGGCGATGGCGCGATGCTGCGCGAAGTCTCTCGTCACCGTAGCATCGAAACCATCACCATGGTGGAAATCGACGCCGGGGTAGTTTCATTCTGCCGCCAGTACCTGCCGAACCATAACGCCGGCGCCTATGACGATCCGCGCTTTACGCTGGTGATTGATGATGGCGTCAATTTTGTTAACCAGACGACGCAAACGTTTGACGTGATCATTTCGGACTGTACCGACCCTATCGGCCCGGGAGAAAGCCTGTTCACCTCGGCTTTTTATGAAGGCTGCAAACGCTGCCTGAACCCGGGTGGGATCTTTGTTGCCCAGAATGGCGTCTGCTTCCTGCAACAGGATGAAGCGGTAGGCAGCCATCGCAAGCTAAGCCACTATTTTCGCGACGTCAGCTTCTACCAGGCGGCAATTCCAACCTATTACGGCGGGATCATGACCTTTGCCTGGGCGAGCGACAATGAGGCGCTGCGCCATCTCTCCAGCGAAATCATTCAGGCGCGCTTTCACAAAGCCAACCTGACCTGCCGTTACTACAATCCGGCAATCCATACGGCGGCCTTCGCCTTACCACAATATCTGCATGATGCTCTGTCCGCACCGTGACGCGAAATAAGGGGGTGAACTAAATTGAAAAAATTGAAGCTGCACGGCTTTAACAACCTGACCAAAAGCCTGAGTTTTTGTATCTACGATATCTGTTACGCCAAAACGGCAGAAGAGCGCGACGGCTACATCGCCTATATCGACGAACTCTATAATGCCAATCGCCTGACGGAGATCCTGACAGAAACCTGTTCTATTATTGGCGCCAATATCCTGAATATCGCCCGTCAGGATTATGAACCCCAGGGCGCCAGCGTGACCATTCTGGTCAGCGAAGAGCCTGTCGATCCCAAGCTGATTGACCAGACCGAACATCCTGGCCCGCTACCGGAAACCGTGGTCGCCCATCTCGATAAGAGCCATATCTGCGTGCATACCTACCCGGAGAGCCATCCGGAGGGCGGCCTGTGCACCTTCCGCGCCGATATCGAAGTTTCAACGTGCGGCGTCATTTCCCCGCTTAAAGCGCTGAACTATCTGATTCACCAGCTGGAATCGGACATTGTGACCATTGACTACCGCGTGCGCGGCTTTACCCGCGATATCAATGGGATGAAGCATTTTATCGATCATGAAATCAATTCGATTCAGAACTTTATGTCCGACGATATGAAGTCGTTGTATGACATGGTCGACGTCAACGTTTATCAGGAAAATATCTTCCATACCAAAATGTTGCTCAAGGAGTTTGACCTTAAGCACTACATGTTCCATACCCGACCGGAAGAGTTGACTGCCGAAGAGCGCAAGGTCATTACCGACCTGCTATGGAAAGAGATGCGCGAGATTTACTACGGCCGCAATATTCCTGCCGTGTAATCTATGAAATGCCCGGCGGCGCTTTTGCTTGCCGGGCCTGTAGTTCTGCGCCGCCCGACATAAAAGGCGTCATTAACGCTGCTGCATAAACTCACGATAGGCGGCGACCACCTGCAGGAAATCCTCAACACCGCACAGAGAGAGACTTTCTTCGTCGTAGTAGCTCATCCCCTCCTCGATTTCGTCGCCGGAAAACTCCAGCTGATTAGCGCGGATCATCACCTCTTCGCCATCCAGCCACAGCGTATATTCATGCCCGGCACGCTGCCAGGAACGCTCGCTGCCCTTCACGGTGCGCGCAGCCTGCTCCACTTCGTCCAGCAGAGCAAGATTGCCTTTCACCTCCTCGTTGAACCAGTGGCCAATCGCCTCGTGATCCATCGACATTCGCACCTTTACCACTCCGGTAATATCGCGCAGAAATTCGTAATCCATAGTCTTTTCCTCTGCAAGGGCAATGCGTCACCGCTGCACTGTACCCATGCAGTAATTATCGCAGCAGACAGAAAGAAAAAAAGCGTAGCGGGCGGGAGGTTTGGAAATAAAAATGCCCGGTGATGCAATGTTCACCGGGCATTGGAGAGTTTATCGCCAAACGGTCAGCCGGGCTGACCGAATGGTTTACACCGCGGTCTGGAAGATCACGCCGTCAGCTTTTTCAGTGTACTGATCCAGCTGGTTGAAATTCAGATAACGGTAGGTATCTTCCGCCGTCTTATCCACCTGCGCCACGAAGGTCTGGTACTCTTCCGGCGTCGGCAGTTTGCCGAGCAGCGAAGCCACCGCTGCCAGTTCGGCAGAGGCCAGATAGACGTTAGCGCCGGTACCTAAACGGTTCGGGAAGTTACGGGTAGAGGTGGAAACCACCGTCGCGCCGTCGGCCACGCGCGCCTGGTTACCCATACACAGAGAACAGCCAGGGATTTCGATACGCGCCCCGCTCTTACCAAACACGCTATAGTAGCCTTCTTCGGTCAGCTGCGCGGCATCCATACGGGTTGGCGGCGCCACCCACAGGCGAGTCGGCAGTTGGCCTTTGTGGCTGTCCAGCAGCTTACCGGCGGCACGGAAGTGGCCGATGTTGGTCATGCAGGAGCCGATGAACACTTCGTCGATCTTCTCGCCCTGCACATCAGACAGCAGGCGGGCATCGTCCGGATCGTTCGGCGCGCACAGAATCGGCTCTTTAATATCCGCCAGATCGATGTCGATCACTGCCGCGTATTCCGCGTCAGCATCGGCTTCCAGCAGCTGCGGATCCGCCAGCCATTTTTCCATGCCCTGGATACGACGCTCCAGGGTACGGCGGTCGCCGTAGCCTTCGGCGATCATCCACTTCAGCAGAACGATGTTGGAGTTCAGATACTCAACGATCGGCTCTTTATTCAGTTTGATGGTGCAGCCGGCGGCAGAACGCTCAGCCGAGGCATCGGTCAACTCGAACGCCTGCTCGACTTTCAGATCCGGCAGACCTTCGATCTCGAGGATGCGACCAGAGAAGATGTTTTTCTTACCTTTCTTCTCCACGGTCAGCAGGCCCTGCTTGATGGCGTACAGCGGGATGGCGTGGACCAGGTCACGCAGGGTGATCCCCGGCTGCATTTTACCTTTGAAACGCACCAGCACCGATTCCGGCATATCCAGCGGCATCACGCCGGTCGCGGCGGCGAAGGCCACCAGACCAGAGCCCGCCGGGAAGGAGATGCCGATTGGGAAACGGGTGTGGGAGTCACCGCCGGTACCCACGGTATCCGGCAGCAGCATGCGGTTCAGCCAGGAGTGAATCACGCCATCGCCCGGACGCAGAGAAACACCGCCGCGGTTCATGATGAAGTCCGGCAGAGTGTGGTGCGTGGTAACGTCAACCGGCTTCGGGTAGGCCGCGGTGTGGCAGAAGGACTGCATCACCAGGTCTGCAGAGAAGCCCAGGCACGCCAGGTCTTTCAGCTCATCACGGGTCATTGGACCGGTGGTGTCCTGAGAACCGACGGAGGTCATTTTCGGTTCGCAATAAGCGCCCGGACGGATACCGGCAACGCCGCAGGCGCGGCCAACCATTTTCTGCGCCAGCGAGAAGCCGCGGGTGCTTTCCGCCACGTCTTTCGCCTGACGGAAGACATCGCTGTGCGGCAGGCCCAGCGCTTCACGCGCTTTGGTGGTCAGACCGCGACCGATGATCAGCGGAATACGGCCGCCGGCGCGCACTTCGTCGATCAGCACATCGGTTTTCAGCTCGAAGCTGGCCAGCAGTTCGTTGGTCTCGTGGTTACGCACTTCGCCTTTGAACGGGTAAACGTCGATTACGTCGCCCATGTTCAGGTTAGATACATCAACTTCGATAGGCAGCGCGCCCGCATCTTCCATGGTGTTGAAGAAAATTGGCGCGATTTTACCGCCCAGACACAGGCCGCCGCCGCGCTTGTTCGGCACGTTCGGGATATCGTCGCCCATAAACCACAGCACCGAGTTGGTGGCGGATTTACGTGAAGAACCGGTCCCGACCACGTCGCCGACGTAGGCCAGCGGGTAGCCTTTCTGCTGCAGGGCTTCGATCTGTTTGATTGGGCCAACCACGCCCGGCTGATCCGGCTCAATGCCTTCGCGGGGGTTTTTGAGCATTGCCAGCGCATGCAGTGGGATATCCGGGCGCGACCACGCATCCGGCGCCGGAGAGAGATCATCGGTGTTCGTTTCGCCGGTGACCTTGAAGACGGTAACAGTGATTTTCTCTGCCAGCTGCGGACGGTTCAGGAACCATTCGGCGTCAGCCCAGGATTGCATAACCTGTTTAGCATGCTCGTTACCCGCTTTGGCTTTCTCTTCCACGTCGTAGAAGTTATCGAACATTAGCAGGGTATGGGAGAGCGCTTTCGCGGCAATCGGCGCCAGTTTCGCGTCGTCCAGCGCATCGATCAGCGGATGGATATTGTAACCGCCCTGCATGGTGCCCAGCAGTTCAACGGCTTTTTCAGGGGTAACCAGGGGGGAGGTCGCTTCGCCTTTGGCGATCGCGGCAAGGAATCCAGCTTTAACATAGGCGGCTTCATCGACGCCCGGCGGTACACGGTTAATCAGCAGGTCTAACAGGAATTCTTCTTCGCCCGCAGGCGGGTTTTTCAGCAGTTCTACCAGCGCGGCCATTTGGGTTGCATCTAAGGGTTTGGCAACAATCCCCATGGCGGCACGCTCAGCTACGTGCTTACGGTATTCTTCTAGCACGACGGTTCTCCTCGCTCTCATTGTCATAATGCGGCCTACACGTCTTCAATCAATCTGCCTCTGTCCTGGCTTAGCTTGCCGCGTGACGCATCTTGAAGGATTTAGTGGCTGGGCGATTTTCTTCACGCTCCTGTGAGACAGCAGTTTGTAGGGTAAATGCCCGATACCGCGTCGGCAGCATAGCAGGATTTTTGAAAGGTGTTAATCTGTTTACAAAAAAGCAACATTAAAATTTAGCTGAATCGTTAAGGGCAGGATATTGCAGGCTTTCTGTTCAAATCCCACGACAAAAATTCCTTTCTGTGTACAACGCCACGGGCCGATCCCAACAATAATCAATAAAAAGCCATACCGCTTACTTATACTCAGCAAACGCGCCGTTTTCGCAGATACTTTAGCGAGATGGGTTACTTTTTGGGTCAGGAGTTTCCATGTCACTGCCGTTCAAACCCCATATTATCGCCCTGCTCTGTAGCGCTGGCTTACTCGCGGCGGCAGGAACACTCTATGTGCAAAGCCGAACCCCAGCGACGATCGCTGAACCGCCTGCGCAGCAAGCGCCAGCGCCCGCAGCGTCGACGACACAGCCGGTGGCCGCCACTTACACCCAGGCGCAAATTGATCAGTGGGTCGCCCCTATCGCGCTCTACCCGGACAGTCTGCTGTCGCAGGTGTTGATGGCCTCCACTTATCCCGACAACGTCCTGCAGGCGGTCCAGTGGTCCCAGGATAACCCCGCGATGAAAGGGGATGCGGCCGTGCAGGCGGTTGCCAGCCAGCCGTGGGACCCTAGCGTCAAATCTCTTGTCGCTTTCCCTGCCCTGCTGGCGATGATGGGCGAGAATCCGCCCTGGGTGGAAAATCTTGGCAATGCGTTTTTGGCCCAGCCGCATGATGTGATGGATTCAGTGCAGCGCCTGCGCGCCATTGCCCAACAGACCGGGACGCTGAAATCCACACCGCAGCAGAAAGTGATTGTCACCCCTGCCGCACCGGTTTCAGCCAGCAGCAGCACGGCAGCAACCGCAACCGCCCACACAGCGGCGCCTGCGCCCACGCAGGTCATTAAAATAGAGCCGACCAATCCACAGGTGGTCTATGTTCCCAGCTATAACCCCTCCACCGTCTATGGTACCTGGCCGAACAGCGCCTATCCGCCGGTCTATCTGCCGCCCCCTCCCGGGGAGCAGTTTACCGATAGCTTCGTCAAAGGCTTCGGGTACAGCCTCGGCGTGGCCACCACCTGGGCGCTGTTCAGCAGTATCGACTGGGATGATGATGACCATCACCATCACGATGACGACTACCACCACGGCGATTACTCGCATAATGGCGATAACATCAATATTAATGTAAATAATTTCAATCATATAACAGGAGAAAACCTGCCGGGAAACCACGTTAACTGGCAGCACAATCCTGCCTATCGCGGACACACACCGTATCCCGATAATACGGTAGCTCAGCGCTTCCATCAGACCAACGTTTCCGGCGGACTGAGCGCGACCCAACATGCGCCAGTCGATCGCGAAGCGCAGCGCCAGGCAGCGATGACCCAGCTGCAGCATAACGTACCGACGGCCACAGCGGGCAATCTGGCGGCAAACAACGCCTCACGCGACGCCCAGCGTCAGGCGGCCTCGGCGCAGCTGAAGCAAGCCACCCAACGCAGTAATTACCGCGGTTACGACAGTACGCCGACCCAACAGCAGCGTCGCGAGGCGGCAAAAACGCAGCTGAAAAACCCCACGCCGCAGCAACAGCAGCGTCGAGAAGCCGCCAGGAGCCACGAGCAGAACCGCACACCTCAGCAGCAGCAGCGCCGGCAGCAGTTCCAGTCCGCCACGCCAGCCCAGCGTCAGCAGACGCTCAGCCATCTGCGCGCCAACGCCCTTAGCGGCAACGAAAGCCGCGCCCCCTCCTGGCAAGCGCAGCAGGAACGAGGACTGCAGAGCCGCCAGTTTTCCGGCGTAAACCGCGAGTTACGCGAGGGCGCCAGAGAACGTCTTTCCGAACACCATGAACTGCGTCGCCGCTAAGGATGAGCAGAATGAGAAACTCATTATCCGTTGCCCTGTTTACGTTAATGCTGTCGCCGCTTGCCGCCTTCGCCCAACAGCAGTTTGCCACGCCGGAACAGGCCGCAACTGCGCTGGCCGAAGCGATCAGCCAGCCTAATGAAGCCGCGCTGAGCGAAGTACTCGGCGATAACTGGCAGCAGTTTTTACCCACGGACGGGATCGACCCTGCCGCCGTCGATCGCTTTCAACGCGACTGGCAGGTGAAACATGTCATCATCCAGCAGGGTGGCAAAGCCTGGCTCGATGTCGGTAGCGAGGCATGGCGTCTGCCCGTGCCTATCGTAAAAACGTCTGAGGGATGGCGCTTTGATATGGCCGCTGGCGAAGAGGAGATCCTCACCCGCGCCATCGGCCGCAATGAGCTGTCGGCGATCGCCGCCATGCATGCCTATGTTGATGCCCAGCAGGACTATTATCATCTGAACCACCGCTGGGCGCAGAAAATCATCAGTAGCGAAGGCAAAAAAGATGGCTTGTACTGGCCAACTTCGCCGGGCGAAGCGCCAAGCCCGCTCGGTCCGGCCTTTAGCCCGACGGTGCCCGGTAGCGGCTACCATGGCTATCGCTTTCGAATTATCGCCGGTCGCGATGACCAGAGCGTCGCCTTGCTGGCCTGGCCGATAGCCTGGGGTGAAACCGGCGTGATGAGCTTTATGATCGATCAACAGGATAGGGTCTATCAGGCCAATCTCGGTGAAGAGAGCGCCGCAAAGGCACAGGAGATAACGCGCTTTACCCCCGACGCTGACGCCGGCTGGCAGGTGGCAGAACCTTAAAAAAAACGCCCGGTTGCACTCACGCAACCGGGCGTTTTCATTCACTTAGCCCTGGTGAGGCATCAGAGAAGGATCGCCGGCAAAGGCTGGTTTTGTACTGGATAATGCCGCTTCGTCAGCGCTGATGCTACCGGAATTCGCCGCCCATACCCCTTCATTGGTCTTCGTCACCTGCTGATGCTGGGCATTCAGATCCTGGCCCATCGCCGCAATGTGGGTCGTTTCCGTACCGCCGCTGTTGTCCGCCCAGGGAATGTTGGCGTCAGCGGCGTAAGCCACACCGGTAAAAAACGTTGCAGTGACAAGCGCTGTGGTTAAAAAGCGTTTCATCTCACACCTCATCGATATCGTTAACTACCTATAAGTTTACTGAGTGACTATTTTCAAAGTATGTATGAGGTGTAGCGGTTTATGAACAGTGACATAGTTCTAAACATCAGGCATAAAAAAAGCGGCTCCCGGAGCCGCTTATGCTTTTTTCCTGAAAGAAAAAGTTACTTTTTCTTCGCTTTGGCGTTTGGCAGGTCGGTGATGCTGCCTTCGAACACTTCCGCCGCCAGGCCAACGGACTCGTGCAGAGTCGGGTGAGCGTGGATGGTCAGAGCGATGTCTTCAGCGTCACAGCCCATCTCGATAGCCAGGCCGATCTCACCCAGCAGCTCGCCGCCGTTGGTGCCGACAATCGCGCCGCCGATAACACGGTGGGTCTCTTTGTCGAAGATCAGTTTGGTCATACCATCTGCGCAGTCAGAAGCGATAGCACGGCCGGAAGCAGCCCACGGGAAGGTGGCGGTTTCGTAGCTGATGCCTTTCTCTTTCGCTTCTTTCTCGGTCAGACCGACCCATGCCACTTCTGGTTCAGTGTAGGCGATGGATGGGATCACTTTCGGATCGAAGTAGTGTTTCAGACCGGAGATAACTTCTGCGGCAACGTGGCCTTCATGGACACCTTTGTGCGCCAGCATCGGCTGACCGACGATATCGCCGATAGCAAAGATGTGCGGCACGTTGGTGCGCATTTGTTTGTCAACGCGGATGAAGCCGCGATCGTCAACTTCCACGCCAGCTTTACCTGCATCGAGGTTTTTACCATTCGGTACGCGGCCGATAGCGACCAGCACTGCGTCGTAACGCTGCGCTTCCGCCGGTGCTTTTTTACCTTCCATGGAAACGTAAATACCGTCTTCTTTCGCTTCAACGGCAGTCACTTTGGTTTCCAGCATCAGGTTAAATTTCTTGCTGATGCGTTTGGTGAAGACTTTCACCACGTCTTTGTCGGCAGCCGGGATAACCTGGTCGAACATTTCCACCACGTCAATCTCTGAACCCAGCGCATGGTATACGGTACCCATTTCCAGACCGATGATACCGCCGCCCATCACCAGCATGCGTTTCGGTACAGATTTCAGTTCCAGCGCGTCGGTGGAGTCCCATACGCGCGGATCTTCATGCGGGATAAACGGCAGCTGAATCGGACGGGAACCCGCCGCGATGATAGCGTTGTCGAAGTTGATCACGGTTTTGCCGTTTTCGCCTTCCACTTCCAGGGTGTTAGCGCCGGTAAATTTACCCAGACCGTTAACCACCTTCACTTTACGACCTTTGGCCATGCCAGCCAGACCACCGGTCAGCTGAGTGATGACTTTTTCTTTCCAGGTGCGGATCTTGTCAATGTCAGTTTTCGGTTCGCCGAAAACGATGCCGTGTTCGGCCAGCGCTTTCGCTTCTTCGATAACTTTTGCCACGTGCAGCAGCGCTTTAGAAGGGATACAACCCACGTTCAGACAAACACCACCGAGGGTGCTGTAACGTTCTACGATGACGGTTTCCAGACCTAAATCAGCGCAACGGAAGGCTGCAGAGTAACCTGCGGGGCCTGCCCCAAGTACCACGACCTGAGTTTTGATTTCAGTACTCATCATGACCTCTGTAATTTATATCCGGCGGGTCTGACGCTATTATTCTTACGCCCAAGTCCACCGGGACGTTCTATCCGCGTGTATTTTACAAAATTGTTAACAATTTTTAAACAACAAACGGCAAACGATTTTGTCCTTTGTTGCTGATAATCCCCAACAGCCTGAGGTTATCAGAAAAAAGCCGGCCGTCAGGCCGGCTTTTTCGATTACATCACCAGGCGGCGAATGTCGCTCAGGGTGTTGTTAATGATGGTAATGAAGCGGGCACCATCAGCACCGTCGATGACGCGGTGGTCGAAGGACAGAGAGATCGGCAGCATCAGGCGCGGCACAAACTCTTTACCATTCCATACCGGCTCCATCGCGGACTTAGACACGCCGAGGATGGCCACTTCCGGCGCGTTAACAATCGGCGCGAAGTGGGTGGTACCCAGGCCGCCGATGCTGGAGATGGTGAAGCAACCGCCCTGCATTTCGCCAGCCGTCAGTTTTCCATCGCGCGCTTTCTTCGAGATGGTGGTCAATTCACGAGACAGCTCGGTGATGCTCTTCTTGTTCACGTCTTTGAAGACCGGAACCACCAGACCGTTCGGGGTATCCACCGCCACACCGATGTTGATGTATTTCTTCAACGTCAGGCGCTGACCATCTTCGGAGAGCGAGCTGTTGAAGCGCGGCATCTGCTCAAGCGCAGCGGCAACCGCTTTCATGATGAAGACCACTGGAGTGAATTTCACGTCCAGTTTACGCTTCTCAGCTTCGGCATTCTGCTGCTTGCGGAACGCTTCCAGATCGGTGATATCGGTTTTGTCGAAGTGGGTAACGTGCGGGATCATCACCCAGTTACGGCTCAGGTTGGCGCCAGAGATTTTCTGGATACGACCCAGCTCCACTTCTTCGACTTCGCCAAACTTGCTGAAGTCAACCTTCGGCCACGGCAGCATGCCCGGGATACCGCCGCCAGCGGCAGCCGCCGGTGCGGATTCAGCGCGTTTAACCGCGTCTTTCACGTAGGCCTGAACGTCTTCGCGCAGGATACGACCTTTACGGCCGGTGCCTTTCACTTTCGCCAGGTTAACACCGAACTCGCGCGCCAGGCGGCGAATCAGCGGGGTCGCGTGAACGTAGGCATCGTTTTCAGCGAATTCGCTTTTACCTTCTGCTTTCGCAGCCGGCGCAGCGGCAGGCTTAGCGGCCTGAGCCGGGGCAGCAGCTGGTGCCGGGGCAGCAGCCTGAGCCGGAGCGGCGGCAGGCGCAGCGCCTTCCACTTCGAAGACCATGATCAGGGAACCGGTTTTGACTTTATCGCCGGTGCTGATTTTGATCTCTTTAACGATACCCGCGAACGGCGCCGGAACTTCCATAGAGGCTTTGTCGCCCTCTACGGTGATCAGGGACTGTTCCGCCGCGACTTTATCGCCGACTTTAACCATCACTTCGGTGACTTCAACTTCGTCGCCGCCGATGTCCGGGACGTTAACATCTTTCACGCCTGCTGCGGCAGCCGGAGCCGCAGCAGCCGGCGCGGCAGCCTGTGCCGGAGCGGCTGCAGGCGCAGCGCCCGCCACTTCGAAGATCATAATCAGGGAGCCGGTGGAAACTTTATCGCCGGTATTGATTTTGATCTCTTTGACGGTACCGGCGAACGGCGCCGGAACTTCCATAGAAGCTTTATCGCCTTCTACGGTGATCAGGGATTGCTCAGCGGCGATGGTGTCGCCCACTTTAACCATGATCTCAGTGACTTCGACTTCATCGCCGCCGATATCCGGGACGTGAACTTCTTTCGCTGCCGCGGCAGCCGCTGGAGCAGCGGCTGCCGGAGCGGCTTCTTTCTTCTCTTCCTGCGCAGGTGCAGCGGCGGCTGCACCTTCGGCGGAATCGAAAATCATAATCAGTTTGCCAGTCTCGGTTTTGTCGCCGACGGAGACTTTAATCTCTTTCACGACGCCAGCCTGCGGAGACGGGACTTCCATAGAGGCTTTGTCGCCTTCTACGGTGATCAGCGACTGTTCAGCTTCTACTTTGTCGCCAACTTTGACCAGGATCTCGGTGATTTCAACTTCATCAGCCCCGATGTCCGGTACTTTGATTTCGATAGCCATTATTCTTTTACCTCTTACGCCAGACGCGGGTTAACTTTTTCTGCATCGATGTCGAATTTCGCGATAGCGTCAGCCACCACTTTCTTATCGATTTCACCACGTTTAGCCAGTTCGCCCAGCGCTGCTACGACCACATAGGAAGCATCGACTTCGAAGTGGTGACGCAGGTTTTCACGGCTGTCGGAACGACCGAAGCCATCGGTACCCAGTACGCGGTAATCATCAGCCGGTACGTAAGTACGAACCTGCTCAGCGAACAGTTTCATATAGTCAGTGGATGCCACTGCCGGAGCGTCGTTCATTACCTGAGCGATATACGGCACGCGCGGGGTTTCCAGCGGGTGCAGCATGTTCCAGCGTTCGCAATCCTGGCCATCACGCGCCAGTTCGGTGAAGGAGGTAACGCTATACACGTCGGAACCCACGCCGTAGTCTTTCGCCAGGATCTGCGCTGCTTCACGCACGTGACGCAGGATAGAACCGGAGCCCAGCAGCTGAACTTTACCTTTGCTACCTTCGATGGTTTCGAGTTTGTAGATACCTTTACGGATACCTTCCTCGGCGCCTTCCGGCATGGCCGGCATGTGGTAGTTTTCGTTCAGCGTAGTGATGTAGTAGTAAACGTTCTCTTGCGCTTCGCCGTACATACGGACCAGACCATCATGCATGATGACAGCCACTTCATAGGCGTACGCCGGGTCGTAAGAGATACAGTTCGGGATAGTCAGCGACTGAATGTGGCTGTGACCATCTTCGTGCTGCAGACCTTCGCCGTTCAGGGTAGTACGACCGGAAGTCCCGCCAATCAGGAAGCCGCGAGCCTGCTGATCGCCAGCCGCCCAGCACAGATCGCCGATACGCTGGAAGCCGAACATCGAGTAGTAGATGTAGAACGGGATCATCGGCAGGTTGTTGGTGCTGTAAGAGGTCGCAGCAGCCAGCCAGGATGCGCCTGCGCCCAGCTCGTTGATCCCTTCCTGCAGAATCTGGCCTTTCTCGTCTTCTTTGTAGTAAGCAACCTGCTCACGGTCCTGCGGGGTATACTGCTGGCCGTTCGGGCTGTAAATACCGATCTGACGGAACAGACCTTCCATACCGAAGGTACGCGCTTCGTCGGCGATGATCGGCACCAGACGATCTTTGATCGACTTGTTCTTCAGCATCACGTTCAGGGCGCGAACGAAAGCGATAGTGGTAGAGATTTCTTTGTTTTGCTCTTCCAGCAGCGCGCTGAAGTCGGCCAGGGTCGGCAGCTCGAGTTTCTCAGTGAACTTCGGCTGACGAGTCGGCAGATAGCCGTTCAGCTTCTGACGCTGAGCGTGCAGGTAAGTGTGCTCTTCGGAACCTTCCGGGAAGGTTACGTACGGCAGTTTTTCGAGATCGGCATCCGCCACCGGCACATTGAAACGATCGCGGACGTAGCGAACACCGTCCATGTTCATTTTCTTAACCTGGTGCGCGATGTTCTTACCTTCAGCGGTATCGCCCATACCATAACCTTTAATGGTATGCGCCAGGATCACGGTCGGCTGACCTTTGGTCTCCTGCGCTTTCTTCAATGCAGCGTAGACTTTCTTCGGATCGTGACCACCGCGGTTCAGAGCCCAGATCTGCTCGTCAGTCCAGTCAGCGACCAGGGCAGCGGTTTCCGGATATTTGCCGAAGAAGTGCTCACGAACGTAAGCGCCGTCTTTGGATTTGAAGGTCTGGTAGTCGCCGTCAACGGTTTCGTTCATCAGCTGAATCAGCTTACCGCTGGTGTCTTTACGCAGCAGCTCATCCCAACGGCCGCCCCAGATAACCTTGATAACGTTCCAGCCAGCACCACCGAAGATGCCTTCCAGTTCGTTAATGATTTTGCCGTTACCGGTGACCGGGCCGTCCAGACGCTGCAGGTTGCAGTTGATGACGAAGACCAGGTTGTCCAGTTTTTCACGGGTGGCGATGGTGATAGCGCCTTTTGATTCCGGCTCATCCATCTCGCCGTCGCCCAGGAAGGCGTAAACGGTTTGTTCGGAGGTGTCTTTCAGACCGCGGTGTTCCAGATATTTCAGGAATTTGGCCTGATAGATAGCGCCCAACGGCCCCAGACCCATGGATACGGTCGGGAACTGCCAGAATTCCGGCATCAGTTTCGGGTGCGGATAAGAGGACAGACCCTTGCCGTGAACTTCCTGGCGGAAGTTGTCCATCTGCTCTTCGGTCAGACGGCCTTCCAGGAACGCACGTGCATATACGCCCGGAGAGATGTGACCCTGGAAGTACACCAGATCGCCGCCATCTTTCTCAGTGCGCGCACGGAAGAAGTGGTTGAAGCAGACTTCGTAGAAGGTCGCGGAAGACTGATAGGACGCCATGTGGCCGCCCAGTTCGAGATCTTTTTTCGACGCGCGCAGAACGGTCATGATGGCGTTCCAGCGAATCGCAGAACGAATGCGACGTTCCAGATCCAGATTGCCCGGGTATTCCGGCTCATCTTCAACGGCAATAGTGTTGACGTAGTTGCCGGCGGAAGCGCCTGCAGCAACCTTCACTCCGCCTTTACGGGCTTCAGAAAGGAGTTGGTCAATCAGATACTGAGCGCGCTCAACACCTTCTTCACGGATGACCGATTCGATCGCCTGTAGCCAGTCGCGAGTTTCGATCGGATCCACGTCATTGTGTAAACGTTCTGACATGGGGGTATTCCTTATCTATCTAATCGTTGATTAATCTGGAACCTGTCCCATTGAACTCTTCGTTCTTCACGCTGGAACAACCAAAAATTCAATAAGACAGGTTCTGCGTTTAGTTGCCGCGCTCTAAAAATGGCGCTTAAGAACCGGAGTTCTCGTCCTTTCGTTGCTGTAAACGACGCAGTGAGCGCTCTCGACGGCTCTGCTCACGACTACGATCCAGCAAAATTTCCTCAATGAACGCCAGGTGACGGTGCGACGCTTCACGCGCCTGCTCCGGCTCCCCGGCCATTATCGCCTCGAAAATGCGAGTGCGATGGTTGCTGACCAACGGGAGCATTTCCCGCCGGGCATACAGCAATTCAAAGTTCTGACGCACGTTTTGCGCCAACATCGGCTCCATACACCTTAGCAGATGAAGCAACACCACATTGTGTGCCGCCTCGGTGACGGCGATTTGATACTGGACGACGGCGCCGGACTCAGCGTCCAAATCGCCCGACTGCTGAGCGCGTTCAATAGCCTGATGCAGCTCACGGATACGGTCGCGATCCTCATCATTGCTGCGCAGCGCCGCGTAATAGGCCGCGATGCCTTCCAGCGCGTGACGGGTCTCAAGCAGATCGAATTGGGATTCAGGGTGATCGGACAGCAGCTCAACCAGCGGATCGCTGAAGCTCTGCCACAGGCGGCTCTGAACAAACGTTCCACCTCCCTGACGACGAAGCAACAAGCCCTTGGCTTCGAGGCGTTGAATCGCCTCACGCAGCGAGGGGCGGGAAACGTCGAACTGTTTAGCCAGTTCGCGTTCTGGCGGGAGTTTTTCACCGGGGCGCAAGGTCCCCTCAAGAATCAGAAACTCCAGCTGCTGCTCTATCACATCGGATAATTTTGGTTGGCGGATTTTGCTGTAGGCCATATTCCCTGTCTCTGCCATTAGCCCGGAGTCAATTGGTCTTACCAATTTAAAGTTCGTAGCGCTAAAGTAACAAAGTATTCACCTTCTGTCCATACAGGTTTTGATTGAAATCAGTAAACCCGGGACATTTTAACAACCTTACAGAAATAACATTTCAGAAATGTAACCTTGCACAAATGTTACGTTTACTCACAAAGAGGTAGCCTTAACTTTATAGAAACGAAAAATTACGCTTTCTGAACCGATTCAACGCTGCAATAAATGAATATAGAGTCATTTACAGTGAATAAATAATGACAAAGCAGCATGCATCAAAATACGACAGATTGTGACTATTGATGTCTTTTTAGACACATCGTCATCATCCCTTCATAAAGCAGGTGCATTCAAACGCGCTTACCACTATTCTGCCGGAGACGAAAGGCCTTTTTCGGAATTACCACACAGCCTTCCGTAAACAAAACAATACAGAAACGGAAGTTCCAAAATACACAAACACAACAATATGTGCGCGCCATCACTCAGGTAAAAAGTGGGCCACTTCGCCCAAATTTTCGCTGGCTATGCTTTCAGGCAGGGACAGCAGTGAAGCAGCAACCTGACGGATGACGTACACAAAAAATAACCACACACGAGGTTTCATATGGAAGGTCAACAGCACGGCGATCGGCTGAAGCGCGGCCTGAAAAACCGTCACATTCAGCTCATCGCGCTGGGCGGGGCTATCGGCACCGGCCTGTTTCTGGGGAGCGCGTCCGTCATTCAGTCCGCCGGCCCGGGTATCATTCTTGGTTACGCTATCGCCGGTTTTATCGCTTTCCTGATCATGCGTCAGCTGGGCGAAATGGTGGTGGAAGAGCCGGTGGCCGGCTCATTTAGCCACTTTGCTTACAAATACTGGGGCGGTTTTGCCGGCTTCGCCTCCGGCTGGAACTACTGGGTACTGTATGTCCTGGTGGCCATGGCGGAACTGACCGCCGTTGGCAAATATATCCAGTTCTGGTGGCCGGAAATCCCTACCTGGGCCTCGGCGGCGGTCTTCTTCATCGCCATCAACGCCATTAACCTGACCAATGTCAAAGTGTTCGGTGAAATGGAATTCTGGTTCGCGATTATCAAAGTGGTCGCCGTAGTAGCGATGATTTTGTTCGGCGGCTGGCTGCTGTTCAGCGGCAACGGCGGCCCGCAGGCGACGGTACGTAACCTGTGGGACCAGGGGGGCTTCCTGCCGCACGGCTTTTACGGGCTGGTGATGATGATGGCGATCATCATGTTCTCCTTTGGCGGCCTGGAGCTGGTGGGGATCACCGCCGCGGAAGCGGATAATCCGGAGCAAAGCATTCCTAAAGCCACCAATCAGGTTATTTACCGTATTCTGATCTTCTATGTTGGTTCGCTGGCGGTGCTGCTCTCCCTGCTGCCGTGGACCCGCGTCACCGCGGACACCAGTCCGTTCGTCCTGATCTTCCATGAACTTGGCGATACGCTGGTGGCAAACGCTCTGAACGTGGTGGTGCTGACGGCAGCGCTGTCGGTTTATAACAGCTGCGTGTACTGCAACAGCCGTATGCTGTTCGGCCTTGCTCAGCAGGGCAACGCGCCAAAAGCGCTGCTCAGCGTCGACAAACGCGGCGTGCCGGTGAATACCATTCTCGTCTCGGCCCTGGTCACTGCGCTGTGCGTGCTGATCAACTACCTGGCGCCTGAATCTGCTTTCGGTCTGCTGATGGCGCTGGTGGTCTCAGCCCTGGTCATCAACTGGGCGATGATCAGCCTCGCGCATATGAAATTCCGTCGCGCCAAAAAGCAGCAGGGCGTGGTCACGCGTTTCCCGGCCCTCTTCTATCCGCTGGGCAACTGGCTGTGCCTGCTGTTTATGGCGGCGGTGCTGGTGATTATGCTGATGACCCCGGGGATGGCGATTTCCGTCTGGCTGATCCCGGTATGGATTGCGGTGCTGGGCGTGGGCTACCTGTTTAAAGAGAAAGCCGCCGCCACCATAAAAGCACAATAATACATCTCATCAATACTTCACTTTGCTCTGCGCCCTCCCCTGAATAATGGGTGCAGAGCATTGTTATCTGCTTCACACTTTCCCCTCCATAGCTTATTTATCCATATCGTCAACGAGTTCCTGCAACGTATTTCTGCCAACCGCAGCCAATAATTCTCTCCATACTGCAACGGAGAGACCGCACATGGCAGAGAACACGCTTTCAATAAGAGAAAAGATTGGTTACGGGATGGGTGATGCCGGATGCAATATTATCTTTGGCGCCATCATGCTGTTTGTGAACTATTTTTACACTGATATATTCGGACTGGCGCCGGCGCTGGTCGGCGTACTTCTGCTCTCGGTGCGAGTCATCGATGCGGTAACCGACCCTATCATGGGCGCTCTTGCCGACCGCACCCGTAGTAAATATGGTCGCTTTCGTCCATGGCTGCTGTGGATCGCCTTCCCCTACGCCCTGTTCAGCGTCCTGATGTTCACCACTCCTGAGTGGACCTACAATAGCAAAGTCATCTATGCGTTTGTGACCTACTTTCTGCTGTCGATTACCTATACCGCGATTAATATTCCCTACTGCTCGCTGGGAACGGTGATGACCGCCGATCCGAAAGAGCGTGTTGCCTGCCAGTCTTATCGTTTCGTCATGGTGGGTATCGCCACGCTCCTGCTGTCATTGACGCTGCTGCCAATGGCCGACTGGTTCGGCGGCGCCGATAAAGCGAAGGGCTACCAGATGGCGATGACCGTGCTGGCCTTTATCGGTATGTGTATGTTCCTGTTCTGCTTCGCCACCGTGCGCGAACGTATCCGCCCGGCGGTGCAGACGAATGACGAACTGAAAAAAGATCTGAAAGACGTCTGGAAAAATGACCAGTGGGTGCGCATCCTGCTGCTCACGCTGTGCAACGTCTGTCCGGGCTTTATCCGCATGGCCGCCACCATGTACTACGTCACCTGGGTGATGGGACAAAGCACCCATTTTGCCACCCTGTTTATCAGCCTCGGCGTAGTTGGGATGATGATTGGCAGCATGCTGGCGAAAGTCCTGACCGACCGCTGGTGCAAACTGCAGGTTTTCTTCTGGACCAATATCGTGCTGGCCGTGTTCTCCTGCGCCTTCTATTTCTTTAATCCACACGCCACCACGCTGATTATGGTGCTCTACTTCCTGCTCAACATTCTGCATCAAATCCCTTCCCCGCTACACTGGTCGCTAATGTCCGACGTTGATGACTACGGCGAATGGAAAACCGGCAAGCGCATCACCGGTATCAGCTTCTCCGGTAATCTGTTCTTCCTGAAGGTCGGCCTGGCGGTCGCCGGGGCAATGGTCGGTTTCCTGCTGTCATGGTACGGCTACGACGCCGGCGCGAAAGCGCAAAGCGCCTCCGCGCTGAACGGTATCGTGCTGCTATTCTCAGTCATTCCCGGCGTCGGCTATCTGATCACCGCCGGCGTGGTGCGCCTGCTGAAGGTTGACCGTACCCTGATGCGCCAGATTCAGAGCGATCTGGAGAAGCGCCGCAGCAACTACAGCGAGCTGAACGAATACCAGGAACTGAAAACCAGTGAACACGTAAGGAAAGCCTGATGAACAACTGGCCAAACCCCTTTATTGAACAGCGTGCAGACCCCTTTATCCTGCGCCATCTTAGCCACTACTACTTTATTGCCTCGGTGCCGGAATACGACCGGCTGGAGATCCGGCGCGCGGTAACCCTTGAAGGATTACGCGATGCTGAGCCGGTCGTGGTTTGGCGCGCGCCGCAAAGCGGGCCGATGAGCCAACTGATTTGGGCGCCGGAGCTGCATGAAATAGACGGTAAGTGGTATATCTATTTTGCCGCCACCCATACTCACGATCTGGATGCGCTGGGGATGTTCCAGCATCGCATGTTCGTTCTCGAGTGCGCTGACAGCGATCCGCTGACCGGCCGCTGGCAGGAAAAAGGCCAGGTGGTCACGCCTTTCGATACCTTCGCCCTCGATGCCACCACTTTTACCCATCAGGGGAAACGCTGGTATCTGTGGGCGCAAAAATCCCCGCATATCGAAGGCAACTCAAACCTGTATCTCGCCGAAATGGCTAACCCGTGGACGTTAAAAGGCGAGCCGGTCATGCTGAGCAAGCCGGAGTTCGACTGGGAGTGCCGGGGATTTAAGGTCAACGAAGGGCCTGCGGTACTGATGCATGGCGATAAGCTATTTATCAGCTATTCCGCCAGCGCCACCGATGAAAACTACTGCATGGGGTTGTTATGGATCGACCGGCAGGCCGATCCGCTGCAGCCGGGAAACTGGCATAAAGCTCCGCAGCCGGTGTTCCGCACCAGCTATGAAAACCGCCAGTATGGCCCAGGTCATAATAGTTTTACCCAAACGCCGGAAGGGGAAGATGTGCTGGTGTATCACGCGCGGAATTACACCGAGATAGAAGGCGACCCGCTGTATGATCCCAATCGCCATACGCGGTTAAAGCTGGTCAGCTGGCGGGAAGACGGGATGCCCGACTTCGGTATTCCACCGGCGGATACGCTGTAGCGGTTCGGAATGTTACCCGCTGGCGCGGGTTCTCCAGGCCGGGTCAGGCGAAGCCGCCGCCCGGCAACATGACCAGCACGGCGTCTGATATATCGCCCGGCGGCGCTGTTGCTTGCCGGGTCTACTTGACGTGAGCCTGCGGGTGACTCGCCAGGCCGGATAAGCGCAGCGCCATCAGGCAACAAAAGCCCCGCAGGTACGTACATCGTGGCAGGCAGCGCGTGGGCTCAGGCCGTTAAACCAGGGTACCGTAAATCGTCAGCAGCGCCATAATCACCACTACCACCAGCGAAGTCTTCTTAGCCATCGATACCGCAGCCTTCGGCGTCGCTACTTTATCCACGTGCGGCTCACGGGCCAGGGAATACTGCGCCAGGCGGGTCAACACCTGATACTGCGACGAATGGCGGTCGCCCAGCGAAGCAAACCACGCCGGGAGCGCTTTTTCACCATGGCCCACCAGGGCATAGACCACCCCCACCAGACGCACCGGCAGCCAGTCCACAATATGCAGGATACCATCGATCCCGGACTGCAACCGGTGGTGCGGCGTCTGGTAGCGCGCCAGCCATGTCTGCCAGGCGCGCAGTACGCTGTAGGCGATAAGCGTCAGCGGGCCCCAGGCGCCCCCCACGACAAACCAGAAAAGCGGCGCCAGATAGTATCGATAGTTAATCCACAGCAGCGCATTTTGCAGTTCGCTAAGGTACTCACGCTCATCACAGCCCGGCGGCACGCCGTGAATCAGCGTCAGCTCGCTGGCCATGGCATCGCAGGCGCGACTGTCATTGCGCGACGCCGCTTTCAGATAGGCATGGTAGTGCAGCCGAACTTTGCCGGCGCCAATGCATAGCAGGCCCAGTAAAATCCAGAACACCAGCAGCGGTATGTTAAACAGCTGCCCCTGCAGCAGACGCTGAATGATATACACGACCGCGACGGCCACCAGCGTCATCAGCAGCGTGCCCGGTAACGAGAAATGTTTTATCCGGCGAAACGCCACCTCCAGCCGATGATCAAGCTGCCAGTGTTCGCCCAGCTTAAACAGCCGTTCGGCGATAAGCACCAACAGCGTCGTAAACAGCGTCATGAGGTCTCCTTTTCTGACGGGGCGCTGAGCAGCGCACGGTATTTTATCCAGTCAAAGGCCGGTCCTGGATCGGTTTTCCGCACGGGCGCGATATCGCTGTGGCCCGCAATGTTTTCGGCGATAGCCGGATAAAGCGCGATCAGCAGATCCGTCACCGCCGCCAGCTGCCGGTACTGCGCGTCGGTATACGCCAGAGTATCGGTGCCTTCCAGCTCTATGCCGATGGAAAAGTCATTGCAGCGTTCGCGTCCCTGATAACAGGAGACGCCCGCATGCCACGCCCGCTTATCGAAAGGCACATACTGCACGATTTCGCCATCACGGCGAATCAGACAATGCGCCGAAACGCGCAGATGAGCAATCTCGGCAAAGAAAGGATGCGCGTGCGGATCCAGGGTACCAGTGAACAGCGCATCAATCCACGGACCACCAAATTCCCCCGGAGGCAGGCTAATGTTATGCACCACCAGTAAGGAAGGGGTCTCTTCATCCGGACGGCAGTCATGGTGCGGCGAGGGAACCCGACGCGCGCCGACCAACCACCCCTCGTTCAACTGCATGCGGGATCTCCTTTCGCGAACTCATGCTTCCGGGCCACACGCCGGCCCAAAGGATGAAGTGTGTATGGTACTGAAACGTCGTTCAGGTTAGCATGTTTCCCACTTCTGAATCTTATCTATCTGGAGCTTTATCATGTCGCCTCGTCGTTACAACCCCGACCGCCGCCGTGACGTGCTGCTGGAACGTATTAATCTCGATATTACCGATGCTGTCGCACACTCCCTGCGGGAAGATCTGGGCGGCGAAGTCGACGCCAACAACGATATTAGCGCGCAATTATTGCCGCAGGATGCACGCTCCCATGCGGTGGTCATTACTCGTGAAGATGGCGTCTTCTGTGGCAAACGCTGGGTGGAAGAGGTCTTTATTCAGCTCGCCGGTGACGACGTGAATATCACCTGGCACGTGGCCGACGGCGATGCGGTCAAAGCCGACCAGCCGCTGTTCGAATTGGAAGGCCCGTCGCGTATTCTGCTCACCGGCGAACGCACGGCGCTGAACTTTGTGCAAACCCTCTCCGGCGTCGCCAGCGTCGTCCGTCGCTATGTCGACCTGCTCGCCGGCACCAAAACCCAACTGCTGGATACGCGCAAAACGCTGCCAGGGCTGCGTACCGCGCTGAAATACGCGGTACTCTGCGGCGGCGGCGCCAACCATCGACTGGGCCTGTTCGACGCGTTCCTGATTAAAGAAAACCACATTATCGCCTCCGGATCGATCCGTCAGGCAGTGGAAAAGGCGTTCTGGCTGCATCCTGATGTGCCGGTGGAAGTGGAAGTGGAAACCCTGGATGAACTGGAGCAGGCGTTAAAAGCCGGGGCCGATATCATTATGCTCGATAACTTCACCACCGACCTGATGCGCGAGGCGGTGAAAATTACCGCAGGCCAGGCGGCGCTGGAGGTCTCCGGCAACGTTACCTTTGACACCATCCGCGAATTCGCCGATACCGGCGTCGACTATATTTCCGTCGGCGCCCTGACCAAACATGTGCAGGCGCTCGACCTGTCGATGCGCTTCCGCTGAGCAACAGGCCTTCACGCTTCCGGGCGTGAAGGCCTGAATTTGCGGCCCGCCTCGCAGTCGCCCGTGCTCACCATGAAATCCAGATAAAAACCCTGGAACCCGCTTTCCCGGATCGTTTTCGCCCCCTCGCCTGCGCCCCTCAATCCCTTCACAGTGCTCCTGTCACAACAAGGAGCGACTTATGGATAAACAACGAGGTTTTACCCTGATTGAACTGATGGTGGTTATCGGAATCATCGCCATTCTTAGCGCCATCGGCATCCCGGCCTACCAGAACTACCTGCGTAAAGCCGCCCTCACCGACCTGCTGCAGACCTTTGTCCCTTACCGGACAGCCATCGAACTTTGCGCGCTCGATCATGGCGGCCTAACGCCATGCGACGGCGGCAGCAACGGCATTCCCTCGCCGACAACCACGCGCTACCTTTCCGCCATGAGCGTGGCCAAAGGGGTCGTCACCCTCACCGGTCAGGAGAGTCTGAACGGACTGGGGGTCACCCTGACGCCGACCTGGGACAATGCCGAGGGCGTCACCGGCTGGCAGCGCGTCTGCACCATCACCGGCAATAGCGCGCTTCAGCAGGCCTGCGAAGACGTTTTCCGGGTGAAGTGAGGGCGAATGCATGAAAACAGAACAGCTGATCCCCCTCTGCCGTCGCTACCACGCCATGCTGCTGCATAGCGATGAACAGACAATCTCTATTGCGGTGGTTAATACCCCGCCGGCGGAGTTAATGGAGGCGCTACGCTTCGCGACGCAAAAGCGGATCGACATTGAATGCTGGAGCCAGGAGCAGATGGATAAGCGTCTGCAGGCCCAGGAAAAGCAGGCGCAACTGGCGCAGAACGACGGGCCGGAAAATATCGCCGAACGGGTCAACCAGATCCTCGAACAGGCCCTGCGTCAGCGGGCGTCTGATATTCATATCGAGCCCACGGAAACGCACTTACGCATCCGCCTGCGGGTCGATGGCGTCCTTCACGCCCTACCGTTGCTGGCTCCCGAACTGGCCGCACCGGTTATCGCGCGACTCAAGGTCCTGGCCAGTCTCGATATCGCCGAGCACCGTTTACCGCAGGATGGCCAGTTCGCGCTGAATCTTGCGGGACGACCGCTCTCTTTTCGCATCGCCACTCTGCCCTGCCGCTATGGCGAAAAGATTGTCCTGCGCCTTCTGCATCAGGTTGACCAGGCGCTGGATCTGGAAGCACTCGGACTCTCATCCTCCCAGCTGGCGGCCTTTCGCCAGGCGCTGAACCAGCCGCAGGGTCTGCTGCTGGTCACCGGCCCAACCGGAAGCGGGAAAACGGTGACCCTCTACAGCGCCCTGCAGGCCAGAAACCGTGAGCAAGTGAATATCTGTAGCGTGGAGGATCCACTGGAGATCCCCATCGCCGGGATGAACCAGACGCAAATCAATCCCCGCGCCGGACTCACTTTTCACAGTGTGCTGCGCGCCCTGTTACGCCAGGATCCGGATATTGTCATGGTGGGCGAGATCCGCGATGCCGAGACCGCTGAAATCGCGCTCAAAGCCGCCCAGACCGGTCATCTGGTGCTCTCCACCCTGCACACCAATTCCACCAGCGAAACCCTGACCCGCCTGCAGCAAATGGGCATCGCCCGCTGGATGATTTCCTCTGCGCTCTCGCTGGTCATCGCCCAGCGTCTGGTCCGCAAGCTGTGTCCCCACTGTCGGCGTAATGCCGGCAGCGCCGCCGACCTGCCGCACAGCCTGTGGCCCCGCCCGCTGCCACGCTGGCAGGCAGCGGGCTGCGAACATTGTTACCACGGATATTACGGCCGGCTGGCGCTGTTCGAAGTGCTGCCTGTTACCCCCGGGCTACGCCAGGGGATAGTCCAGGGACTTAACGCCATTGAGATTGAATCTCTGGCGCGAGCCGCGGGGATGATGACGCTTTTTGAAAGCGGCTGTCAGGCTATCGAACAGGGATTGACCAGCCTCGAAGAGGTGGTGCGGGTGCTGGGGATCCCCCATGGCGACTAAGCGTCTCTGGCGCTGGCGCGGTATCGATGTGCAGGGCGCCCCTTGTCAGGGGATGCTATGGCAAACCAAGCGTCTGGAGGTCCTGCAGCACCTCCAACAGCAGCGAGTTATACCGCTGGCTGTACGCCGCTGTGCGGTGAAGCAGAGCCTCTGGCACCCGCGCTACAGTTGCGAAACGATCCGCCAGCTGGCGACCCTGCTGCAGGCCGGCCTGCCGCTGGCGGAAGGGTTATCGCTGCTGGCGCAGCAGCAGTCGCATGCCCAGTGGCAGGCGCTGCTTGAGGCGCTAGGCCGCGAGCTGGCCCAGGGCGTGGCGTTCTCTGCCGCGCTGGCGCAGTGGCCCCAGGCTTTTCCGCCCCTATATCTGGCGATGATTAGCACCGGCGAACTGACGGGCAAGCTCGATATCTGCTGCCTGCAGTTGGCGAATCAGCAGCAGGAGCAGCAGCGGCTCGCCAGCAAAGTCAAAAAAGCGCTGCGCTACCCGCTGATCGTGCTCTCTCTGGCGCTGTTGGTGGTGCTGGGGATGCTCTATTTTGTCCTGCCCGAGTTCACCGCCATCTACCAGACGTTCAGTACGCCGCTACCGCTATTGACGCGGATGGTCGTTGCGGCAGGCGACATGCTAAGTCGCGGCTGGCCGCTGCTGCTGGCCTCGCTGCTGAGCCCGCTGCTGCTCAACCAGCTGATCCGGCGGCGCAGCGACTGGTTGCTGCGCCGCCAGCGGTTGCTTAACGCGCTCCCTCTCATTGGCTCCCTGATCGGCGGACAACAGCTGAGCCTGATCTTCACCATCCTGGCGTTAACCCAAAGCGCCGGTATTAGCTTTCTGCAGGGGCTGCAAAGCGTTGAAGAGTCCCTGTCGTGCCCGCTGTGGCGCCAGCGTCTGGCGCAGGCCCGCGCGCTGATCGTTCAGGGGGAGCCGATTTGGCAGGCGTTAAGCCGCTGCGGCGGTTTTACACCGCTGTGCCTGCAGCTCATCCGCACGGGGGAAAGCGCGGGAGCGCTGGATCAGATGCTGGAAAACCTGGCGCATCATCATCGCGAGCAAACCTATCAGCGAGCCGATAGTCTGGCTGCGCATCTTGAACCCATGATGCTGGTGATAACCGGCTCGCTGGTCGGGATTCTGGTGGTGGCAATGTATTTGCCCGTTTTTCACCTGGGCGATGCCATTGGCGGGGTGGGAGGATGAGAAACACTGGCGCCACGCAGGCGCCAGTGCAGCCGATTACAGGCTATTGAATACCCGGTTCTCTTGTTCCTGAACGCGGATAAAGGTCGTACGCTTGGTCAGCTCTTTCAGACGCGAGGCGCCAACGTAGGTGCAGGCAGAACGCAGGCCGCCGAGAATATCACGTGCGGTATTCTCCACCGGTCCACGCAAAGGCAGCTTAACGGTTTTGCCTTCCGCCGCGCGGTATTTCGCGACACCGCCCACATGGCGGGTCATCGCCGACTCGGAGCTCATGCCGTAGAACAGCATGAATTTCTCTCCGTTTTCTTCAACGATGGTTCCGCCGCTCTCTTCATGGCCCGCCAGCATGCCGCCAAGCATCACGAAATCAGCGCCGCCGCCGAAGGCTTTCGCCACATCGCCCGGCATGGTGCAACCGCCGTCGCTGATGATCTGGCCGCCAAGGCCGTGCGCCGCATCGGCACACTCAATCACGGCGGAGAGCTGCGGATAGCCGACCCCGGTCTTAACGCGGGTGGTGCAGACGGATCCCGGGCCGATGCCAACTTTGACGATATCGGCGCCGGAGAGGATCAGCTCTTCGCACATTTCACCGGTGACCACGTTCCCGGCGATGATAGTTTTTTGCGGCCAGGCTTCGCGCGCCTTCGCCACGAACTGTACAAAGTGCTCAGAGTAGCCGTTGGCGACGTCGATACACACAAAATTCAGCTGTGGGTTCTGAGAGAGGATCTGCTGGGTTTTTTCGAAATCCGCATCGGACGTGCCGGTGGAAACCATCACATGCTTGAGTACGTCCGCGGATGCGCCCTGGGTAAACGCCAGCCATTCTTCAGCGGTGTAGTGCTTATGTACCGCGGTCAGAATACCAAAAGTGGCCAGCGCTTTAGCCATGCTGAAGGTGCCGACGGTATCCATGTTAGCCGCAATAATCGGCACGCCGGACCAGGTCAGGCCTGAATGTTTAAAGGTGAATTCACGTTCCAGCTCAACATCAGAACGGCTTTTGAGGGTAGAGCGTTTCGGGCGGATAAGAACGTCTTTGAAACCAAGCTTCAGATCTTCTTCAATACGCATGTGCGAATTCCTGGGGTTAATGGCATGAATGTGAGAGCACAACTCCAGTGACGTTATCATACGCGCGAATCAGGCCCGCGCAAGACTGCGATTTTCACTTTTTTTACGCTACAATCGTATAAATTTACCTGGTGAATGGAGAAAAAGGCGCCTATGCCTTCCCCTGCCGGAGTATTGTTTTTAACCATTTGATTTGCTTGATTAAAACAAACAGTATAGCGGACGGCGATCCCGGTTGGCGCGGGGCCCTCACGACATGCTCACTGTCGCCTCCCCGGCGCGCTGCCAGTCATCGCTGTCTGCCTGCAAAAAATACGAGCAATCCGTTTCAGGGTCAGAAGATATGGGGTACACAGTCGCGTTAACAGGCGGGATCGGCAGCGGTAAAAGTACGGTCGCCGACGCCTTCGCGCAGCTTGGGGTTAAGGTTATCGATGCCGATGTTATCGCCCGTCAGGTGGTCGAGCCCGGTACCCCGGCGCTCCAGGCCATTGTCGGCCACTTCGGACCACAGATGATTGCCCCCGACGGCACGCTGAACCGCCGCCTGCTACGAGAAAAAATTTTTGCTCACGTGGAGGAAAAAGCCTGGCTCAATGCGCTGTTGCACCCGCTGATTCAGCAGGAAACGCGCCGCCAGATGCAGGCCGCCACCTCCCCTTATCTCCTCTGGGTCGTACCTTTGCTGGTCGAAAACCGCCTGTCCGGCCAGGCCGATCGCGTACTGGTCGTCGATGTGCCGAAAGAGACGCAAATCGAACGCACCATGCTGCGCGATAAGGTCAGCCGCGAACATGCTGAACATATTCTTGCCGCCCAGGCCACGCGCCAGCAGCGCCTGGCCGTCGCGGACGATGTTATTGAAAACACTGGCACGCCGGATGCAGTGGCATCGGATGTTGCCCGCCTGCACGAAAAGTATTTAACGCTGGCATCGCAGGCCGCCTCACAGGAAAACTCGTAATGCATACCCCCGTTCTGTTTGAACATCCTCTTAATGAGAAAATGCGCACCTGGCTGCGCATCGAATTTCTGATCCAGCAGATGGCTTTCCGTCCGCAGATTGCCAGCCATGCCGATGCGCTCCATTTTTTCCGTAACGCCGGCGATCTGCTGGATGTCCTGGAGCGCGGCGAGGTGCGCACTGACCTGGTTAAAGAGCTGGAACGCCAGCAGCGTAAGCTCCAGTCATGGGCAGAAGTGCCGGGCGTCGATCAGGAGCGCATTAACGAGCTGCGCCACCAGTTGAAGCAGTCCTCCAGCACCCTGATGGCCGCGCCGCGCATTGGTCAGTTTCTGCGTGAAGATCGCCTGATTGCGCTGGTGCGTCAGCGCCTGAGTATTCCTGGCGGCTGCTGCAGCTTCGATTTACCGACCCTGCATATCTGGCTCCATATGCCACAGGCGCATCGCGATGAGCAGGTGGCCAGCTGGCTTGCCAGCCTCGATCCGCTGGTCCAGTCCCTGAGCCTGATCCTCGAACTTATCCGCAACTCCGCGCTGTTCCGCAAACAGACCAGCCTCAACGGCTTTTATCAGGATAATGGTGAAGATGCCGATCTGCTGCGCCTGCGTCTCGATCTGGCTCACCAGCTTTATCCGCAAATTTCCGGCCATAAGAGCCGTTTCGCCATCCGTTTCCTGGCGCTGGACAGTGAATATGGGATCGTGCCGGAGCGCTTTGATTTTGAACTGGCCTGCTGTTAAGGAGATAACATGTCAGAAGAGACTATCGTCAACTGCCCGACCTGCGGCAAAACTGTGGTG
The DNA here is from genome assembly GCF_051858335.1 of Klebsiella sp. K47. Taxonomy (NCBI): domain Bacteria; kingdom Pseudomonadati; phylum Pseudomonadota; class Gammaproteobacteria; order Enterobacterales; family Enterobacteriaceae; genus Klebsiella; species Klebsiella sp. K47. The sequence goes on from NZ_JBPYUI010000008.1 coordinate 125,684, forward strand.
TGGGGCGAGCAGAGTCCGTTTCGTCCGTTCTGTAGCAAGCGCTGCCAACTGATCGATCTGGGAGAATGGGCTGCGGAAGAGAAGCGCATCCCCAGCGCGGGGGATCTCTCCGATAGCGATGACTGGAGCGAGCAGCAACCCTGATTTGATGGCAAGCTAACCCGGCGCCTGGCGGGTTAGCCTCGCGCCCCGGGGCTCAGCCCTGGGCGATAAGTTTGCTGATAACCGGTTCATTCGCCGGAGGAAACGCCGCCGGATCCAACGTTGGCCCCGCCATCCACCGACCCGGCTGCCCTTCTTTACCCCACGGCTCGCCTTGCCAACTTTCCACGAGGAAAAACCACAGCGTAATATGGCGATCGGGCAACTGATACTCCAGCTTATCAAAGAGCGAAGAGGTGGTGACCGTAATCCCAACCTCCTCCTGCAGTTCGCGGATTAGCGCCTGCTCAGGCGTCTCATCAGATTCAATCTTCCCGCCCGGGAACTCCAGCTTATTCGCCATATGGGCATCGGCGGCGCGCTGGGTAATAAAGATTTCGCCTTGCGGATTGCGAATTATCCCGACGGCGATTTGCAGTTTTTTCATTGAATGCGCTCCATAAAAAAGGCGCAGAACTCTGCGCCTTTGTTTGTTTTATCAGACCTTAGCTCAGACGGCCGTGGCACTGTTTGTACTTTTTGCCGGAGCCGCACGGGCACGGATCGTTACGGCCCACTTTACGTTCGCCGGTTTGCGCCGCCAGATCCTGGGCTGCGGCTTCATCATCGCTCTGATGGCTGAGCTGCTGCATCTGCGCCAGGCGCTCGGCCTCTTCACGACGCTGCTGTTCCATCGCCTCGACTTCTTCCGGCATCCGCACCTGGACTTTGCTCAGGGTGCTGATCACTTCATACTTCAGTGACTCCAGCATCGCGGCAAACATTGAGAACGATTCGCGCTTGTACTCCTGCTTCGGATCTTTCTGCGCATAGCCGCGCAGGTGGATACCCTGGCGCAGGTAATCCATCGCCGCGAGGTGCTCTTTCCACAGCGAATCCAGAGTCTGCAGCATCACGCCTTTCTCGAAGTGGCGCATCATCTCGGCGCCGACCACTTCTTCTTTACGCTGGTAGGTTTCTACCGCGCTCTGCAGAATACGTTCGCGCAGGGTCTCTTCATGCAGCGCCGGCTCTTTATCCAGCCACTCTTTGATTGGCAGGTCGAGGTCGAAGTCGTTTTTCAGACGCTCCTGCAGACCTTCGATATCCCACATCTCCTCCAGCGACTGCGGCGGAATATGGGCATCGATCGTCGCCTTAAAGACGTCTTCGCGGATGCTGTTGATGGTTTCGCTGACGTCAGACACGTCCAGCAGCTCGTTACGCTGGGTGTAGATCGCCCGGCGCTGGTCGTTGGCCACATCATCATATTCCAGCAGCTGCTTACGGATATCGAAGTTACGGCTTTCCACTTTACGCTGGGCGTTGGCGATCGCCTTGGTGACCCACGGGTGCTCAATCGCCTCACCTGGTTTCATTCCCAGTTTACGCATCATGCCAGACACGCGATCGGAGGCGAAGATACGCATCAGGGCATCTTCCATTGACAGGTAGAAGCGGGAAGAACCGGCATCCCCCTGACGACCAGCACGGCCGCGCAGCTGGTTATCGATACGGCGAGATTCATGACGCTCGGTACCGATGATGTGCAGACCGCCTGCGGCCAGTACCGCATCGTGGCGTACCTGCCAGTCGGCTTTGATTTTCTCAATCTGCTCTGGCGTTGGGTTTTCCAGCGCAGCGACTTCCGCCTGCCAGCTACCGCCGAGCATAATATCGGTACCACGACCCGCCATGTTGGTGGCGATGGTCACCGCGGAAGGGTAGCCCGCCTGGGCGACGATATCCGCCTCGCTGGCGTGGAATTTGGCGTTCAGGACGTTGTGCTTGATGCCAGCTTTAGTCAGTTCGCGGGAAACCACTTCAGATTTTTCGATCGAGATAGTCCCCACCAGCACCGGCTGACCGGCAGCGGTACGAGTTTTGATATCTTCGATAATTGCCTGAATTTTTTCCGCTTCGGTCATATAGACCAGATCCGCCATGTCTTTACGGATCATCGGACGGTTGGTCGGTACAACCACGGTATCCAGCTTATAGATAGAGCTGAATTCAAAGGCTTCGGTATCGGCTGTACCGGTCATCCCCGCCAGCTTCTCGTACAGACGGAAGTAGTTCTGGAAGGTGATAGAGGCCAGAGTCTGGTTCTCGTTTTGGATCTCCACGCCCTCTTTGGCCTCAACGGCCTGGTGCAGACCATCGGACCAGCGGCGGCCCTGCATCGTACGGCCAGTGTGCTCATCGACGATGATAACTTCGCCATCTTTGACAATGTAGTCAACGTCGCGGGTGAACAGCGCATGGGCGCGCAGCGCGGCGGTAACGTGGTGCATCAGCATAATGTTGGTTGGAGAGTACAGGGACTCACCTTCATCCATAATGCCTTCCTGTACCAGCAGCTCTTCAATCAGCACCAGACCACGTTCGGTCAGGTTAACCTGACGCGCTTTTTCATCCACCGAGAAGTGGCCTTCGCCAGTGAAAGTATCCGAATCCTCTTTTTCCTGGCGGATCAGATGCGGGATGATTTTGTTTACCTTGCGGTACATTTCAGAGCTGTCTTCCGCCGGGCCGGAAATGATCAGCGGCGTACGCGCCTCATCGATCAGGATGGAGTCCACCTCATCCACCAGCGCATAGTGCAATTTACGCTGAACGCGCTCTTCCGGGCTGAAGGCCATGTTGTCGCGCAGGTAGTCGAAGCCGTATTCGTTGTTGGTGCCATAGGTGATATCGGCAGCGTAAGCTTCACGCTTCGCCGGCGCCGGCAGGCCGGACATGTTGATGCCAACTGTCATGCCCAGGAATTCAAACAGCGGGCGGTTATTTTCGGCGTCACGCTGGGCCAGATAGTCGTTGACGGTCACTACGTGAACGCCTTTGCCGGTTAGCGCGTTGAGGTACGCCGGCAGGGTCGCGGTCAGGGTTTTACCTTCACCGGTACGCATCTCGGCGATGCAGCGATCGTTAAGCACCATACCGCCCAGCAGCTGGACGTCGAAGTGGCGCATGCCGAATACGCGCTTACTGGCTTCGCGAACGACGGCGAAAGCTTCAGGGATCAGGCTTTCCAGCGTTTCGCCTTTTTCCAGGCGCGCGCGGAATTCAGCGGTTTTCGCTTTCAGCTCGTCATCAGAGAGTTTTTCCATCGCCGGTTCCATGCCGTTGATGATATTGACGACTTTGCGCATACGACGCAGCGTACGGTCGTTACGGCTGCCGAAAACCTTGGTTAACATTTTGATAAGCATAATAAAATCTCAAACGCCCCGCGGTGCGGAGTCACAAAAAATAGGATGGTCCGTGGTTATTTTCAGCTGAGACGTTGAGGCCCTGCGCGGATCCCCGCCACCTGGCTTATCCAGGCGCTGACGCGGAAGGCAGAATATGAAGAAGGGATGTAACCCGCCTGGCGGATCACCACCGGCGGCGTGCTGTCCTGCGTCAGCAGCGCGCTGAGGGTGTCGAGCAGCGCCAGATGCTGAGCCTGCAGCGGGGAAGTTTCTTCCGCCACCGGCAGCGCCTGCGGCGCCATGGCGAAGGAGAGATGACGAATAACGGTGCGAATGGCGTGCTGATGCCAGTAGTCGACGGTAAAGCTGGGCCGGCGATTCGTCTCCAGCAGCGCCAGCTGAGAGAAATTAACCTTGCTCGGATTGTGATTGCTGGCGGTCGCCTTCGCTGGCGCCGCGGTCTCGTGACCGTTGCTTAGCGCAGGCAGGCCGAGGCTGGCCGCGACCATCCCCAACAGGAGATGCGGCCAAAAATACCGTCTGCCAAACTGTCGCCAGCGCGTCAGCAATCCACTCACGTTCATTACCTTTCTTTGCTAGACCCGTCGTCGTTCAGGCTGTCTCTTTATTGATGTTTTTCGCAGGACAACCTGATGTCCACGGGGTAAAGCAACCCTGAGAAATAATTTTGCGCTCAAATACTAACATTAATACCGGCCTGAGGCAGCATGAATGAAGGCGATTGCCCGGCGAAAACGCTTAATAAAGCAGCGAACGCACGCTAATTATTATCCAGGGATCGCAGCGAAAATAACTGGAGGGTGCTATAAAAGAAAAACGACTGGCTCCCTGGTCGGAGAGAGTACCAGGTTACCAGTCGAATTTACTGAATGGTCAGGCTTACGCCAGAACCATCGACGGTGCGCGGAACGCCATTGGCAGTTTTGCGTCGTCTTCGAAGGTCACATACTCCCAGGCTTCCTGTTTTGCCAGAACCGCCTGCAGCAGTTTGTTGTTCAACGCGTGACCCGATTTGTACGCCGTGAATGCGCCGATAATGTTGTGACCACACATAAACAGGTCACCGATCGCATCCAGCATTTTGTGGCGAACAAATTCGTCTTCAAAGCGCAGACCGTCTTCGTTCAGTACGCGATAATCGTCAACAACGATGGCACAATCGAAGCTGCCGCCCAGGCACAGGCCGCGGGACTGCAGATATTCGATATCGCGCATAAAACCGAAGGTACGCGCACGGCTAATCTGACGCATGAACGCATCGGCCGAGAAGTTCAGCGTATAGCGCTGGGTGCTGGCATCAATCGCTGGATGGTTAAAATCGATGGTGAAGTCCAGCGAAAAACCATTGTACGGTTTGAATTCAGCCCATTTGTCGCCATCTTCAACGCGAACCGTCTCTTTGATACGTACAAATTTCTTGGCGCAGTTCAGTTCATCAATGCCGGCGTCCAGCAACAGATAAACGAACGGAGCCGCACTGCCGTCCATAATCGGGATTTCCGGCGCATCGACTTCAACAATAATGTTGTCGATACCCAGGCCAGCCAATGCGGCGTTCAGGTGTTCAACCGTAGAAATCCGCACGTCATGCTCATTAACCAGGCAAGTACAGAGCATGGTATCACGCACAGATTTGGCATCAGCCGGAAAATCTACCGGTGGATTCAAGTCGGTGCGACGATAGATGACCCCGGTATTTGCCGGCGCAGGGCGTAACGTCAGTGTGACTTTCTTGCCGGTATGCAAACCGACGCCAGTCGCCTGAACGATACGTTTAAGAGTCCTTTGTTTGATCATCGTATAATCTCGCCAATTTACCTATCCAACCGAAGTGTACACCACTATCGGGAGGCCAGTTTAGCACAAAGAGCGCAGATGCCCAACTTCCAGTCGATTCTTAATCGGCTTGCTTACGCAGGAAGGCTGGGATATCCAGATAATCCGGCTCTTTCGCGGTTTGCGGCGTATTGTCGTTCACCACTTTGGCTGCCGGCTTCTGCTCTTGCGTCAGCGGCGACATACCATGCTGCTGGTAACGATCCATCACCGGCTGCTGAACCTGCTTGTTGGTTACAAGGGTGATTTCCGGACGCTTATCCATGCCAATACCGGTCGCCACTACGGTCACGCGCAGCTCGTCGTTCATATCCGGGTCCAGAGAGGTACCGATAACCACGGTCGCATTATCCGAGGCAAAAGCACGGATGGTGTTACCCACAGTTTCGAACTCGTCCAGACGCAGGTCGAAGCCCGCAGTAATGTTGACCAGCACGCCGCGCGCGCCTGACAGGTCGATATCTTCCAGCAGCGGAGAAGAGATAGCCATTTCAGCCGCTTCTTCCGCACGGTCTTCACCGCTCGCCACCCCGGAGCCCATCATCGCGTAGCCCATTTCAGACATCACGGTACGGACGTCCGCGAAGTCGACGTTCATCAGACCCGGACGGGTGATCAGTTCGGCGATACCCTGCACCGCGCCTTTCAGGACGTCGTTTGCCGCGCCGAATGCGTCGAGCAGGGAAATTCCACGACCCAGGACCTTCAGCAGCTTGTCGTTCGGGATGGTGATCAGTGAGTCAACGTGCTTGGACAGCTCGGTGATCCCCTGCTCAGCGAACGCCATGCGCTTCTTACCTTCAAAATTAAACGGCTTAGTGACCACCGCAACGGTGAGGATCCCCAGATCCTTCGCCACTTCCGCGACTACGGGCGCCGCGCCGGTACCGGTACCGCCGCCCATGCCTGCCGCGATGAACACCATGTCTGCGCCATCAAGGGCTGCGCGCAGCGCTTCACGGTCTTCATCAGCCGCGTTACGGCCGACTTCCGGGTTCGCGCCCGCGCCCAGACCTTTGGTAATACCGCTACCGATCTGGATAGTCTGGCCAACCGCCGTCTTACGCAGCGCCTGCGCATCGGTGTTTACCGCGAAGAATTCAACACCCTCAATGCGCTCGCGCACCATGTGTTCAACGGCGTTACCGCCGCCGCCACCGACGCCGATGACTTTAATCACCGCGTCGTTGGTCAGTTCCATAGGTTCAAACATAGTTTCTCTCCGTCTTGTGCCTGTCGCCTGAGAACGCTAATTGTCTGCGTTCTCTTAAAAAATTAAAACTCTTTTCGCAGCCAGCTGTTGAGTCGCTTAATCCACGAGCCCACTGAGGCCGTCACGCGTTTTTCTACTTCCGCTTCACCACTGAGATGTGACTCTTTTCCGTAGTGCAGCAGCCCCACCGCCGTTGAATAATACGGCTCCTGGGCATAGTCGGTTAAACCGGTGATGTTCAGCGGCGCGCCAATGCGCACCTGAGTATGGAACACGCGCTGCGCACAGGCCGCCAGACCTTCAATTTGCGCCGCGCCGCCGGTTAACACAATCCCCGCCGCCAGATGATGTTTAACACCCTGCTGGCGGAGCTGTTCCTGCAGCTGCAGGATCTCTTCATTGACCAGGTTAAGCAGCTCGGTATAGCGCGGTTCAATCACCTCTGCCAACGTCTGACGCTGCAGGCTACGCGGAGGACGTCCACCAACGCTCGGTACTTCGACGTTTTCGTCTTTACCGACGATGGAACCCAATGCGCATCCGTGACGAACCTTGATGGCTTCGGCATCGCTCGGCGGCGTACCGAAGGCATAGGCGATATCGCTGGTCACCACGTTACCGGCATACGGGATCACTTTGGTGTGACGCAATGCGCCGCCGGTGTAGACGGCGATATCCATTGTACCACCGCCGATATCCACAACGCAGACGCCCAGCTCACGTTCGTCTTCTGTTAATACCGAATAGCTGGCCGCTAACCCGGCGAAAATAAGTTGGTCAACTTTGAGACCACAACGTTCCACTGCTTTAACAATGTTTTTTGCCATATCGTTATGGCAGGTGATCAGATGCACCTTCGCCTGCATACGCACGCCGGACAGCCCTACCGGGTTTTTAATCCCTTCCTGGTAGTCGATAGCATATTCCTGCGGAATCACGTGCAGGACACGATGTTCATCGCGAACGCGAACCGACTTCGCGGTGTGGACCACGTTCTCGACGTCGTCCTGCGTCACTTCTTCTTCCGAAATCGGTACCATCCCGATTTCATTCTGACAGCTTATATGTTTACCCGAAAGTGCCAAATAAACTGATGAAATCTGGCAATCCGCCATCAGTTCGGCCTGGTCGATGGCGCGCTGTACGCATTTCACCACCGACTCGAGGTCGTTCACACCGCCTTTATCCATACCACGCGATGGGCAACTGCCCACGCCGATGATATTGATCATGCCGTCGGGCAGAACTTCCCCTACTAAAGCGGCCACCTTGGCGGTGCCAATCTCCAGTCCAACTACCAGTTTTCTGTCCGTCGCCTTGATCATTGTTGTTCTGCCTGTGCCTGATTCTGTTGTTGATTAGTTTCCTCTGCGGGAGCAGGTACCCAGCCCACTGCCGCACCCGAGTCATAACGCAAATCAACGTAGCTAATCCGTTTGCCGTCGGTCTGCGCCTGCTGCTGAAGAACCGGGTAGAGTTCCATAAAGCGCTGAAGCCGTTTCATGGTATCGCCACGGCCAAGGTTGAGCTTGATGTCATTATTAAGCGTCAACTGCCAGGAGCGACGGGCGGTCATCGCCGCCACTTTCAACGTGAATTTATCCTTTGCCAGCACCTGCCCCATGTCACGATACCCCTGCAGCACTTCGTTCTCGCTGCCTTCGGGACCGTATAACATCGGTAAATTCTGTTTGCTGGTGCGATCCGCCGGCACGCTGAAGGCATTTCCTTCTGCATCCACCATATGTTGATCATTCCAGCGCGCAATCGGCACATATTCAACCAGATGAATCTTCAATTCATCGGGCCACTGCTTTCGGACGCTCGCCTGCTTAATCCACGGCAGACGTTCAATCTGGCTCTGAATGATGTTCACATCCTGAGTCATAAAGGTACCCGGCGAACCCAGCGCCAGGATCGCCTGACGGATGTCATCATTGCGCGTATAGTGACGCTCGCCGGTCACCACCATCTTCGACAGCGGTAAGCGCTGCGCATCTTCCATCCAGCCAAGAACCATCCACCCGCTGACCAGCACGGTAAACAGCACCGCCAGCAGGAAAACGATCCCTGCCAGCCGCGTTCCATTACTCCGACGCGAAGAAGAAGCCTCTTCTTCATGGTTCCGCGTATTCAGCGCAGCCTGCGACATATCACCCCGCCAGGTCCAGAATTCGTACAACAAGCTGGGAGAAGCTCATTCCTGCCTGACGCGCCGCCATTGGCACAAGGCTATGGCTGGTCATGCCCGGGGAAGTATTCGCTTCCAGCAGATAAAACTGGCCATCGCTGTCCAGCATCACGTCAATACGGCCCCAGCCTTTGCAACCCAGAACATTCCAGGCTTTAAGCACCAGGTTCTGAATAGCGGACTCACGCGCGGGATCTTCAAATCCTGGGCAGAAATATTGCGTCTCATCAGAGAGATACTTCGCCTCATAATCATAGAAGGTTCCCGCGGCCTGGATACGTATTGACGGTAAAATTTCTTCACCGACTATGGCGACGGTAAATTCCGGTCCACTGAGCCATTTTTCGACCAAAACTTCATCATCATGCTGAAAAGCCAACGCCAATGCACTCGCTAAATCACAACTTTCGCTGACTTTCGACATCCCGACGCTGGAGCCTTCACGGCTCGGCTTGATGATGACCGGCAGACCCAGCGCCGCAATTTGCTGTTCGACGTCAGTAGACAGCCCGGCGGCAAACTGGGCGCGGGTCAGCGCCACCCACGGCGCGACCGGTAATCCGGCGCCCTGCCACAGCCACTTGCTGCGCAGTTTATCCATTGAAATCGCCGAAGCCATCACGCCGCTGCCGGTATAAGGCAGCTGGATTAACTCCAGCAGCCCCTGCAGAGTGCCATCTTCCCCGCCGCGGCCGTGGAGGGCAATAAACGCTTTCTTAAAGCCCTGCTTTTTTAGCTGGGTAATATCAACATCGCGCGGGTCGACCGGATGGGCGTCCACCCCGCCTTCACGCAGCCCGGCCAGCACCGCCGCGCCTGAATTCAGCGACACTTCACGTTCAGCGGAGGTTCCACCGAAAAGCACCGCGATTTTATCAGCCATGGCGCTCCTCCTCCGTTTTTTGCGGGATCAGTTTGATTTCAGCCAGGTGGCGGGCGATTTTACCGATGTTACCGGCGCCCTGCACCAGTACTAAATCGTTGCCGGTCAGGACTGACGCCAGCATCTCCGCGGCCTGGGCCGAATCGGGCACCAGGATCGGATCCACTTTCCCGCGACCGCGAATGGTGCGGCACAGCGAGCGGCTGTCGGCGCCCGGGATCGGCGCTTCGCCCGCCGGATAGACGTCCAGCATCAGCAGGGCATCCACCTGGGTCAGCACGTTGGCAAAATCATCATACAGATCGCGGGTACGGGTATAACGGTGCGGCTGGAATACCATCACCAGGTTTTTATCCGGCCAGCCGGCGCGCGCTGCTTTAATGGTGGCGTCCACTTCCGTCGGGTGGTGACCGTAATCATCGATCAGCATCGCGCTGCCCGGTTTGCCGTTGACTTCGGCCAGCGGAAACTCGCCAAGAAAATCAAAGCGGCGTCCTGTTCCCTGGAAGCTCTCCAGTGCGCGCAGAATTGCCCGATCGTCAATCCCCTCTTCCGTCGCCACGGCGACGGCCGCCGCCGCGTTCAGCGCGTTATGGCGTCCCGGGGCATTGAGCGTCACCTGCAGGATCGCTTTATCCTGGCGTACCAGGCGGAAATGCCCCTGCGCCCCAACCTGACGATAGTCCTCGACGCGCACGTCGGCGTCGTCGCTAAAACCGTAGGTGGTGATCTGCCGGCCAACGCGCGGCAGCAATTCCCGGATCACCGGATCGTCCACGCACATCACCGCGCGTCCGTAGAACGGCAGGTTGTGCAGGAAGTTGATAAAGGTCTGCTTCAGATTCTCAAAGTCGCCATGGTAGGTATCCATGTGATCGGCTTCGATGTTGGTGACAATGGCCACCATCGGCTGCAGATGCAGAAACGACGCGTCGCTCTCATCCGCTTCCGCGATCAGGTAACGGCTATGGCCAAGACGGGCATGTACGCCCGCCGCTTTTACCAGTCCGCCGTTGACGAAGGTCGGGTCCAGCCCGGCCTCGGCGTAAATGCTGGATACCATCGCGGTGGTGGTGGTTTTGCCGTGGGTCCCGGCAATGGCGATCCCGTGGCGAAAGCGCATAAGTTCCGCCAGCATTTCGGCACGACGGATCACCGGGATACGCGCCTCATGCGCGGCAACGATTTCCGGGTTATCTGCCGAAATCGCGCTGGAAACGACAACCACGCTGGCATCACGCACGTTTTCCGGGCGATGGTTGAAATAAATGGTGGCGCCAAGCTGCGACAGCTGCTGGGTCACCGGATTCGGCGCCAGGTCGGAGCCGCTGATCTGGTAACCTTCGTTAGCCAACACTTCGGCAATACCGCCCATACCGGCACCGCCGATGCCGACAAAGTGAATGTGCCGAACGCGACGCATCTCGGGCACTATGGAACGCAGTTTTGCCAAATCTTGTGTATTCATTCTTTACGCCATCAACTTCTGTATTCGGGCGGTGAAAATCACCGCAATTAGCGCGCCAAAGCTACGGCGCTGACCTCTTCTGCTACCCGCTCGGTAGCGTCCGGAATCGAAGCGCCACGCGCTCGTTCCGCCATATCCAGCAAGGTTTCCCGATCCCAGCTCGCCAGGGTAGAGGCAACCGCCTCTACCGTGAACTCAGGCTGTTCAAGAATTTTCGCCGCGCCGGCTTTCTCCAGCGGCAGCGCATTCCAGTACTGCTGACGATCTTTGTGCTGGAACGGGACAAACAGCGCTGGTAAACCTGCGGCCGCGATTTCGCTAACCGTCAGCGCGCCGGAACGGCAAACCACAACATCTGCCCAGGCATACGCCGCGGCCATGTCATCAATAAATTCCGTCACTTTATGCTGCGGCTGTCCGGCGGCGGCATAGGCCTGCTGCACGGTTTGCTGGCCGCCTTTGCCGCTTTGATGCCAGATGGTCACCGTAGCGCCGAGCTTCGCCGCCACCTGCGGCATCGTCTGGTTCAGGACGCGCGCGCCCTGAGAGCCACCGACCACCAGCACGCGAATCGGCCCCTGACGGCCAACCAGACGCTGACCTGGCAGCGGCAGCGCCAGTACATCGGTGCGCACCGGGTTCCCAACGACGTCCGCATGCGGGAACGCGCCGGGAAACGCCTGCATCACTTTCTTCGCAATCTTCGCCAGCCACTTGTTAGTCAGGCCGGCAATGCCGTTTTGCTCGTGGAGGACCACCGGGATCCCCAGCGACCACGCCGCCAGACCGCCAGGCCCGGAAACATAGCCGCCCATACCCAGCACCACGTCCGGCTGGAAACGCTTCATGATCGCCCGCGCCTGACGCCAGGCGTTAAAGATACGCACCGGCGCCAGTAGCTGCGCTTTGATACCTTTGCCACGCAGGCCGGAGATGCGGATAAAATCAATTTCGATGCCGTTTTTCGGCACTAAATCCGCTTCCATACGATCGGCGGTACCCAGCCAGCGAACCTGCCAGCCCTGGTCCATTAAATGGTGCGCGACCGCCAGTCCCGGGAACACATGCCCGCCGGTACCGCCCGCCATCACCATCAACCGCTTTTCCTGACCGCTCATCGCACACCCCGTGTAAACGCCTGGGCTTTTTCCAGACGCGTTTCATAATCAATTCGCAACAACAACATAATGGCCGTCGACATAATCAACAGACTGGAACCACCATAACTGATCAGCGGCAGCGTCAGACCTTTCGTCGGCAGCATCCCCGCCGCCGCGCCGACGTTAACTAACGCCTGGAAGCTAAACCAGATACCAATCGCACAGGCGAGGAAGCCGGAAAAGCGATGATCGATCTCCAGCGCTTTACGGCCAATCGACATGGCGCGGAAAGCGACGAAGAATACCATTAAAAGCGCCAGTACCACACCGATATAACCGAGTTCTTCGCCGATAATGGCGAAGATAAAGTCAGTGTGCGCTTCCGGTAAATACTCCAGTTTTTGCACCGAGTTGCCGAGGCCCTGCCCCCACATCTCGCCGCGGCCGAAAGCCATCAGCGACTGGGTCAGCTGGTAGCCGCTGCCGAACGGGTCTTCCCACGGGTTCCAGAAGGAGGTCACGCGGCGAATACGGTATGGTTCGGCGAGGATCAGCAGGACCACCGCCGAAATACCCATGCCGATAATGGCGATGAACTGCCACAGCTTCGCGCCGGCGAGAAACAGCATCGCCAGCGTGGTGACGAACAGGACCACCACGGTACCGAGGTCAGGCTGCGCCAGCAGCAGGATGGCCAGTACGAAAATCACGCCCATCGGTTTTAAGAAGCCGCGCAGGTTGTTACGCACTTCGTCGGCTTTACGCACCAGATAGTTGGCGATGTAGCAGAACAGCGACAGCTTGGTGAACTCCGCCGGCTGAATACGCAGCGGACCAAGGGCTATCCAGCGCGATGCGCCGTTTACCGAGCTGCCTACTACCAGTACGATCAGCAGCATGACGATCGAGGCGATCAGCATCGCGGTACTGTGGCGCTGCCAGAAATCCATCGGCAGACGTAGCGTAATCATCGCCAGCGCGAAGGCCAGCACAATGTACAGGCCGTCACGCTTGGCGAAGAGGAAAGGATCGTTCGCCAGGCGCTGTCCGACCGGCATCGACGCCGAGGTCACCATAATAAAGCCGATCGCCGCCAGGCCGAAGGTCAGCCATAGCAGCATCCGGTCATACATCACCAGACTGTCGTTATCTTTCGGGCGCGAGCCCATCACCCAGCCTTTCAGCGCAGCGAATAGCCAGGCGAAAATAAACATCCCCGGCAGTCGCGGCAGTCTCAGCCGAGGCAGGCTCAGCTGCGGCATTCTCAGGCGTGGGAGAGAGAAACGCATCAACCTAACTCCTTCGCCAGACGGGCAAACATCTCGCCCCGTTGTTCAAAGTTCTTAAACTGATCCAGGCTAGCGCAGGCCGGCGACAGGAGCACCATGTCCCCCGCTTTCACCAGGGGAGCAATCTGACGCATCGCCTGTTCCATAGTCTCAGTTTGTACCGCCACCTCAGGACGCAGCTCAGCGAGCTCGGCGCCATCGCGACCAAAGCAGTACAGGCGAATACGATCGCCGCCAAGGTAGCGCTTCAGCGGGGTAAAATCAGCGGACTTGCCGTCGCCGCCCAGCAGCAGATAGAGCGTGCCGTCCAGCTGCAGGCCGTTCAGCGCCGCCTCGGTGCTGCCGACGTTGGTCGCCTTCGAGTCGTTAATCCAGCGTACGCCGTTGTGATCCAGCACCAGCTGGAAACGGTGCGCCAGACCGGTAAAGGTGGTCAGCGCCTTCAGGCTGCTGGCCCGCGGCAGACCCGCGGCATCGGCCAGCGCCAGCGCCGCCAGGGCGTTGCTGTAGTTATGCTGACCGGTGAGAGGCATCTCTTTCACATTGAGGACTTTCTCACCTTTAACGCGCAGCCAGGTTTCGCCCTGCTGGCGGTTAAGGTGGTAGTCACCGACATCGACGCCAAAGCTAATGCAGCGTTCGTCCGCCCCGCGTACCGGCATGGTGAGCGCATCGTCCGCATTCACCACGCAGGTCTTCGCATTCTCGTAAATCCGCAGCTTCGCCGCGCGATACTGCTGCAGCCCCAGCGGGTAGCGGTCCATATGGTCCTCAGTCACGTTGAGGATGGTTGCCGCCACCGCCTGCAGGCTGGAGGTGGTTTCCAGCTGGAAGCTGGAGAGCTCCAGCACATACAGCTCTCGATCGGTGTCCAGCAGCATCAGCGCCGGCAGGCCGATATTGCCGCCCACGCCGACGTTAACTCCAGCGGCTTTCGCCATCTCGCCCACCAGGGTAGTAACAGTGCTTTTGCCGTTAGAACCGGTAATGGCGATAATCGGCGCCTGCGCTTCGCGGCAGAACAGTTCGATATCGCCAACGATCTCTACGCCAGCGTCGGCCGCTGCGCTGAGCGAAGGATGGGCCAGCGCAATCCCCGGACTGGCGACAATCAGGTCCGCCGCCAGCAGCCAGGTATCATTGAGTCCGCCGACATGGCATTCGACCGATTCGGGTAATTTATCCAGCCCCGGAGGCGCGACGCGGGTGTCCATCACGCGCGGGGTTACGCCGCGCGCCATGAAAAAGTCCACGCATGACAGGCCGGTCATGCCCAGCCCAATTATGACGACTTTTTTACCCTGATAATCTGCCATGATTAACGTACCTTCAGCGTCGCCAGGCCAATCAGCACCAGCATCAGCGAAATAATCCAGAAGCGCACGATAACGCGCGGCTCCGGCCAGCCTTTCAGTTCATAGTGGTGGTGGATCGGCGCCATGCGGAAGATGCGCTGACCGCGCAGCTTAAAGGAGCCGACCTGCAGAATAACCGACAGCGTTTCCACCACGAAAACCCCGCCCATGATCACCAGCAGGAACTCCTGACGCAGCAGCACGGCGATAATGCCCAACGCGCCGCCGAGCGCCAGTGAACCGACGTCGCCCATAAAGACTTGCGCCGGGTAGGTGTTGAACCACAGGAAGCCCAGCCCCGCCCCGACAATCGCCGTACAGACGATCACCAGCTCGCCAGCGTGGCGCAGATACGGGATATGCAGGTAGTTGGCGAAATTCATGTTGCCGGTGGCCCATGCCACCAGCGCAAAGCCTGCCGCGACGAAAACGGTCGGCATAATCGCCAGGCCGTCGAGGCCGTCGGTCAGGTTGACGGCGTTGCCGGTACCGACGATAACGAAGTAGGCCAGCAAGATATAGAACAGCCCCAGCTGCGGCATTACGTCTTTAAAGAACGGCACCACCAGCTCGGTTGCCGGGGTATCTTTCCCCGCCAGATACAGCGCGAAGGCCACGCCCAGGGCGATCACCGACATCCAGAAATACTTCCAGCGGGCGATCAGGCCTTTGGTATCTTTGCGCACGACTTTACGGTAATCATCAACGAAACCGATGATGCCGTAGCCGATTAATACCGTCAGTACGCACCAGACGTACGGGTTAGATGGATAGGCCCACAGCAGAACGGAAACGGTGATCGCGGTGAGGATCATGATCCCGCCCATGGTCGGAGTACCGCGTTTACTGAAATGAGACTCCGGGCCGTCGTTACGTACGACCTGGCCAAAGGCGAGTTTTTGCAGACGGGCGATCATGCGCGGGCCCATCCACAACGAGATGAACAACGCGGTCAGCAGGCTGACGATGGCGCGAAACGTCAGATATGAAAAGACGTTAAAGCCGGAATAATATTTGACCAAGTGTTCGGCCAGCCATACTAACATGTCCAAGTCTCCTGTAATGCGCGTACTACCTCTTCCATGGCGGCACTACGTGAACCCTTCACTAAAATGGTCATTATTTTGTGCTCCGCCAGCAGCTCGCGCAGGCGAGCCACCACGGCGGCTTTATCGTTAAAATGTTCGCCCACGCCGCTGGCGCGGCTGATATCCGCGCTCAAGGCGCCGACGCTGAGGACGCAATCCAGACCCGCCGCTTTCGCCGCTTCGCCGACTTCGCGATGGCAGGCCGCGCTCTCCGCGCCAAGCTCTGCCATATCGCCGACCACCATCGTGCGAAAGCCGGGCATCTCTGACAGCACCTGCACCGCCGCGGTCATCGAACCAACGTTAGCGTTATAGGAATCATCCAGCAGCAGCTGGCTCTCGGTCAGCCGGATCGGGAACAGACGTCCCGGAACGGCCTGCAGCTGCGCCAGTCCGGCTTTCACCGCCGCCAAATC
Organism: Klebsiella sp. K47; assembly: GCF_051858335.1. NCBI lineage: Bacteria > Pseudomonadati > Pseudomonadota > Gammaproteobacteria > Enterobacterales > Enterobacteriaceae > Klebsiella > Klebsiella sp. K47. The sequence goes on from NZ_JBPYUI010000008.1 coordinate 141,879, forward strand.
GGCGCCTACCGCCATCGCCAGCGAAGTGGCGGCCAGCGCATTAGCGATGTTGTGGCGTCCCGGCAGCGGCAGAAGTACGTCAACGTTGCCGGTTGGGGTCTGCAGCGTAAATTCGGTGCCGTGGCTGGTGATCTGCACGTTGGTCGCCGTGAAATCGCTGTTCGCCGCGTTCGGCGAGAAGCGCCACACTTTGCGATCGCCAATCACCGCCTGCCAGTTCAGCCAGTCGTTATTGTCGGCATTGAGGATGGCGATGCCATTTTCCGGCAGACCGGTATAGATTTCGCCCTTCGCCTTCGCCACGCCCGCCAGCGAACCGAAACCTTCCAGGTGCGCCGCAGCAAGGTTGTTGACCAGCGCCGCTTCCGGACGCGTCAGGCTGACGGTCCAGGCGATTTCGCCCTGGTGGTTGGCGCCGAGTTCGATCACCGCGTACTGATGCTCTTTGGTCAGCCGCAGCAGCGTCATCGGGACGCCGATATCGTTGTTCAGGTTGCCGGCGGTATACAGCGTGTTGCCGCACTGGCTGAGGATCGCCGCGGTCATCTCTTTAACCGAGGTTTTACCGGACGAGCCGGTCAAGGCGACGACGCGAGTCGGCACCTGCTGACGCACCCAGGCGGCTAACTCACCGAAAGCCTGCCGGGTATCGTTCACAATCACCTGCGGGAGATCGCAGGCCAGCGGACGACTCACCAGCAGCGCGCCGGCGCCCGCCGCTTTCGCCTGTTCGGCAAAATCATGGGCGTCGAAACGCTCCCCTTTCAGCGCCACAAACAGGCAGCCCGCCGTCACTTTACGGGTATCGGTGGTCACCTCGTCGATAGCGACATCGCTACCCTGCCGTTCGCCATGGGCGATCGCGGCAAGTTGACTTAACGTAAAGCGAATCATGCTACCGCTCCCAGCAGACGCGCGACGGTCACGCGGTCGGAATAATCCAGACGGCGGTTGCCGACGATCTGGTAATCTTCATGGCCTTTACCCGCCACCAGCACCACGTCGTTCTCTTTCGCCTGCATCACGGCGTTGGTCACCGCTTCCGCGCGGCCTTCCATCACCTTCGCCTGACCTGCATCGAGCATGCCGGCCAGAATATCGTTGATAATCGCCCGCGGCTCTTCGGTGCGCGGGTTATCGTCAGTAACGACCACGATGTCGGCAAACTCTTCCGCGATAGCGCCCATCAACGGACGTTTACCTTTGTCGCGGTCGCCGCCGCAGCCGAAGACGCACCACAGCTTGCCGCTGCAGTGCAGGCGTGCCGCCTGCAGCGCTTTTTCCAGCGCGTCAGGCGTATGGGCATAATCTACCACCACGGCAGGTTTACCCGGCGCGCTGAACACTTCCATACGGCCGCACACCGGCTGTAAACGCGCTGCGGTCTTCAGCAGATCGGCCAGCGGATAGCCCAGCGCCAGCAGCGTGGCCAGCGCCAGCAGCAGGTTGCTGACGTTAAATGCGCCCATCAGGCGGCTTTCGATTTCGCCCTTGCCCCAGCTGGAGTCAAACTGGATGGTCGCCCCGCTGTCGTGATAGTTCACCGCGGTGGCCTTTAGCCAGCGGCCGTGGCAATTCGGGTTGATATGATCTTCCATCGATACCGCCACCGCGTCCGGCAGTTTTGCCAGCCAGCGACGACCGACTTCATCGTCAGCATTGACGATGGCCTGACCGCAATGATGGGTGGAGTACAGCAGCCATTTCGCCGCTTCGTAGTGCTCCATGTCGCCATGGTAGTCGAGATGATCGCGGCTGAGATTGGTAAACACCGAGGCGGCAAACTGCAGGGCCGCTACGCGGTGCTGTACCAGACCATGGGAGGAGACTTCCATCGCGCCGAAGGTAGCCCCCTGCCCGACCAGACTGGAGAGCACATGTTGAACGTCCACCGCGGAACCGGTGGTGTTTTCAGTTGGAACGACTTTATCCAGCAGACCGTTACCGACGGTCCCCATCACCGCGCTGGTTTCGCCGAGCAGCTTTGCCCACTGCGCCAGCAGCTGAGTGGTGGTGGTTTTCCCGTTGGTGCCGGTGACGCCCACCAGACGCAGCTGCTGCGACGGCTGATGATAAAAACGCCCGGCCAGCGCCGATAAGCGTTCGTTAAGCTGGCTCAGGTAGATAACCGGCACGCCGTGCATTTCACGGATCTCACCGTCTTTAGCTTCGCCCTGCGCTTCAGCAATAATGGCAGCCACACCTTGCGCTATCGCCTGCGGGATATAACGACGCCCGTCCGCCTGATGACCCTGTACCGCGATAAAGAGATCGCCGGAAGCAGCCACCCGGCTGTCCAGCGTCATCTCTCGCAGAATGCGCTCCGGTGCGTTTGGCACCCATGGAGCGAGTAGGTCGCGCAAATTACGATCTGCCACCTGTTCCCTCGCCTTGATTAATTACAAATTCACTTTTTTCGCCCGTTGCCAGCGCATCCGGCTCGATGTTCATGGTGCGCAATACGCCGCCCATGATGGCACCGAAGACCGGCGCGGAAACGGCGCCACCGTAGTATTTACCTGCCTGCGGGTCGTTGATCACCACCACCAGCGCGAAGCGCGGATGGCTGGCGGGCGCAACGCCTGCGGTGTAAGCAATATATTTGTTGATATAGCGGCCATCCGGCCCCACTTTTTTCGCCGTACCGGTTTTAATCGCGATGCGATAGCCTTTGATCGCCGCTTTCACACCGCCGCCGCCGGGCAGCGCCACGCTTTCCATCATATGAACGACGGTACGAACGAGTGATTCCGGGAAGACGCGCTCGCCCGGAACCGGAGGATCAACCTTGGTAATCGACAACGGGCGATAGATGCCATAGCTGCCAATCGTTGCGTAGACTCGCGCTAACTGTAACGGGGTTACCATTAGCCCATAGCCGAAAGAAAAGGTGGCCCTCTCTATGTCAGACCACCGTTGTTTTTGAGGATATAAGCCACTGCGTTCTCCGACCAACCCCAAATTGGTCGCCTTTCCAAGCCCAAAACGTGAGTAAGTATCTACTAACGCTGAGGACGGCATCGCTAACGCCAGCTTAGAAACACCGACGTTACTCGACTTCTGTAGCACCCCGGTCAGGGTCAATTCGCTGTAGCGCGCCACGTCTTTGATTTCGTGGCCGTTAATTCGATAAGGCACGGTATTGAGCACGGTATTTTCGTTGACGATACCGCGCTGCAGCGCCGTCATGACCACCATCGGTTTCACCGTCGAACCCGGCTCAAACACGTCGGTAATCGCACGGTTACGCATGGTGTCTTTTGCCGTACCGGCGAAGTTGTTCGGGTTATAGGATGGGCTGTTGGCCATCGCCAGCACTTCACCGGTGTTAACATCCACTAACACGGCGCTGCCCGACTCGGCTTTGTTAAAGGCCACGGCGTTGTTTAGCTCGCGATAGACCAGCGCCTGCAGGCGTTCGTCGATACTCAGCGCCAGGTTGTGCGCTGCCTGGCTATCGGTAGAAGAGATGTCTTCAATTACCCGGCCATAGCGGTCTTTACGTACGATACGCTCGCCCGGCTGGCCGGTAAGCCATTTATCAAAGCTTTTCTCAACCCCTTCAATCCCCTGGCTATCGACGTTGGTAAAGCCGATGAGGTGAGCGGTTACTTCCCCGGAAGGGTAGTACCGACGGGATTCTTCGCGCAGATGAATGCCCGGCAGCTTCAGCTTCTTGATGTAATCGGCCATGTCAGGGTTAACCTGACGCGCCAGATAGATAAACCGCATCCGCGGATTGGTATTGATGCGCGTCGCCAGCTGATCCAGCGGCATATTGAGGGCATCCGCCAGCGCCTTCCAGCGTGTATCCAGGGTAACCCCGCCGGCGTCATGGAGCTCTTTCGGGTCGGCCCAGATAGCCTTCACCGGCACGCTGACCGCCAGCGGACGTCCGGAGCGATCGGTTATCATCCCGCGCGCGGTGGACACTTCCTGTACGCGCAGAGAACGCATATCGCCCTGGCGCACCAGCATATCGGGGCTGATCACCTGTAGCCAGGCGACGCGACCCAGCAGAAAAGCCAGCGCCAGCAGAATACAGCCGCACAGCAACGCAAAACGCCAACTGATAAAGTTGGCCTGTTCTTCCTGACGTTTTGCTTTAGGCGTTTTTGGCGCTGCTTTCATCCGTCGCAATAATCCTTATTTCTGTACAACGATATTTTCTTGTGATGGATCGACGTGTTGCATCTGTAACTTCTCGGTCGCGATCCGCTCAACCCGACTGTGATCGCCGAGCGCGTTCTCTTCGAGGATCAGGTTGCGCCACTCAATATCCAGGGCGTCGCGCTCCAGAACCAGCTGTTCACGCTGCGCGGTCAACAGGCGCGTGTGATGCGCAGTGGTGACCACGGTAATCGCCGTAATAATGATGCAAATGAACAGGCAGAGTGGCAGTTTCCCAAACCGCAGAAGGTCGTCCCCGATCACGCCAGGCAAAGCATGGCGCTCGTTGCTTCCAATCGACCCTTTAACCTTGCTTAAGGCCTCTGTCACTCTGCCGATCATGCGTTCGTCCTCTCTGCGATACGCAGCACTGAACTACGGGCGCGTGGATTCTCTGCCACCTCTTCTTCGCCCGGCATCAACTTGCCTAGTGCTCGCAACTCACGGCCGCCCAGTTTTTTGAGCTGCGCTTCGGTCATCGGTATTCCCGCCGGAACCTGCGGACCGCGGCTTTGCTCACGCATAAAGCGCTTCACAATGCGATCTTCCAGCGAATGAAAACTAATGATCGACAGCCGCCCGCCCGGGGCCAGCACGCTGAGCGAGCTTTTTAGCGCCTGCTCTATCTCCTCCAGTTCACTGTTTACCCATATGCGCACCGCCTGGAAGGTACGGGTCGCGGGATGTTTGTGCTTATCTTTTACCGGCATCGCCGCGGCGATGACTTCCGCCAGCTCTTTGGTGCGGGTCATCGGCTGAATGCGATTACGTTCGACGATCGCGCGGGCGATACGTTTGCCGAAACGCTCTTCGCCAAAGGTTTTAATCACCCAGGCGATATCGTCTTCTTCAGCCGTCTGCAGCCATTCGGCCGCGGACTGACCGCGCGTCGGATCCATGCGCATATCCAGCGGCCCGTCACGCATAAAGGAAAAGCCGCGTTCCGCATCGTCAAGCTGCGGGGAAGAGACGCCGAGATCGAGCAGAATGCCGTCGATCTTACCGGTAAGATTGCGCTCGCCGACGTACTCAGCGAGTTGTGAAAAGGGACCATGTACGATGGAAAAGCGGGGATCATCGATGGTTTGCGCGACGGCAATCGCCTGCGGGTCGCGATCGATAGCCAGCAAGCGTCCTTCCGCACCCAGCCGGGAGAGGATCAAGCGCGAGTGACCACCGCGGCCAAAAGTACCATCAATATAGATACCGTCTGGACGAATATTGAGGCCGTTGACGGCTTCATCCAGAAGTACCGTAGTATGTTTATAATTTTCCATCATTTTTATAAGGACAAATCCTGCAGGCGCTCCGACAGTTCACCGGTCGCGGACTGCTCAGCGTCGATATCTTCCTTGACCCGTTGATACCAGGTCGTTTCATCCCACAGTTCAAATTTATTAAACTGCCCGACCAGCATCACTTCTTTTGTCAGCCCGGCATGCTGCCGTAACACCGGCGCAATCAGCAAGCGGCCGGCATTATCCATCTGACATTCGCTGGCATGACCCAAAAGCAAACGCTGTACGCGCCGCTCAACGGGATTCATGCTCGATAAACGCGACAATTTCTGCTCGATGACTTCCCATTCAGGCAATGGATAAAGCAGCAGGCACGGGTGATGAATGTCAATGGTGCATACCAATTGACCGGCAGCGTCCTCGATCAGCCCTTCGCGATAGCGCGTTGGCACGGCCAGGCGGCCTTTGCTGTCGAGATTGACTAACGTTGCTCCACGGAACATGCCAGCCTCACCCCTTTTCGCCACTTTACCCCACAAATTCCCACCAGAAGGAGTTTACGGAGCGGAGGAAAAGCTTGTCAAGCCAGCACGGATGCCAACGGAGCTCAAAAACCCATTATTTACAGCCGACATTAGCCCTGATGAAAAAATCATCAACAGGCGAGGCAAATTAACGTTATGAATACGTGTAAGAAAATAACCAACAAACTCGTAACAGTTATAAACAACAGAATATCTTCGGCGGGAAAATATAAAGTGTCAGTTTGCGACGCGAGCGGCATTTTAGGCCATTATGCCGGCCGTTAACAGTACCTGTTGCTGGCAGAGGGACTGGCCAGGCGCGGGATATGACGGGGAAGAAAGCGTGGCGCGTACAAAATGAGTGTTAATTCAGCAATTAACCTGATGAATGTAACAAAATAATACAATTAAAGTCCGCGCAGTCATTTTTTGTACCCCATTTGGAGTCACAAAACGATGGTCAGTGAATAAAATAAAATAACGCGTAAAGAAGTTTAGGGATTTGTCTGAAATATATTCAGTTTTGCATTTTGCACGTCAATTGCCTGATTTATCGCCAGCGGCCTGCTTACGGTCAGGCCTGCCAGGTTTATACCTGGGCGCTGGCGATATGGCGCCCTTAGCGGCGATTCAGGCTACCGCGACGATAGAGATTACGGCGAATGCGGCTAAGACCCGGCTTCGGCTTGCGAGGTTCGTCGAGGCTGGCGAGGACGATCTCCAGCACCCGTTCAGCGACATCGCGATGACGCTGGGCCACGGCCAGTACCGGACACTGCAGAAAATCGAGCAGCTCATTATCACCGAAGGTGGCGATCGCCAGCTCGGAGGGCAGTTTACCCTCGCGACGCAAGGTCACATCCATTACGCCCTGCAGCAGCGGGAAAGAGGTGGTAAACAGCGCCTGTGGCATCGGATGGGTTTCAAGCCATTTCTCAAACAGCTGGGCCGCCGCTTCGCGCTCATAGCTGTTGGCATAGAGATAATGCACCTCACGCGGATCGTCCTGCCAGGCTTTACGGAAGCCCTGTTCACGCAGGAAGCTCACCGACAGCTCCGGCAGCGCGCCGAGATAGAGCACCGTTTCGCCAGGAAACGTCCGCAGCTCAGCTGCGAGCATCTCGGCGTCATCCTGGTCAGCGCCAACCACGCTGGTGAAGTGCTCGCGATCGAGGGCGCGGTCGAGGGCGACAATCGGAAACGGGTCGTTAGCCCAGCGCTGATAAAATGGATGCTCCGGCGGCAGCGAAGTAGAGACAATGATAGCGTCCACCTGGCGCTGCAGCAGATGCTCAATGCAGCGCATCTCGTTATCGGGCTGATCCTCCGAGCAGGCAATCAGCAGCTGATAGCCGCGCTGACGCGCCTGACGTTCGAGATAATTTGCAATCCGGGTATAGCTGGTGTTTTCCAGATCCGGGATCACCAGACCGATAGAGCGTGTGCGTCCTGCACGCAGGCCAGCAGCGACCGCATTTGGGTGATAGTTGTGCTCTCGCACCACAGCCATCACTTTTTCGACCGTTTTATCGCTTACGCGGTACTGCTTCGCTTTGCCATTAATCACATAGCTCGCGGTGGTTCTTGAAACACCGGCCAGCCGGGCGATTTCATCCAGTTTCACAATTGCCCCTTGGGTAAGAAGTGCCAAACATAACCATTATTCAGGTATGGAATCCTTTTTATAACATCTAAGCGCAGAATAGTTAGCGCAGCAACCGCTTTCGCTTACAGTTCCTACTGATTTCGCAAAAAAAAAGCCCGACAGTCTCTGCCGGGCTATTTTTACAGCAGTTCCCGATCCTTAGCGCATGATTTTATCACCGCGAGACAGGCCGACCACGCCGGAGCGAGCCACTTCCACAATCCGAGCGACATCGCGCAGCGAGGCCAGAAATGCATCCAGCTTATCGCTGGTGCCGGCGAGCTGGACGGTATAGATAGAAGGCGTCACGTCGATAATCTGTCCGCGGAAGATTTCGGTGTTGCGCTTCACTTCTTCACGGCCATAGCCGCTGGCCTGAACCTTCACCAGCATAATTTCGCGTTCAACATGAGCCCCCTGCCCCAGCTCGCTGACCCGCAGGACATCCACCAGCTTGTGCAGTTGCTTTTCAATCTGCTCAATCGCTTTTTCATCGCCCACGGTCTGAATGGTCATTCTGGAGAGAGTGGGATCGTCCGTCGGCGCGACAGTCAGGCTTTCTATATTATAGCCACGCTGGGAAAAGAGGCCGATAACGCGGGACAATGCGCCCGATTCGTTTTCCAGTAATACCGATAATATCCGGCGCATAATCAGGTCCTCTCCGTTTTGCTCAACCACATTTCATCCATGCCGCCGCCGCGGATCTGCATGGGGTACACATGCTCACTGCCGTCGACGGTCACATCGACAAACACCAGCCGACGCTGGCGCACCTGCTCCAGAGCTTCAGCAAGCTTCGTCTCCAGCTCCTGCGGCTCGCTGATGCGGATCCCGACGTGGCCATAGGCTTCCGCCAGACGGACAAAGTCCGGTAGCGATTCCATATAGGACTGCGAGTGACGCCCGGAATAGAGCATATCCTGCCACTGCTTCACCATCCCGAGATAGCGGTTGTTGAGGTTAAGCACCAGGACCGGCAGCTCATACTGCAGCGCAGTGGAGAGTTCCTGAATGTTCATCTGGATACTGCCGTCACCGGTCACGCAGACAACCATTTCGTCCGGCAGAGCCATTTTGACCCCCAGCGCAGCCGGTAGGCCAAAGCCCATGGTGCCGAGACCACCGGAGTTAATCCAGCGCCGCGGTTTATCGAAGGGGTAATACAGGGCGGCGAACATCTGATGCTGACCCACATCGGAAGTGACGTAGGCATCGCCCTGGGTCAGCCGCCAGATAGTTTCAATTACCGCCTGCGGTTTGATTTTATCGCTCTGGTCGTCGTAGCGCAGACAATGACGGGCACGCCACTGCTCGATCTGTTGCCACCAGTCGCGAATGTCGTCCAGCGGCTGCTGCGCTTCCTCCTGCTCCAGCAGCTCCAGCATCTGCTCCAGCACCAGCCGGGCATCGCCGACGATCGGCACATCTGCCGGCACGGTTTTCGAGATTGAAGTCGGATCGATATCAATATGCAGTACCGTCGCGTTCGGACAATACTTGGCCAGGTTATTGGTGGTCCGGTCGTCAAAGCGAACGCCGACGGCAAAAATCACGTCCGAGTGGTGCATAGTCATGTTGGCTTCATAGGTGCCGTGCATCCCCAGCATCCCCAGCGCCTGCGAGTGTGTCGCCGGGAAAGCGCCAAGTCCCATCAAGGATGAGGCCACCGGCAGCTTCAGTTTTTCCACCAGCTCGCGCAGCTGAGGTTCGCAATGCGCATTGATCGCCCCGCCGCCGACGTAGACGACCGGCTTACTTGCGGCCACCAGAGTCTGTAGCGCGCGTTTAATCTGCCCTTTATGGCCACTGGTGGTTGGGTTATACGAGCGCATGCTCACTGCGTCCGGCCAGACGTAAGGCAGCTTCTTCGCCGGATTGAGAATATCCTTCGGCAGATCGACCACTACCGGACCGGGGCGACCGCTGGCCGCCAGCCAGAAGGCTTTCTTCAGCACGCCGGGAATATCTTCGGTCTGCTTCACCAGGAAACTGTGCTTCACCACCGGACGGGAAATCCCCACCATGTCGCACTCCTGGAAGGCATCGTAGCCGATAAGCGAGGTGGCTACCTGCCCCGAGAGGATCACCAACGGAATAGAGTCCATATAGGCTGTCGCAATGCCAGTGATGGCGTTCGTCGCCCCAGGCCCAGAGGTCACCAGCACCACGCCGACCTCCCCGGTCGCCCGCGCCAGGCCATCCGCCATATGCACCGCCGCCTGCTCGTGACGAACCAGCACATGATCGATACCGCCAAGGGTATGTAACGCATCATAGATATCGAGGACTGCGCCTCCGGGATAGCCGAATACTTGCTTGACGCCCTGATCGACAAGCGATTGGACGACCATCTCGGCTCCTGACAACATCTCCATGGTTTGCCTCCAGGCTTATTGTTTTACGACAGCGGAACTCAATTTCCGCGCGCTCGCACGATGCGAAGGAGTGGTCCTCCGCATTGAGGTGAATGTACTGCATGCCACTACCATAACTGCTCGCTAGCAGGCAGGCAATTCGCCGCAGCTGAGGCCTTATTTCTTGAATAAGAAGAAAAGAAAGCGGTGAGGGGAAAATATGGTGAATTGCTTCAGAGATAAGAAAAGAGAATGGTAAATACTCGGCGAAAAAGGGTGATAACAGGAATAGATCCATTTTTCACGAACACAACGAACTCCTCGCGCAAGGTAAACAGAATAAAATTCTGCTTTATTTGATTTATGTCATATAAAAAAAGGAGCCGAAGCTCCTTTGCTATCTATCGTCGTCGGGTCAGCGCTTGCAAATGTCCACCAGCAGCTCTTCCATCCACTGGTGGCCTTTATCACGACCAGCGGCTTCGTGCCAGGAGAGATAGCAGGTCCGACTGTTGACCTTCAACGGCAAAGGTAATATTTGCAGGGCAAGCTTGTCAGCAAATTCATCTGCCAGCCAGCGCGGGGCAATGGCCACCATCTGGGTTTGCGATACTACGTTTAATACGCTGACCATCGCATTACCCTGATAGGCGATACGCGCTTGTTTATCGGCCGTGTCATACCACGGCAAACTAAATGAGGCATACCGGTCGAGAGCAACGGCGGCATGCTCCTCGCGATAAATATCCGCCTCCATCATCGGCCCGGAAATACGCGGATGGTTGCGACTGGCGACCAGGACCATTTCGTCTTTAAATAACGGAACGCAGGCAAACTCAGGGCGACGGAACTCTTCATAACCGATTACGAATTCTGTTTCCTGATAACGTAGCTGATGTTCCGTATTTTGATTAAGCGCAGACTTAAAGACTAAATGAATATTGGGGGCTATCTCTGCAACTTTATTAAAAATAACCGACGTCAGGATGTTATCCAGCGGGCTGCAGACGCACAGATGGAACACGCGCTCACTGCTCAGCGGTTCAAAACCGGAGCCTGGCAATTCGTTTTGGACCAGCTGCAGCGCCTGGCGTACCGAGCCAAACAGCTGATAGGCGCGCGCCGTCGGCTGAATACCTCGGCCATAGCGCACAAAAAGCTCGTCATTAAACATCACTTTCAGTCGTGAAACCGCATTGCTCACCGCGGGCTGTGACATGCCGAGCGTATGGGCGGCACGAGTAATATTCTGCTCTTGCATAACCGCATCAAAAACGGTAAGCAGATTGAGATCAACCATCCGTAGTTGAGGTTTAACGACTTCCTGTCCGGGGGCTGATTTATATTCTGGAGTTTCAATTAACATATCTAATTCCGCCGTCACGATGAATTCCCTTCACTAAACCGCTATAATTAGCGCCGAAAATATCATTTACCATGCAAATGACATTTACAAAATAGCAAAAGAAATTTTTAGGAATATATCAAGGCTATGAGTGGCAGTGAAGAAACGGTCCTGATCAAAAAATTGAGCCGCTCAAACCATACTGATTACTTAATGACGACAAGTGTAACCATAATCCATAAAAATAAAAACAGCACCACGAGTTAACTGTAACTTAAGCAATAATAAAGTATTTTATTTTTCCCTCCATAAAATTAACAAATCCTTATCATTGAAAAATAATCCGCTAGCGTTCGAATACATTCACAGGAAAAATAAATTTAATATTTTCATCCAGATACCGTTTTTTGTCCCTTCATTGGCGACACCTCTTCGACGATGCCTTGAATGCAAAGCACTTTTTCAAATGAAACAAATGGGGATAAACCGCCTTCGGTCCAAAATAGGATCTTCGGCAAAATGGGGCTTACATCAGCACATTTTGCTAATTCATTTAGTCAGCCCAAAACGCTTTTTCCATGCCAGGGGTTGACTTTAAAACAGCTATCCAGTAACTCTAAAAGCATAACGATTTCATCTGGAGTTTGACGCAATGATTCGCACCGCTCGTATCACCAGCCTACTACTACTAAACGCATGCCATTTGCGCGGTAGGCTGTTGGGCGACGTTCAGCGTTAAGTCATCTTCCAGCAAGACTATAAAACCCGCGCCTTGGCGCGGGTTTTTTTATGCTCGTCAACAAGGCGCCAGGACACAGACTAAGGATCCAAACCATGAGCCAGCAAGTCATTATTTTCGATACGACCTTACGTGATGGCGAACAAGCGTTACAGGCAAGCCTGAGTGTCAAAGAGAAGCTGCAGATCGCACTGGCCCTTGAGCGAATGGGGGTCGACGTAATGGAAGTCGGTTTCCCGGTATCCTCGCCGGGCGATTTTGAATCGGTGCAAACCATCGCGCGCACCATTAAAAACAGCCGCGTGTGCGCCCTGGCGCGCTGCGTTGAGAAAGATATCGACGTGGCGGCGGAATCGTTAAAAGTGGCCGAGGCTTTCCGTATTCATACCTTTATTGCCACCTCGCCGATGCATATCGCCACCAAACTGCGCAGTACGCTGGATGAGGTTATTGAGCGCGCGATCTATATGGTGAAGCGGGCACGCAACTACACTGACGACGTTGAGTTCTCCTGTGAAGATGCCGGCCGTACGCCGATTGCCGATCTGGCTCGCGTCGTGGAAGCGGCGATCAACGCCGGCGCCACCACCATTAATATCCCGGATACCGTCGGCTATACCATGCCGTTCGAATATGCCAACATCATCAGCGGCCTGTATGATCGCGTGCCGAATATCGACAAAGCAATTATTTCCGTCCACACCCATGATGATCTGGGCATCGCTGTCGGTAACGCCCTCGCCGCGGTCCACGCCGGTGCGCGCCAGGTAGAAGGTGCGATGAACGGTATCGGCGAACGCGCCGGCAACTGCGCGCTGGAAGAAGTGATCATGGCGATCAAAGTGCGCAAAGACATCATGAACGTGCACACCAACATTAATCATCATGAAATCTGGCGCACCAGCCAGACCGTCAGCCAGATCTGCAATATGCCGATCCCGGCGAATAAGGCCATCGTCGGCACCGGCGCCTTCGCCCACTCCTCCGGCATTCACCAGGACGGCGTGCTGAAGAACCGCGAAAACTACGAGATCATGACCCCGGAATCTATCGGCCTGAACCAGGTGCAACTGAACCTGACTTCCCGCTCCGGCCGCGCGGCGGTGAAACACCGGATGGAAGAGATGGGCTACCAGGAGAGCGATTACAACCTGGATCATCTGTACGACGCATTCCTGAAGCTGGCGGACAAAAAAGGCCAGGTCTTCGATTACGATCTGGAAGCGCTGGCCTTTATCAACAAGCAGCAGGAAGAGCCAGAGCATTTCCGCCTGGATTACTTCAACGTCCAATCCGGATCCAGCGATATCGCCACCGCCTCGATCAAACTGGTCTGCGGGGATGAGATCAAAACCGAAGCCGCCAACGGCAACGGTCCGGTCGATGCTATCTACCAGGCGATTAATCGCGTCACCGACTACAACATTGAATTAGTGAAGTATGGCTTAAGCGCGAAAGGCCACGGCAAAGACGCCCTGGGCCAGGTGGATATCGTCGTTGACTACAATGGCCGCCGCTTCCATGGCGTTGGTCTGGCAACGGATATCGTAGAGTCGTCAGCCAAAGCGATGGTTCACGTGCTGAACAACATCTGGCGCGCCGCCGAAGTCGAAAAAGAATTGCAACGCAAAGCTCAGAATAAAGAGAACAATAAGGAAACCGTGTAATGTCGAAGAATTACCATATTGCCGTTTTGCCGGGTGATGGCATTGGCCCGGAAGTGATGAACCAGGCGATGAAAGTACTGGAAGCCGTGCGCCAACGTTTTGCCATGCACATTACCACCAGCCAGTATGACGTTGGCGGGGCGGCCATCGACCGTCAGGGAACTCCCCTGCCGCAGGCGACCGTCGCCGGATGCGAGCAGGCGGATGCGATCCTGTTCGGCTCCGTTGGCGGTCCGAAATGGGAGCACCTGCCGCCGGCGGAACAACCAGAGCGTGGCGCGCTGCTGCCGCTGCGTAAACACTTTAAACTGTTCAGCAACCTGCGCCCGGCCAAACTGTATCAGGGGCTGGAAGAGTTCTGCCCGCTGCGCGCCGACATCGCTGCTAACGGCTTCGACATTCTCTGCGTACGCGAACTGACCGGCGGCATCTACTTCGGCCAGCCGAAAGGCCGCGAAGGCAGCGGTCAGCATGAGAAAGCCTTTGATACCGAGGTGTATCACCGCTTTGAGATCGAGCGTATCGCGCGCATCGCTTTTGAATCCGCCCGCAAGCGTCGTCACAAAGTGACTTCCATCGATAAGGCCAACGTTCTGCAGTCCTCCATCCTGTGGCGCGAAATCGTCAGCGAGATCGGCAAGGAGTATCCGGACGTTGAGCTGGCGCATATGTATATCGATAACGCCACCATGCAGCTGATTAAAGATCCGTCCCAGTTCGACGTGCTGCTGTGCTCCAACCTGTTTGGCGACATCCTCTCCGACGAGTGCGCGATGATCACCGGCTCGATGGGTATGCTGCCGTCCGCCAGCCTCAATGAACAAGGTTTTGGCCTGTACGAGCCGGCGGGCGGTTCCGCACCGGATATCGCCGGCAAAAATATCGCCAACCCGATCGCGCAGATCCTCTCCCTGGCTCTGCTGCTGCGCTACAGCCTCGACGCTGACGAAGCGGCGACCGCCATTGAAAACGCGATCAACCGCGCCTTAGAAGAAGGGGTTCGAACCGGCGACTTAGCGCGCGGCACGGCGGCGGTCAGCACTGATGAAATGGGCGATATTATTGCCCGCTATGTCGCAGAAGGGGTGTAATCATGGCGAAGACGTTATACGAAAAATTATTTGATGCGCACGTAGTGTATGAGGCGCAGAACGAAACCCCGCTGCTGTATATCGACCGCCATCTGGTGCACGAAGTCACCTCTCCGCAGGCGTTTGACGGCCTGCGCGCCCATGGCCGCCAGGTGCGCCAGCCGGGTAAAACCTTCGCTACCATGGATCATAACGTCTCGACGCAGACCAAAGACATTAACGCGTCCGGTGAGATGGCCCGCATTCAGATGCAGGAGCTGATTAAGAACTGTAAAGAGTTCGGCGTTGAACTGTACGACCTGAACCACCCGTATCAGGGCATCGTCCACGTCATGGGCCCGGAACAAGGGGTTACCCTGCCGGGGATGACGATCGTGTGCGGTGACTCCCATACCGCCACCCACGGCGCGTTCGGTGCGCTGGCGTTCGGTATCGGCACCTCCGAAGTGGAGCATGTGCTGGCGACCCAGACCCTGAAACAGGGCCGCGCGAAGACCATGAAAATCGAAGTCCAGGGCAAAGCGGCGCCGGGCATTACCGCCAAAGATATCGTGCTGGCCATCATTGGTAAAACCGGTAGCGCCGGCGGCACCGGCCATGTGGTTGAGTTCTGCGGCGAAGCGATCCGCGATCTGAGCATGGAAGGGCGTATGACCCTGTGCAACATGGCGATCGAGATGGGCGCCAAAGCGGGCCTGGTCGCGCCGGACGAAACCACCTTCAATTACGTACGCGGCCGTCTGCATGCGCCGAAAGGCAAAGATTTTGACGATGCCGTAGCGTACTGGAAAACCCTGAAAACCGACGACGGCGCGACGTTTGATACCGTGGTGACGCTGCAGGCGGCGGAAATTGCCCCGCAGGTGACCTGGGGCACCAACCCGGGCCAGGTGATCTCGGTGACGGATAACATCCCCGATCCAGCGTCGTTCAGCGATCCGGTGGAACGCGCCAGCGCCGAAAAAGCGCTGGCCTATATGGGGCTGAAATCCGGGATCCCGCTGACGGAAGTCGCTATCGATAAAGTGTTTATCGGCTCCTGCACCAACTCGCGCATCGAAGATTTACGCGCCGCGGCGGAAATCGCTAAAGGGCGTAAAGTGGCGCCGGGCGTCCAGGCGCTGGTGGTGCCGGGTTCTGGTCCGGTGAAAGCGCAGGCGGAAGCGGAAGGTCTGGATAAGATCTTTATCGAAGCCGGCTTTGAGTGGCGCTTACCTGGTTGCTCTATGTGTCTGGCAATGAATAATGACCGCCTGAATCCGGGCGAACGCTGTGCCTCAACCAGCAACCGTAACTTTGAAGGCCGTCAGGGCCGCGGCGGACGCACGCACCTGGTGAGCCCGGCAATGGCCGCGGCGGCAGCCGTTACCGGCCATTTCGCCGATATCCGTAATCTGAAGTAAGGAGACCATCATGGCAGAGAAATTTACCCAACATACCGGCCTGGTGGTTCCGCTGGATGCTGCAAACGTCGATACCGACGCGATCATCCCTAAGCAATTTTTGCAGAAGGTCACCCGCACCGGCTTTGGCGCGCACCTGTTTAACGACTGGCGCTTTCTCGACGATAAAGGTCAACAGCCGAACCCGGAGTTCGTGCTGAATTTTCCTGAGTACCAGGGGGCATCGATACTGCTGGCGCGGGAAAACTTCGGCTGCGGCTCCTCGCGCGAGCACGCGCCGTGGGCGCTGACCGATTACGGCTTTAAGGTCGTTATCGCCCCGAGCTTTGCCGATATCTTTTACGGCAACAGCTTCAATAACCAGCTGCTGCCGGTGACCCTGAGCGACGAGCAGGTCGACGAGCTGTTCAAGCTGGTGCAGGCCAACCCGGGCATTACGTTTGAAGTGGATCTGGAAGCGCAAGTGGTTAAAGCCGGGGATAAAACCTACAGCTTTAAGATCGACGATTTCCGCCGCCACTGCATGCTCAACGGCCTGGATAGCATCGGCCTGACGCTGCAGCATGAAGCGGCGATCTCCGACTATGAACGCAAGCTGCCGGCATTTATGAATTAACCTTTGGGCCCGGTCATTTGATCGGGCTTTTTATTTTATTGCGGAGAAAATTGCGATCTCACGCACAAAAACCAATTTTAATTTGCTGATTGTCAGACCTTACCGCCACCCTGCCCTACCGCCTAAAGAAGAATTATTCCGCTTTCCTCCCCTTCTCCAGCACTGTTTATGTATTTTCCCTGCACTGCAAGTAAAAATAAGGCACGAGTGTTTAATATAAAAATATAAGAATGTGAAGAAAGCGTTAATCTCATAGAAAACCCCTATGGCTATGCACAAAAAAAAGCATTATTTTTCGATTTTTCCCCTCGTTATCTTTTGCCACAGAGAAATATTAACTAAGGACACGCCTGGGCCCCGCATATCGGCCTCCCGGCCTCCTGTGGAGAGAAGAGATGAGCCACTATCCGCACCTTTTCAGTCCGTTGACCATCAACGGTATGACGTTAAAAAACCGCATTATTATGCCCCCTATGGGCACCAATATGGCCACGCTCAATGGCGAGGTGTCGCAGGAACAGCTGGAATACTACGAACTGCGGGCCAAAGGCGGCACTGGGCTTATCACCATCGAAAATATTTGTATTGATTTCCCCTTCGCCTCCAACGGCACCACCCAACTGCGCATCGATAACGATCAATATATTCCACGGCTGTTTAAATTAACCGAGACCCTGCATAAACATGGCGCCTGCGTATCCATTCAGTTAAATCATGCCGGCGCTTCCGCTTATGCCTACCGACTGGAAGGCCAGACGCCGCTCTCCTCTTCTACAACGCCGTCGAAGAAGCACGGTAATATTCCGCGTCCGATGACCCATGAGGAAATTTATCATGCGGTAGAGAAATTTGGTGACGCCGCGGAGCGCGTTCGGCGCGCAGGTTTTGACTGCGTCGAAATTCATGCCGGTCACTCCTATTTAATTAGCCAGTTTTTATCGCCGCTGTTTAATAAGCGCACTGATGAATTTGGCGGCAGCGTCGAAAATCGCACTCGGATACTGAGTCTGATTGTCGATAAGGTTCGCGCCTGCGTGGGGCCGCGTTTTCCGGTCAGTCTGCGCATCAGCGCCGACGACTTCCTCAAGGGCGGCAATACCCTCGAAGATTCCCTGCGTATTCTTGAGCTCTGCCAGGAGAAGGTCGATATCATCAACGTCTCTGCGGCGCAGAACGACAACCTGAATCTGCAAATCGATCAGATGTCGCTGGAGGATGGCTGGAAGCGCTATCTCTCCCGCGCGGTGCGCGATAAATTCCATAAACCCACGGTCATCGCCGGCAATATTCGCACTCCACAGGTAGCCGAAGATATCCTCGCCAGCGGCGATGCCGATCTTATCGCCATTGGCCGCGGTCTGATTGCCGAGCCGGAGTGGGTGCAGAAAGTGCAAGGCGGAAAAGAGCGTCTGATGCGCAAATGTATCTCCTGCAACATCGGCTGCGCCGACCATCGCATTGCCCGCTCGCGCCCGCTGCGCTGTTCGATTAACCCGGATATTATTCACGGTGACGCCTATAAAATGCGGCGCGTGAATCGCGACACTAACGTGGTGGTCATCGGCGCCGGCACCGCCGGGATGGAAGCCGCCTGCACCGCGGCGGAAGTTGGTTGCCATACCTGGCTGCTGGAAGCGAAAAACCACGTCGGCGGCCTCGCCAGCGAAATCTCCCGCCTGCCGGAGAAAAAACGCATCGCTGATTTCCCGCAGTTTATGAAAAATCGTATCGCCTCGCTGGACAACCTGATGCTGCAGATCGGCAAGCGGGCCGACGTGGCTTCAGTTTCCGCCCTGCGTCCGCATCTGATTGTCAACGCCACCGGCTCAACGCCGCTGCTGCCGCCCATTGAAGGCTTGCGGGAAAACATTGACGTCGAGAACGGCAAGATCTTTTCCATTACCGGCATGATCGACAATCTGGCGAAATTTACCGATATCAAGGGCAAACGCATCGCCGTAGTCGGCGCCGGCGCCGTTGGCCTTGACGTTATCGAATACTTTACCGCTCGCGGCGCACAGGCGGTGCTAATCGAGATGCAGGACGCCGCCGGTCGCGATCTCGACATCATTACCAAAAATGCCATGTTGACCATGCTCGACGAGCACCAGGTCGAACAGCACATGAATACCCAACTGATGGCGGTCGCTGCCGACCATTTCCAGGTGAAAAATACACAGCAAACCTTCGATATTCCCTTCGACTACGGCTTTGTCTGTCTGGGGATGCGCGCCAACCGGACGGGTCTCGACGAGATCGAGCGCTGGGCCAATGCCAATAACGTCAAAATCATGAACATCGGCGACAGCGTGATGGCGCGACGCATTATCGATGGCGTCCGCGAAGGCCGCAACGTACTGGATGCACTGGAAGACATGGGTGCGCTGGGCAGCCGCGAAGCACAACGAATTCCCTTTCTAACTTATTGAGGATTTTTGTCATGGCAGAACGTATTACTGGACACACTGAGCTGATTGGCCTGATCGCCACCCCGATTCGTCACAGCATGTCGCCCACCATGCACAACGAGGCTTTCGCCCATCTCGGGCTGGACTACGTCTATCTCGCTTTTGAAGTCGGTAACCAGGAGCTAAAAGACGTGGTGCAGGGCTTCCGGGCGATGAAGCTGCGCGGCTTTAACGTCTCTATGCCGAACAAAACCGAGATTTGCCAGTATCTCGATAAACTGTCGCCGGCGGCACAGCTGGTCGGGGCGGTCAATACCGTGGTCAACGACGACGGCGTACTGACCGGACATATCACCGATGGCACCGGCTACATGCGCGCCCTTAGCGAAGCCGGTATCGATATCATCGGCAAGAAGATGACCGTACTCGGCGCCGGCGGCGCGGCAACGGCGCTCTGCGTCCAGGCAGCACTGAATGGCGTGAAGGCGATCTCCATCTTCAACCGCCGCGATAAATTCTTCGCCAACGCAGAAGAAACCGTGGCCAAGATCCGCCACAACACCGACTGCGAGATCCATCTGTTCGATCTCGACGATCATGACAAACTGCGCGCCGAAATTGACAGCAGCGTGATCCTGACCAATGCCACCGGGGTCGGCATGAAGCCGTTCGAAGGCCAGATGCTGCTACCTGACGACAGCTTCCTGCGTCCGGACCTGATCGTCTCCGACGTCGTCTACAACCCGCGCAAAACCCACCTGCTGGAAGTGGCCGAGAAAAAAGGCTGCCGCACGCTGAACGGCCTGGGGATGATGCTGTGGCAAGGCGCGCGCGCGTTCGAAATCTGGACGGGCAAACAGATGCCGGTTGATTACATCAAGAGCATTCTGTTCTAAGAGGCGAATGATGAAAAATAAATACATCCCTACTGCGGCAGGGCTGTATCTCAACTACCTGATCCACGGTATGGGGGTGCTGTTAATCACCCTCAACATGGCCCATCTTCAGGAACAGTGGGGAACAGACAAAGCCGGCGTATCGATCGTTATATCTTCGTTAGGTATTGGTAAGTTAGCGACCATCGTGACCGGATTTCTCTCGGATCGCTTCGGTCGCAAGCCCTTTATCTATCTTGGGATCCTGAGCTATCTGATCTTTTTCGTCGGCATCCTGCTGACCAAAAATATCTATCTGGCTTACGTGTTCGGCATTATGGCGGGCCTGGCGAACAGCTTCCTCGACTCCGGTACCTATCCGGCGCTGATGGAATCTTTCCCGCACTCTGCCAGCCGGGCCAACGTGCTGATCAAAGCCTTCGTCTCTGCAGGGCAGTTCCTGTTGCCGTTCATTATCAGCTTCCTGATATGGGCAAATCTGTGGTTCGGCTGGTCGTTCGTGATTGCGGCAGCACTCTTTGTACTGAGCGGGATTTATCTGCTTAAAATGCCGTTCCCTGACAGCCAGGCGGCGAAAAAAGAGGAAGCCCCTACGGCACAGGCGGAAACAGCCGTCCGGCCACAGGCTAATAAGCTGGATATGGTGATCTTCACCCTGTACGGTTATATCGGCATGGCGACCTTCTATCTGGTCAGCCAATGGCTGGCGCAGTACGGCCAGTTCGTCGTCGGCCTGCCCTATGCCTCGGCGATTAAACTGCTTAGCATCTATACCGTCGGCTCGCTGGTCTGCGTCTTTGTAACTGCCGCCTTCGTCAAAGAGGTGTTTAGCTCGGCCATTGCGATGATTATTTATACTGGCCTGTCGATGATTTCGCTGCTGTTGGTGTGCCTGTTCCCGACGCCGATGATGGTGACCGGCTTTGCTTTTGTCATCGGCTTTGCCGCCGCTGGCGGAGTGCTGCAGCTGGGTGCGACAATCATGGCGATGAGCTTCCCGAATGGAAAAGGCAAAGCAACCGGCATCTTCTACACCGCCGGCAGTATCGCCAGCTTCACGATCCCGTTGATCACCGCAAAGCTTTCGCAGATCAGTATTGCCAGCATTATGTGGTTTGATTTTCTGATCGCCGTTATCGGCTTTGTGATCGCCCTGTACATCGGCTATCGTCAACTGCAGGCTCGGGCGGCGCAAAAAGTGTCACGCACCGCAGTCACCGCCTGAAGTACAACGCGAAAAATAATGGATACCTACATGACAAATGCAGTAACCGTAAAGAACATCACCTTTCAGGAAGGGGAAACCCTCATTTGTGTACCGCTGATCGGTAAAACCCTGGATGAGATACTGGGTAACGCCCACGGCCTGGTCGATGCCGGCGCTGATATTATCGAATGGCGCGTTGACCACTTTACCCAGGTCAGAGAGATGGCCCAGGTGATGGCCGCGCTGGCGGAAATCCGTGGCGCGCTGAAAGCGCTTCCGCTGCTGTTTACCTTCCGCAGTAAGAAAGAAGGTGGCGAAACCGAGCTCAGCGACGAAGCCTATTTTGCGCTCAACCGCGAGGCCGCACGCAGTGGACTGGTTGATGTTATCGATATCGAACTGTTCAATGATGAAGCGCAGATCCGCGCGCTGGTTGACGATGCGCATGCCGCGGGCGTCAAGGTGATCATGAGTAATCATGATTTCCATAAGACCCCCGCTCAGGAAGATATTATCTATCGCCTGCGCCGCATGCAGGATCTGGGGGCCGATCTGCCGAAGATCGCGGTGATGCCGCAGTCGCCGCAGGACGTACTCACCTTGCTCGCCGCCACGCTGACCATGAAAGAGAAGTATGCGACGCGTCCGCTGATCACCATGTCGATGGGCAAATCCGGTGGCGTTAGCCGGGTCACCGGGCGCTTGTTCGGTTCGGCGATGACCTTCGGTACCGTTGGTCAGGCCTCCGCGCCGGGGCAGATCGCCATCGCTAAGCTGCGTGAAGTGATGGATATTCTCTCCTGATATCCGGATGGCCCGGAGGTCACATCCGGGCCATCCGTTAACAGATCTTCTGGCTGTCGTGGATAACCACATTTTTAAATGACTCCAGCGCCGGAGAGAGCCCCTTGTCTTTCATGGTCGCCAGATAGATATAGCGGGGGGGGATGGTGTTTTTAATCTTCAGGATATGGACATTGTAATAGGAGAGCGCGGTGATGCGCGGCATAATCGCGATCCCGTAGTCAATACTCACCAGCCCGGCCATCGCCGTATCCTCATCCACATAGCAGGCGATCTCCGGCACCAGCTTTTGCTGCATAAATACATTATCGATAAACGGACGTAAGCCGCTATTTTCTGAAAAATAGATATACGGATAATGAATCGTCTCCACCAGATCGACTTCATGTTCATATAGCCGGGCCAGCGGATGATCCTTTGCCGTGACCACCACCAGTTCCTGCTGGATCACCGGAATAAAATCGATATCGGGTTCATCGGCAATATAAGAGCAGATCGCCAGATCGACTTTTCCGGCCTTCAGCTCCTGCAACAGCGTCAGCGATGTCCCTTGAGTAAAAGAAAAAGTCACATTGTGACATTCAGGTGAAAGAGAATATTTATTAATTAACTGTGGAACAACATACTCCCCCATCGTGTAAATAAAGGCGATGCGAATATTCTCTTTATTCTCAGCGCCATTTTTTTGCAATATCATGCGTCCGTTCTCCAGCGAGGCCAGCGCATCTTCAACATACGGCAAAAAACGCTTGCCGTTTTGGGTAATTTTTACGTTCCGCCCCTGTCTGGCGAATAGCGCGACCCCTAACTCCTTCTCCAGCTCCGATATCGCGTGGCTTAGCGAGGGCTGGGTGATGCACAGACTGGAGGCGGCTTCGGTGTAATGCTCAGTTTCAGACAGACGTTTAAAATAATAAAGTTGCTTTAGGTTCATTATTTTTACCCGTATAATATAAGAATAAATGCACTGACGCTAATATACCATGCAAGCCACCAATAATGCGCATGAACGGGTAAATATCGGCGTTACATCAAATATTATTTGACGAAGGGCATGAATGTGCCACAAGGCATTGCCATTCATAGATACTACCTATAGCTCCTTGAGATATTTTTGCATATTAGAATATATGCAAAAATATTTTAAACTTTAAAGGAACTCGCTATGAGTATGTCAAACTCTCAGGAAGTCCTCACTTCCACATTGGGGGCGAAAAAAAGAAGCCGCGTACGGATAGTTATTCTGCTGCTACTCTCCGTCGGAACGATGATCAATTATCTCGACCGTACCATCCTGGGTATTGTAGCGCCACAGTTAAGCAAAGAAATCCATATCGATCCGGCGATGATGGGCATCATCTTCTCCGCCTTCGCCTGGACTTATGCGCTGGCGCAGATCCCCGGCGGGATGTTTTTAGACCGCTTTGGCAACAAAGTGACCTATGCCCTGTCAATTTTCTTCTGGTCGCTGTTTACCCTGCTGCAAAGTTTCACCCTCGGCCTAAAATCCCTGCTGCTTCTGCGCCTGGGACTCGGCGTCAGCGAAGCGCCCTGCTTTCCGGCCAACAGCCGCATCGTCAGCACCTGGTTCCCTCAGCATGAGCGCGCGCGGGCAACGGCAACGTATACAGTTGGTGAATATATAGGGCTGGCCGCTTTCTCGCCGCTGTTATTTTTAATTCTCGAACATCATGGCTGGAGAACGCTTTTTTTCCTCACCGGCGGATTAGGTATTTTATTTACTTTAGTGTGGTGGCGTTTTTATCATGAACCGCATGAATCGCGCACGGCTAATCAAGCGGAGCTGGAGTATATCGGCGCAAACGGCATTAACAATAAAATCCAGAACGTTCCATTTAACTGGCGTGACGCCAGACGCCTGCTGGGCTGTCGCCAGATCCTCGGCGCCAGCCTGGGTCAGTTCGCCGGCAACACCACACTGGTCTTTTTCCTGACGTGGTTTCCCAGCTACCTCGCCAACGAGCGCCATCTTCCATGGCTGCACGTCGGCTTCTTCGCCACCTGGCCCTTCCTTGCCGCCGCGATTGGCATCCTCTTCGGCGGCTGGATCTCCGACCGGTTGTTGAAGCGAACCGGCTCCGTCAACATCAGTCGAAAGTTACCAATAATTTCCGGTTTATTGCTGTCCAGCTGTATTATCGCGGCGAATTGGGTAAGCGCCAATAGCACCGTAATTATTATCATGTCGGTGGCTTTTTTTGGCCAGGGGATGGTCGGTCTGGGCTGGACCTTAATTTCGGATATTGCCCCGGAAAATATGGCAGGCCTCACCGGCGGCATATTTAATTTCTGTGCCAATATGGCCTCGATTATCGCACCACTGATAATTGGTGTGATTATTTCCGCCACGGGTAATTTCTTTTACGCGCTGATCTACGTCGGCCTGACGGCGCTGATTGGGGTGATTGCCTACATTTTTATCATCGGCGACATTAAGCGTATCGAACTCAAGTAGGCCTGGTCGCCCCGGCGATGCCGGGGCGAGTAGTCAGATATCCTTCACCTTGCTGGTCAAAAACAGCGTCACCAGCGAAATGGCCGCGATCGTCCAGTAGACGCTGGCGTGACCATAGCTCTGGGACAGCGCCCCCTGCATCACGCCGGCAAGGATCACGCCGGTGGAAATACTGTTGGTGAACAGGGTGGTCGCCGCTCCCGCCCGTCCCGGCATTAAATCCTGGAACCACAGCATGCCTATCCCGGCGATAATGCCGATAAAGATGGCATTGAACAGCTGCAGAGCCAGCAGCGCCGTGCGACCATGAAACAGGATCAGTCCGGCATAAAACAGCACGCCGGCGGCCACCGCCGCCACCATCATTTTACGTTTGCCAAAGCGCTTTACGTAGTAGCCGGCGAGGATCATCGCCGGTATCTCCAGCCCGGCGGCAGTGCCCATCAGGATCCCGGCCAGGCTGTCGGGAAGCCCGAGATCGCTGCTGATCCACAGCGGCATATCAATGATGTACATGGTGTTGCAGGTCCACATCAGGGTGGAGGCGATAAACAGCATACGCACGTTCTTGTCCTGCCAGCCGCCGGCCTGCGCTAGCGCCGCCGCCTCCTCCGAGGGCTGTTCCACACGCGGAACCGAAGGCAGTTTGATGGCAATCAGAGCGAGGCTAATGACAAAAATGCCCGCCGCAATGGAGAACATGGTGGTGAAGCCATAGTTGAGCGCCAGCATAAAGGCCAGCGGCGGGCCAATCACCCAAGCCAGCGACAGCTGGGCGCGCATGACCGAGCTGAACATCACCACTTCCCGCGCCGAGCTGTCGGCGTACTCCCGCGCCAGCGCGAAGAGCTGCGGCATGGCCGCGTTGGCAATGGATGCCAGCATCACGCCGCAGGTGATCAGCGTCAGATAGTGGCGGTTGAAGGCAAACAGCAGCGCATTACCAACCGCCATCAGACAGCAGAACATAATCAACCGCCGCCGGTCGCCGCGGCTATCGGAGCGCTTGGCCAGCCACAGGCTAACCAGGATCCCGGCGATGGCGTTTACGGTATAGAACAGGCCCACCCAGAACGGTTGCGCCTCCACTTCGCGGCTGAGAAACAAACTCAACGTCGGCGCCTGCAACGCGCCCGCCACGCCCATCATAAAAGCAACCAGCATAAAGGCGGCATAGACGCCGTTAAGCCGTCGTCCCATCGTCATCAACCACAGCATGGAATGTCCTTAACACACGCGAAGAAAACGAAAAAAGCCAGCAGAGGCTTTCTGCTGGCGGGTGATTCTATACTCTATGGATTTCATGCTGCAGGACAAAACGGTTAACCATTTTGCGCCGCGCTCGCGCTGGCCCTGAAAAGGTGAGTCCCGTAGAGGCGAATCACGCAGCCCGAACATACGGCCCAGGAAGCATCGACAGCGCACCTGCAGTTTGAAAAACGACGAGTATAACACCAATACTCAGTCACACATGATGTCTGCAAGTCAATGATCAGAGGTCGTTGACGTCACTCCCCACTGCATCAGTTCCCCCAGAATTTCCTGCTGTCGTCCTGCCATCAGGCGGGCCAGCCAGGACGCTTCCTGCGTCGCAGAAAAGTAGCGTTGGTAGAACGATTTTGCGGTAGACCTCATCATATTCACCTCCTCGCTTCATCGGGATTCATTATTGGCTTAATATAGGAAGTAATAAATTGCTGAGTTTTGCGCAGGAGTTCCCCTTTTATGTCTTCCGGCCGTCTGCAACAACAGTTCATTCGCCTATGGCAGTGCTGCGACGGCAAGTCGCAGGAGACCACCCTTAACGAGCTGGCGGAAATGCTGAGCTGCTCGCGCCGCCATATGCGCACCCTGCTCAATATGATGGAGTCCCGCGGCTGGCTGACCTGGGAAGCGGAGGCAGGCCGCGGCAAGCGTTCGCGGCTAACCTTTCTCTATACCGGCCTCGCCCTGCAGCAGCAACGTGCCGAAGATCTCCTTGAGCAGGATCGCATCGATCAGCTGGTGCAGTTGGTCGGCGATAAGGCTGCCGTCCGCCAGATGCTGGTCTCGCATCTCGGCCGCAGCTTCCGCCAGGGGCGGCACATCCTGCGCGTGCTCTACTACCGACCAATGAAGAATTTGCTGCCCGGTAGCGCGCTGCGGCGTTCGGAAACGCATATTGCCCGGCAGATTTTCAGCGCCCTGACGCGGGTAAATGAGGAAAATGGGGAACTGGAAGCCGATATTGCCCACCACTGGCAGCAGCTGACCCCCACCCACTGGCGCTTTTTCCTCCGTCCCGGCATCCATTTTCACCATGGCCGTGAGCTGGAGATGGCCGATGTGATCGCCTCTCTGCAGCGCAGCAATGCCCTGCCGCTCTATTCACATATCGAACGCATCGAATCGCCCACCGCCTGGACCCTGGATATTCATCTGCGCCAGCCCGACCGCTGGCTGCCCTGGCTGCTGGGGCAGGTGCCGGCGATGGTGCTGCCGCAGGAGTGGCAGACCATGAACCACTTTTCCTCCATGCCGGTCGGCACCGGCCCCTATGCCGTGGTGCGTAACAACCAGAATCAGCTCAAGATCCATGCCTTTGAGGACTATTTTGGCTACCGGGCGCTGATCGATGAGGTGAACGTCTGGGTGCTGCCGGAGATTAGCGAAGAGCCCAACGGCGGCCTGACGCTGCAGGGCAATACCGAAAGCGAAAAAGCGGTAGAGAGTCGCCTGGAAGAGGGCTGCTATTACCTGCTGTTCGACTCGCGAAGCCCGCTGGGGGCCAACGACGCGGTGCGCCGCTGGCTAAGTTATCTGTTTCAGCCCGCCAACCTGCTCTACCATGCGGGCGAACACTACCAGGGCAACTGGTTTCCCGCCTACGGCCTGCTGCCGCGCTGGCATCACGCCAGCAACCACGCCTGCGAGAAGCCGGCGGGGTTGGAGACAGTCACCCTTACCTACTACCGCGATCACGTCGAACATCGGGTGATCGGCGGGATCATGCGCGACCTGCTGGCGGCGCATCAGGTAAAGCTGGAGATCCAGGAGCTGGAGTACGATGCCTGGCATCGCGGCGAGGTGGTCAGCGATATCTGGCTCAACAGCGTGAACTTCACCTTACCGATCGAATTTTCGCTCTTCGCCTATCTGTACGAAGTCCCGCTGATTCAGCGCTGCATTCCCATTGACTGGCAGGCAGACGCCTGCCGCTGGCGAGCAGGAGAGTTTAATCCGGCCACCTGGAGCCAGCGGCTGCTGGCCGGGCAACATATCGTGCCGCTGATCCACCACTGGCTGATGATTCAGGGTCAGCGCAGTATGCGCGGCGTGAGGATGAATACCCTCGGCTGGTTCGATTTTAAATCCGCATGGTTTGCGCCGCCGGATCCGTAAGCGCTTTCCGTCATCTGACAAAATCATTACACTAAGGCCGTTCTCAACGGGGTGCTAATAAACATACGCAATATCATTCAAGTTGCATCAAGGCAGCAAGCGGGTGAATCCCCTGGAGCATAGATAACTATGTGACTGGGGTGAACGCGCGAAGCTAACGCAGATGCGGCTTGAAGGATGAAGCGTATGGGCTGAGAAAATACCCGTCGAACCTGATCCGGATAACGCCGGCGAAGGGATTTGAGGCTCACTCAAAATCCTTTGCCACCCCTTTTTTCTGAGGTGCAAAGTGTTGAAAAAATTACTCCCGCTGCTGGCGCTTGTCGCCATGCCCGCTTTGGCTAAGCCTGTTCTTACCGTCTATACCTATGACTCCTTCTCTGCCGACTGGGGCCCCGGCCCGGCGGTCAAAAAAGCCTTTGAAGCGGAGTGCGGCTGCGAGCTGAAGTTCGTCGCGCTGGAAGATGGCGTTTCGCTACTGAATCGCCTGCGCATGGAAGGCAAAAACAGCAAGGCCGACGTCGTGCTTGGCCTTGATAACAACCTGCTGGAAGCCGCGGCGCAGAGTAAGCTGTTTGCCAAAAGCAACGTACCCGCCAGCGCGGTCAGCGTGCCGGGCGGCTGGGATAATGACACCTTTGTTCCCTACGACTATGGCTATTTCGCCTTCGTCTATGACAAAAACAAACTGGCTAATCCACCGAAGAGCCTGAAAGAGCTGGTCGAGGGGCCGCAAAAATGGCGGGTCATCTATGAAGATCCGCGTACCAGCACCCCGGGACTGGGCCTGCTGCTGTGGATGCAAAAGGTCTATGGCGATCAAGCGCCCGAGGCCTGGCAGAAGCTGGCCGCGAAAACCGTTACCGTCACCAAAGGCTGGAGCGAAGCCTATGGCCTGTTCCTGAAAGGGGAAAGCGACCTGGTGTTGAGCTATACCACCTCGCCGGCCTACCACATGATTGAAGAGAAGAAAGACAACTATGCGGCGGCGAACTTCGCCGAGGGCCACTATCTGCAGGTCGAAGTTGCCGCGCGTACCGCCGCCAGCAAGCAGCCGGAACTGGCGGAAAAATTCCTCAAATTTATGGTATCTCCTGGCTTCCAGAACGCCATCCCTACCGGCAACTGGATGTATCCGGTGACCAAGGTCACCCTGCCGGCCGGGTTTGATACCCTGGTGAAGCCGCAGACCACCCTGTCCTTTACCCCGCAGCAGGTCGCCAGCGAGCGTCAAACCTGGATTAGCGCATGGCAACGCGCCGTCAGCCGCTAAACCTTCGCGGGCTGATGCCGGGCCTGTTCGCCGCTACGCTGCTGTGCGCTGTCGCGCTGGCGGCGTTTCTGGCGCTGTGGTTTAGCGCCCCCGGCGCGGGCTGGCAATCGGTCTTCAGCGATAGCTACCTGTGGCATGTGGTCC
The DNA here is from genome assembly GCF_051858335.1 of Klebsiella sp. K47. Taxonomy (NCBI): domain Bacteria; kingdom Pseudomonadati; phylum Pseudomonadota; class Gammaproteobacteria; order Enterobacterales; family Enterobacteriaceae; genus Klebsiella; species Klebsiella sp. K47. Next base: position 171,263 of record NZ_JBPYUI010000008.1, read on the forward strand.
GCTTCTCCTTCTGGCAGGCGTCGCTGTCAGCGCTGATCTCGGTGGGACCAGCCATCTTTCTCGCCCGCGCGCTTTACCGGCGTCGCTTCCCGGGCCGTACGCTGCTGCTGCGCCTGTGCGCGATGACCCTGATCCTGCCGGTGCTGGTGGCGGTGTTCGGTATCCTCAGCGTCTATGGCCGCCAGGGCTGGCTGGCCTCACTATTTAACGCGCTCGGCTGGCAATGGGAGTTCTCGCCCTACGGTCTGCAGGGCATCCTGCTGGCGCACGTCTTTTTCAATATGCCGATGGCGACCCGCCTGCTGCTGCAGGCGCTGGAGAACATTCCCGGCGAGCAGCGGCAAATTGCCGCCCAGCTTGGCATGCGCGGCTATGCCTTCTTCCGCCTCGTCGAATGGCCGTGGCTGCGCCGGCACATTCCCGCCGTCGCCGCGCTGATTTTTATGCTCTGCTTCGCCAGCTTCGCCACCGTGCTCTCGCTGGGCGGCGGCCCGAAAGCCACCACGATCGAGTTGGCTATCTACCAGGCGCTGAGCTTTGACTACGATCCGGCGCGAGCGGCAATGCTGGCGCTGATCCAGATGCTCTGCTGCCTTGGGCTGGTGCTGCTTAGCCAGCGTCTGAGTAAAGCCGTCGCCATCGGCGTCAGCCATGTGCGCGGCTGGCGCGACCCTGACGATCGCCTGCATAGCCGCCTGAGCGACGGGTTGCTGATCGGCGCCGCCCTGCTGCTGCTGCTCCCGCCGCTGCTGGCGGTCATCGTCGACGGGATCAACCGTAATATGCTGGACGTGCTGGCGCAGCCAGCGCTCTGGCAGGCATTGAGCACCTCTCTACGCATCGCCATCGCCGCCGGGCTATTGAGCGTGACCCTGACGATGATGCTGTTATGGAGCAGCCGGGAGCTGCGCGCTCGCCAGCGGCCGTTGGCCGGGCAGGCAATGGAGCTGAGCGGCATGCTGATCCTTGCGATGCCGGGAATTGTGCTGGCGACCGGCTTCTTCCTGCTGCTCAATAACACTATCGGCCTGCCGGAGTCCGCCGACGGCATCGTCATCTTCACTAATGCCCTGATGGCGATCCCCTATGCGCTGAAAGTACTGGAAAACCCGATGCGCGACATTGCCGCCCGCTACAGCATGCTGTGCCAGTCGCTGGGTATTGAAGGCTTTGCCCGGCTGCGGGTGGTCGAGCTTCGCGCTCTCCGGCGCCCGCTGGCCCAGGCGCTCGCCTTCGCCTGCGTACTGTCGATTGGCGATTTCGGCGTGGTGGCGCTGTTCGGCAACGAGGCGTTCCGCACCCTGCCTTTCTATCTGTACCAGCAGATAGGCGCCTACCGCAGCCAGGACGGGGCCGTCACCGCCCTGCTCCTGCTGCTGCTCTGTTTCTTGTTGTTTACGCTGATTGAAAAACTTCCGGGGCGTGATGCTAAAACTCAATGATGTGACCTGGCTATACCAGCATCTGCCGATGCGCTTCACCCTCGACGTCGCGCGCGGGGAGCGCATCGCGGTGCTCGGCCCCAGCGGCGCCGGAAAGAGCACCCTGCTGAATCTGATCGCCGGGTTTCTGCCGCCCGCCAGCGGCAGCCTGCTGATTAACGGCGAGGCGCATAACGCGACGCCGCCGGCGCAGCGTCCGGTCTCGATGTTGTTTCAGGAGAATAACCTGTTTAACCATCTGACCATTCGACAAAATATCAGCCTCGGCATCCACCCAGGCCTTAAACTGAACCGCGAGCAGCAGGCGCAGGTCACGGCGATAGCTGGACAGATGGGAATTGATGCGCTGCTGGAACGTCTGCCCGGCGAGCTCTCCGGCGGTCAGCGGCAGCGCGCGGCGCTGGCCCGCTGTCTGGTGCGCCAGCAGCCGGTGCTGCTGCTGGATGAACCCTTCTCGGCGCTCGATCCGGCGCTGCGCCAGGAGATGCTGTCCCTGGTCGCCGATGTCTGCGAGCAGCAGCAGCTCACCCTGCTGATGGTCTCCCACAGCGTAGAGGACGCCGCGCGCATCGCGCCGCGCTCGATGGTGGTCGCCGAAGGGCGCATTGTCTGGGATGGCGCCACCGCCGAGCTGTTAAGCGGCCACAGCAGCGCCTCGCATTTGATGGGGATCAGCGCGCGATGACTTTATGCAGGATCGCCAGATAGACCGGCATCAGCGGATGGCGGAAGACAAATGTTAACGCTGTAGCCGCCAGCGCGACCATCAGCGGCGACAGCCACAGCAGTCGGCCGCGCGGCAGCCAGCGGGTCAGCCGATCGCCTGAGGTTTTCGCGCTCCGCCACAGCCGCCAGCACAGCCATCCCGCCAGCCAGGCCAGCAGCGCCGCCCCCAATAGCAGCCATTTAAAGCTGGCGCTGTTTTCATCAGCCGGAATATCAATCGCCGCCCCGGCGAGGATGCCCGGAAGGAAATAGAGCGGCGGCCAGAGCAGGCAGCCGATAATATTCGGTAGCACGAACTTGGCCACCGGCAGGTCGAGCATCCCGGCGACCATTGGCACCAGCGGACGCGTCGGTCCGACAAAGCGGCCAATCAGAATGGTGATCATGCTGTGCTGATGCAGCGCATGCTCGGTTTTCTCCAGCAGGGCGCGGTTTTTCTTCATAAACGACCAGCGGTGCAACGGCTTCTTAAAGCGCCAGCCGAGCCAGAATGAGATCCAGTCGCCCAGCAGGCAGCCGACAATCCCCGCCAGCCACGCCTGCCAGAAGTTAACTTCGCCGCCGCCGATGAGCGCCCCAAGGCCAGCCATCATCACCGTGCCGGGTAAGATAAGCCCCACCAGCGCCAGCGACTCGAGAAAGGCCACCAGCATCACGGCTAACAATGAGTAGACCGTGGATTGGGTAATAAAGTGTTCGAGCAATGCTTGCATAATGTACCCGGTTAAAAAACGAAGCCCGGATTCTCCGAAGCCATCGCGCCGTCGTCAAGCCATCAATTGTCTTAATAGTTTACTGGCTGTGACATTTAAGCGGGTCATCATTTCACTTTCTTTACTTTTTATTCACAACCCGCGCGGAATTCGCTCGGGCTGGCCCCGGTGCATTTTTTAAACACGCGGGAAAAATAGAGCTGATCTTCGAAGCCGACGTTGCGCCCAACGGTGGCGATCGGCATCCGCGTGGTGCTGAGCAACAGTTTGGCCTGGCTGATGCGCTGATCCTCCCGCCAGCCGAGGACGCTGACCCCCAGCTGCTGGCGGAACAGGTGCGACAGACGCGAGGGCGACAGGCAAACGTGTTGGGCGACGCTGGCGATATCAAAATGGCTGTCCGCCAGATGGTCGCTGATGTACTGGCAGGCGTCGCGCACCCGGTTGTCCAGCGGGGGATGCAGCGATTCGTTGATCGCCTCCATCCGCCGCAGCAGCAGCTGTTCCAGCAGGTTTATCGCCAGCAGTTCGGAATAGCGCCCCGCCCCCTGCCCGGCATCGACGATCTGGCCGAACAGCTCGCCAAAGCGCGCCTGCCACTGTTCATCCGGACGGAAAAAGCCGGTCTGGGCAAAAATCGTTGGCCAGTTGAGCCACTCGTGCCAGTAGGCGCGCGGGCGGAAGTAGACCCACTGGTGATACCACTCGCTGGCGTCGGGATGGCGGCCATAGTGATGAATTTCCCCGGGCGGGAACAGCAGCATATCGCCCGGCCGGCAGACAAACTGTTCGCCGTGGTTGTTGATCACCCCCTCGCCGCGGATCGTCAGATTGAGAATATAGCCTTTCATACCCAGCGGGCGGTCGATAAAGAAATCCAGGTATCCCTGCGCCTCAATCGGCGTCAGGCCGGTAACCAGATGAGCGTTAAAAGAGTAGCCCGGCAGCAGCGGATCGTTTTGCGTTTCGGCCATACGCGTGGTTCTCCCCGAAGGTATCAGTGGCACCAATTGTCCATATTCATCATTTTATCGCTCTCGGCCCTGTCGCGACTGCGACGGCGGTGGGAATTTGGCGAAAAACCCGCACAGCAAGCGAAAAAAGCGCCAGTAGCGTGCATTCCACCGTGATATGCCGGGTAACAAAAGTGTCTATAAATACGGCAGAAAAGTCCACATCGAATATTTGCACGGCGTCACACTTTGCAAGGTAACAGCAAAATAATCCATAAGATTAGCGAATCCGGCCTGACGGATTTTGCCGGGGATATCTACTGTTGCTGCATGAATGATTTCTGCATGGAGTAACAAGATGGCAATTGCGATTGGCCTCGACTTTGGTAGTGACTCAGTCCGCGCTCTGGCGGTGGAATGCGCGTCCGGCGCAGAGCTGGCGACCAGCGTGGAGTGGTATCCGCGCTGGCGGGAAGGACAGTATTGCGATGGCGCTAACAACCGCTTCCGCCATCACCCGCGAGATTACATCGAGTCCATGGAAGCGGCGCTGAAAAGCGTGCTCGCTTCGCTGAGCGCCGAACAGCGCGCCGACGTCGTGGGCATTGGCGTCGACAGCACCGGCTCAACTCCGGCTCCCGTCGATGCCGAGGGCAACGTGCTGGCGCTGCGCGAAGAATTCGCTGACAACCCTAACGCCATGTTTGTCCTGTGGAAGGATCACACCGCGGTCGAGGAAGCCGAGGCGATCACCCGCCTGTGTCACCAGCCGGGCAAAGAGGATTACTCGCGCTATATCGGCGGGATCTACTCCAGCGAATGGTTCTGGGCCAAAATCCTTCACGTCACCCGCGAAGATAGCGCCGTCGCCCAGGCAGCCGCCTCGTGGGTAGAGCTTTGCGACTGGGTGCCCGCCCTGCTCTCCGGTACTACGCGTCCGCAGGATCTGCGCCGCGGCCGCTGCAGCGCCGGACATAAATCGCTGTGGCATGAGAGCTGGGGCGGTCTGCCGCCGGCCAGCTTCTTCGATGAGCTTGATCCCATCATCAACCAGCATCTGGCCTGGCCGCTGTTCACCGATACCTGGACGGCCGATGTGCCGGTCGGCACGCTGAGCGCAGAGTGGGCCCAGCGCCTGGGTCTGTCGCAGAGTGTGGCCATCTCTGGCGGCGCCTTCGACTGCCACATGGGCGCCGTTGGCGCCGGCGCGCAGCCTAACGCGCTGGTGAAAGTCATCGGCACCTCCACCTGCGACATTCTGATCGCCGATAAAGAGAGCGTCGGCGAGCGCACGGTCAAAGGCATCTGCGGCCAGGTCGACGGCAGCGTGGTTCCGCACTTTATCGGCATGGAGGCAGGCCAGTCCGCCTTCGGCGATATTTACGCCTGGTTTGGCCGCATTCTCGGCTGGCCGCTGGAGCAGCTGGCTCAGCAGCAGCCGGCGTTGCGCGAGCAAATCAAAGCCAGCCAAAAACAGTTACTGCCGGCGCTCACCGAAGCCTGGGCCAACAATCCATCGCTGGAGCATCTGCCGGTGGTGCTCGACTGGTTCAACGGCCGCCGCACGCCGAATGCCAACCAGCGCCTGAAAGGGGTGATCACCGACCTTAACCTGGCCACCGACGCGCCGGCGCTGTTCGGCGGTCTGATCGCCGCCACCGCCTTCGGCGCTCGCGCCATTATGGAGTGCTTCACCGAGCAGGGGATCCCGGTTAACAACGTCATGGCGCTTGGCGGTATCGCGCGGAAAAACCAGGTCATCATGCAGGCCTGCTGCGACGTGCTGAACCGTCCGCTGCAGATTGTCGCCTCCGATCAGTGCTGCGCGCTGGGGGCGGCTATCTTCGCCGCCGTCGCCGCCGGCGTCTATGACGATATTCCTGCCGCCCAACAGCGGATGGCAAGCCAGGTGGAAACTACCCTGCAGCCGCGTCCGGCGCAGGCACAGCGTTTCGAACAACTCTATCAGCGCTACCAGCAATGGTCGGTCAGCGCGGAACAACACTATCTCCCTTCGGCTGCAAAGGCGGAAAAAGCCCCGCAATCTCAGGCAGCGCTCACCCATTAAGGATACGAAAATGACGATTTTTGATAACTATGAAGTATGGTTCGTTATTGGCAGCCAACATCTGTACGGCCCGGAAGCCCTGCGCCAGGTGACGAAGCATGCCGAACATGTGGTGAACAGCCTGAATGCGGAAGCCAAACTGCCGTGCAAACTGGTCCTTAAGCCGCTGGGCACCACCCCGGACGAGATCACCCATATCTGCCGCGACGCCAACTACGATGACAAATGCGCCGGGTTAGTGGTCTGGCTGCATACCTTCTCGCCGGCAAAAATGTGGATCAATGGCCTGACCATCCTCAACAAACCGCTGCTGCAGTTCCATACTCAGTACAACGCCGCGCTGCCGTGGGACAGCATCGATATGGACTTTATGAACCTGAACCAGACCGCGCACGGCGGCCGCGAGTTCGGCTTCATCGGCGCCCGTATGCGCCAACAGCACAGCGTGGTCACCGGCCACTGGCAGGATAAAGAGGCCCACCAGCGTATCGGCGGCTGGATGCGTCAGGCGGTCTCCAAACAGGATACCCGTCATCTGAAAGTGTGCCGTTTCGGCGATAACATGCGCGAAGTGGCGGTGACCGACGGCGATAAAGTCGCCGCGCAGATTAAGTTTGGCTTCTCGGTGAACACCTGGGCGGTCGGCGATCTGGTGCAGGTGGTGAACAGCATCAGCGACGGCGATATCAGCGCCCTGGTCGATGAATATGAGAGCAGCTACCGTCTGACCCCGGCAGCGCAGGTTCACGGCGACAAGCGCCAGAACGTGCTGGACGCCGCGCGCATTGAGCTGGGGATGAAACGCTTCCTCGAACAGGGCGGTTTCCACGCCTTTACCACCACCTTTGAAGATCTCCACGGCCTGAAACAGCTCCCGGGTCTCGCCGTACAGCGCCTGATGCAGCAGGGCTACGGCTTTGCCGGCGAGGGCGACTGGAAAACCGCCGCTCTGCTTCGCATCATGAAGGTGATGTCAACTGGTCTGCAGGGCGGCACCTCCTTTATGGAGGATTACACCTACCACTTCGACAATGGTAACGATCTGGTGCTCGGCTCGCACATGCTGGAAGTGTGCCCGACGATCGCCACCGCCGAGAAACCGATCCTCGACGTTCAGCCGCTGGGCATCGGCGGCAAAGCGGATCCAGCGCGCCTGATCTTCAATACTCAAACCGGCCCGGCGATCGTCGCCAGCCTGATCGACCTGGGAGACCGCTTCCGTCTGCTGGTCAATACCATCGAAACCGTCCCAACGCCGCACGATCTGCCGAAGCTGCCGGTGGCCAACGCCCTGTGGAAAGCGCAGCCGGATCTGCGTACCGCGTCGGAAGCCTGGATCATCGCCGGCGGCGCGCACCATACCGTCTTCAGCCATGCGCTGAACCTCGACGATATGCGCCAGTTCGCCGAGCTGCATGATATCGAGCTGACCGTCATCGACAACGATACCCGTCTGCCGTCCTTCAAGGACGCGCTGCGCTGGAATGAAGTGTATTACGGTTCAAAACGCTAAGAGGCCGTCCCCTCACCCTTCCCCTCTCCCCGTTGGGGAGAGGGGACCGACCGGGCGCCATGCCGCCTTTCTCCCTCTCCCGCCGGGAGAGGGTCGGGGTGAGGGATACCCGACTCGCCTGCTATTCGGAGCACACTATGTTAGAAGATCTTAAACGCCAGGTGCTGGAAGCTAACCTGGCCCTGCCAAAGCATAATCTGGTGACCTTAACCTGGGGCAACGTCAGCGCCGTCGACCGCGAGAAAGGGGTGTTCGTGATCAAACCCTCCGGTGTGGATTACCGCGTGATGACCGCCGACGATATGGTGGTGGTCAGTCTGGAGAGCGGCGAAGTGGTAGAGGGTAATAAAAAGCCCTCGTCGGATACCCCGACCCATCGCCTGCTGTATCAGGCTTTCCCGACGCTGGGCGGCATTGTGCATACCCATTCGCGCCACGCCACCATCTGGGCGCAGGCCGGGCAATCTATTCCCGCGACCGGCACTACCCATGCCGACTACTTTTATGGCCCGGTGCCCTGCACCCGGTTAATGACTGATGCGGAGATCAACGGCGACTATGAGTGGGAAACCGGCAACGTGATTGTCGAAACCTTCCGCCAGCAGGGAATCGACCCGGCGCAGATGCCCGGCGTGCTGGTCCATTCCCACGGCCCGTTCGCCTGGGGCAAGAACGCCGAAGACGCGGTGCATAACGCCATCGTGCTGGAAGAGATCGCCTATATGGGGATTTTCTGCCGCCAGCTGGCGCCGCAGCTGCCGGCTATGCAGCAGACCCTGCTGGATAAGCACTATCTGCGTAAGCATGGGGCCAAAGCCTACTACGGCCAATAATCACCCTGCTCGCGCTGCGCTTAGCAGGGCCAGGGCTCTGCGCCATCTGGTAGCCTGGATAAGGCGCAAGCCGCAATCCGGGGCAACATTAGCGCCGAACACCTGTATAAAACCCCAGCGCCCCTCATGAAACCAGGCTATAATCAGGCCTGGTTTTTTATCGGCGAGAATACCCGTGACCCAGCCACGAGCAGGATTTTTACTCACCCGTCACTGGCGGGACACTCCGCAGGGCACCGAGCTCTCCTTCTGGCTGGCCACCGACGACGGTCCGCTGCAGGTCACCCTCCCGCCGCAGGAGTCCGTCGCCTTTATTCCCGAAGCGCAGCGGGCGCAGGCTGAACGGCTGCTGCAGGGGGAGAAAGGGCTCCGCTTCGCCCCGCTGGCCCTGAAAGATTTCCACCGTCAGCCGATTGTTGGACTCTACTGCCGCGCCCATCGCCAGTTGATGCGTCTGGAGAAGATGCTCCGCGACAGCGGCGTCACCGTTTACGAAGGCGATATCCGCCCGCCGGAGCGCTATCTGATGGAGCGCTTTATCACCGCCCCGGTGTGGGTGGAAGGCGAAACGCGCGGCTCGCAGCTGGTCAACGCGCGCATGAAGCCGAACCCTGACTATCGTCCGCCGCTGAAATGGGTGTCGCTGGATATCGAAACCAGCCGCCACGGCGAGCTGTACTGCATCGGTCTGGAAGGCTGCGGCCAGCGGGTGGTCTACATGCTGGGCCCCGAACCGGAAACGCCGCCAGACGTCGACTTCGAGCTGGTCTTCATCGCCAGCCGTCCCCTGCTGCTGGAAAAGCTCAACGCCTGGTTTGCCGAACACGACCCCGACGTGCTGATCGGCTGGAACGTAGTGCAGTTCGATCTGCGCGTTCTGCAAAAGCACGCCGAACGCTATCGTATCCCGCTGCGACTCGGCCGCGGCAACAGCGAGCTGGAGTGGCGTGAGCACGGCTTTAAGAACGGCGTCTTTTTCGCCCAGGCCAACGGGCGGCTGATTATCGACGGCATCGACGCGCTAAAATCGGCGTTCTGGAATTTCTCCTCCTTTTCGCTGGAGGCGGTGGCCCGCGAGCTGCTGGGAGAAGGCAAAGCCATCGACAACCCATGGGATCGGATGGATGAGATCGATCGCCGGTTTCATGAAGACAAACCGGCGCTGGCCATCTATAACCTGCAGGATTGCGAGCTGGTGACGCGGATCTTCCACAAAACGGAGATCATGCCGTTTTTGCTCGAACGAGCGACGGTCAACGGTCTGCCCGCCGACCGCCACGGCGGCTCGGTCGCCGCCTTCAGCCATCTCTATTTCCCGCGCATGCACCGCCTGGGCTACGTGGCGCCGAATCTCGGCGACGTACCGCCGCAGGCGAGCCCCGGCGGCTACGTGATGGACTCCCGCCCCGGCCTGTATGACTCGGTGCTGGTGCTGGACTATAAAAGCCTGTATCCGTCGATTATTCGTACCTTTCTAATCGATCCGGTCGGCCTGGTTGAAGGGCTGGCGCAACCCGATGATCAGCACAGTATCGAGGGCTTCCTCGGCGCCCGCTTCTCGCGAGATAAGCACTGCCTGCCGGGGATTGTCAGCCAGATCTGGCACGGCCGGGATGAAGCCAAACGCCAGCACAATAAGCCGCTCTCCCAGGCGCTGAAGATCATTATGAACGCCTTTTACGGCGTGCTGGGGACCAGCGCCTGCCGCTTCTTCGACCCGCGTCTCGCCTCGTCGATCACCATGCGCGGCCATGCGATCATGCGCCAGACTAAAGCGTTAATTGAAGCCAAAGGCTATGACGTTATCTACGGCGATACCGACTCCACCTTCGTCTGGCTTAAGCGCCCGCACAGCGAAGCCCAGGCGGCGAAGATCGGCCGCGAGCTGGTCAGCGATGTCAACGCCTGGTGGGCGCAGGAGCTTAGCAAAAGCCAGCTTACCAGCGCCCTGGAGCTGGAGTATGAAACCCACTTCTGCCGCTTTTTAATGCCGACGATCCGCGGCGCCGATACCGGCAGCAAGAAGCGCTATGCCGGGATGATTCAGGAGGGCGATGCCCAGCGCATGGTGTTTAAGGGGCTGGAAACGGTGCGTACCGACTGGACGCCGCTGGCCCAGCAGTTTCAACAAGAGTTATACCTGCGCATCTTCCGCAACCAGCCGTATCAGGATTATGTGCGGGAGACTATCGCCAGGCTGATGAACGGCGAGCTCGACGAACAGCTGGTTTATCGCAAACGCCTGCGCCGGCCGCTGGCGGAGTATCAGCGCAACGTACCGCCGCACGTGCGCGCCGCCCGGCTTGCCGATGAACACAACCTGAAGCTTGGGCGGGCGCAGCAGTATCAGCAGCGCGGCACCATCAAATACGTCTGGACCACCAGCGGCCCGGAGCCGGTGGATTACCAGCAGTCGCCGCTCGATTACGATCACTATTTAACAAAGCAGTTGCAGCCGGTGGCGGAAGGGATCCTGCCCTTCGTCAACGATGACTTTGCTACAATAGTGACAGGACAGTTGGGGCTATTTTGATTTTTTGTCACCCATTCCACGGGCACGAAAGCCTAAAAATGAAGCGTGAGGAGAACGTGACGAACGTTCTGCCATCCAGTAATATAGCGCCCTTTCCATTCCTGGCCCCAATTTTGACGCATCTCCGATTGTTCATGGAGATGATCAACTATTGCCTGCAATTAAAGAACTAAAGAGCCGAACATATATGCCTTTTACACTTGGTCAACGCTGGATTAGCGACACAGAGAGCGAATTAGGATTAGGGACGGTGGTAGCGCTGGATGCGCGCATGGTCACTCTCCTTTTCCCCGCCATCGGCGAAAACCGTCTGTACTCTCGCAACGATTCCCCGATCACCCGCGTAATGTTTAACCCGGGCGACACCATCACCAGCCATGAAGGCTGGCAGCTCCACGTTGACAAAGTGAATGAAGAGAACGGGCTGCTGTCCTACACTGGCACCCGCCTGGACACCCAGGAAGCGAACGTCACCCTGCGTGAAGTGCTGCTCGACAGCAAACTGGTATTCAGCAAACCGCAGGACCGCCTGTTCGCCGGCCAAATCGACCGTATGGATCGCTTTGCCCTGCGCTACCGCGCGCGCAAGTTCCAGAGCGAACAGTACCGCATGCCGTGGAGCGGCCTGCGCGGCCAGCGCACCAGCCTGATCCCGCACCAGCTGCATATTGCCCACGATGTGGGCCGTCGTCACGCGCCGCGCGTCCTGCTGGCCGATGAAGTGGGCTTAGGTAAAACCATTGAAGCCGGGATGATCCTGCACCAGCAGCTGCTCTCCGGCGCCGCAGAGCGCGTGCTGATCGTGGTCCCGGAAACCCTCCAGCACCAGTGGCTGGTGGAGATGCTGCGCCGTTTCAACCTGCGTTTCTCGCTGTTCGATGACGAGCGCTACGCCGAAGCGCAGCACGATGCCTACAATCCGTTCGAAACCGAACAGCTGGTGATCTGCTCTTTAGACTTCGTGCGTCGCAGCAAGCAGCGCCTGGAGCACCTGTGCGACGCCGAGTGGGACCTGATGGTGGTCGACGAAGCGCACCACCTGGTGTGGAGCGAAGAGGCGCCGAGCCGTGAATATCAGGCTATTGAACAGCTGGCTGAGCGCGTGCCGGGTATCCTGCTGCTGACCGCGACGCCGGAACAGCTGGGAATGGAGAGCCATTTTGCGCGCCTGCGTCTGTTGGATCCGAACCGCTTCCACGATTTTGAACAGTTTGTCGAAGAACAGCAGAACTACCGTCCGGTGGCCGACGCCGTCGCGCTGCTGCTGGCGGGCAACAAGCTGAGCGATAGCGAACTCAATACCCTGGGCGATCTGATCGGCGAGCAGGATATCGAGCCGCTGCTGCAGGCCGCCAACAGCGATCGCGAAGATGCCCAGGCCGCGCGCCAGGAGCTGATCTCGATGCTGATGGACCGCCACGGCACCAGCCGCGTGCTGTTCCGTAATACCCGTAACGGCGTCAAAGGTTTCCCGAAACGCGAGCTGCACACCATTCGTCTGCCGCTGCCGACCCAGTACCAGACGGCCATCAAAGTGTCCGGCATTATGGGCGCGCGCAAAACCGCGGAAGAGCGCGCGCGCGACATGCTCTATCCGGAGCAGATCTATCAGGAATTTGAAGGTGATACCGGTACCTGGTGGAACTTCGACCCGCGCGTCGAGTGGCTGATGGGTTACCTGACCAGCCATCGCTCGCAGAAGGTGCTGGTAATCTGCGCTAAGGCCGCCACCGCCCTGCAGCTGGAACAGGTGCTGCGCGAGCGCGAAGGCATCCGCGCCGCGGTGTTCCATGAAGGGATGTCGATTATCGAACGCGACCGCGCCGCGGCGTGGTTTGCTGAAGAAGACACCGGCGCCCAGGTGCTGCTGTGCTCCGAGATCGGCTCCGAAGGACGCAACTTCCAGTTCGCCAGCAACCTGGTGATGTTCGACCTGCCGTTTAACCCGGATCTGCTGGAGCAGCGTATCGGTCGTCTCGACCGTATCGGCCAGGCGCACGATATCCAGATCCACGTTCCGTACCTGGAAAAAACCGCGCAGTCGGTGCTGGTGCGCTGGTATCACGAAGGGCTCGACGCCTTCGAACATACCTGCCCGACCGGTCGCACCGTCTACGACAGCGTGCACGATGAACTGATCAACTATCTTGCGGCGCCGGAATCCACCGACGGCTTTGACGATCTGATCAAATCCTGCCGCCAACAGCATGATGCCCTGAAGGCGCAGCTGGAGCAGGGCCGCGACCGTCTGCTGGAGATCCACTCCAACGGCGGCGAGAAAGCCCAGGCCCTGGCGGAGAGCATCGAAGAGCAGGATGACGACACCAGCCTGATCGCTTTCTCGATGAACCTGTTCGATATCGTCGGCATCAACCAGGACGACCGCGGTGAAAACCTGATCGTCCTCACCCCTTCCGACCATATGCTGGTGCCGGATTTCCCGGGCCTGCCGGAAGACGGTTGCACCATCACCTTCGAACGTGACGTGGCGCTGTCGCGTGAAGATGCGCAATTTATTACCTGGGAACACCCGCTGATACGCAACGGTCTGGACCTGATCCTTTCCGGCGATACCGGCAGCAGCACCATTTCGCTGCTGAAGAACAAGGCGCTGCCGGTCGGCACCCTGCTGCTGGAGCTGATCTATGTCGTCGAAGCGCAGGCGCCGAAGCAGCTGCAGCTCAACCGCTTCCTGCCGGCGACCCCGGTTCGCATGCTGCTGGATAAAAACGGCAACAACCTCGCCGCGCAGGTGGAGTTCGAAAGCTTCAACCGCCAGCTGAGCGCGATCAACCGCCATACCGGTAGCAAGCTGGTCAATGCGGTGCAGCAGGACGTTCACGCGATTCTGCAGCAGGGTGAAGCGCAGATCGCCAAAGCGGCGCAGGGGCTGATCGACGCGGCGCGTAACGAAGCCGATGAAAAGCTGACGGCGGAGCTGTCGCGTCTGGAAGCGCTGAAGGCGGTGAACCCGAACATCCGTGACGACGAACTGGCGGCGATCGAAAGCAACCGTCAGCAGGTGATGGATGCGCTGGCGCAGGCCGGATGGCGTCTGGACGCGCTGCGTCTGATCGTCGTCACTCACCAGTAACGGAACGCGAACATGGCGATGGAAAACTACAATCCGCCGCAGGATCCCTGGCTGGTGATCCTGTATCAGGATGAGCACATCATGGTGGTCAACAAGCCGAGCGGCTTGTTGTCCGTCCCCGGTCGTCTTGAGGAGCATAAAGACAGCGTGATGACGCGCATTCAGCGCGACTTCCCGCAGGCCGAATCGGTGCATCGCCTGGATATGGCCACCAGCGGCGTGATTGTGGTGGCGCTGAATAAAGCCGCCGAGCGTGAACTGAAGCGTCAGTTCCGCGAGCGCGAGCCGAAGAAGCAGTACGTCGCCCGCGTCTGGGGCCATCCGCAGCCGGCGGAAGGCCTCGTGGATTTACCGCTGATTTGCGACTGGCCGAACCGGCCAATGCAGAAGGTGTGCTATGAAACCGGCAAAGCGGCGCAAACCGAATATGAGGTGCTGGAGTACGCAGAGGATAACACCGCCCGCGTGCGCCTGAAGCCGATTACCGGGCGGTCGCACCAGCTGCGCGTGCATATGCTGGCGCTGGGGCATCCGATCCTTGGCGACCGCTTCTATGCCACGCCGGAGGCGCTGGCGATGGCCCCGCGCCTGCTGCTGCACGCCGAGACGCTCACCATCACCCATCCTGCCTACGGCAACGCGATGACCTTTCGCGCGCCGATCGACTTTTAACGCTCATACTTCGAGTTGCATGCGGGTTGGCTGCGTGCAACTCGGATTAGTGAGGATACAGAAAACAATCCCGATTAATCGCGGGCGAACCACGCGTCAATCATCTGCTCAACGCGGGCGACGACGAGATCGGTGTCGTGACGACGGCTGCGCGCGCAGGCGTGCGCCGGCTCATCGCACAGCAGGCAGCGGCGCTGCGATTCGCCCAGCGACTGGCGTCCCACCAGCCCGTTCTGCGGACAGATTACATCGATATCCCACAGGCGTCCCAGCGGATGGCTCTGCTCCAGCGTACTGCACATCGCTTTGATTTCGCTGGCCGGATGCGCTACGCACCACAGCGCTTCTGGCCCGGTCGGCAGCCATAGCACCTGACGATCCAGCGTTTGCCAGCGGTGCTTCCACAGCAGCTGATCGCAGGCCTGGAGGGCAACGCCCATCATATTGCGATAGCGAATGCTGTCCTTCACCGCCCCCGGGGTCACCAGGGTCAGGGAAATAACAGGCTGCTGATAATGGGCCAACCAGTCGGCCTGGCGGGCTGCACGCTGCTCTTTCGCCGCCAGCAATGCGTCGATGCTGACGCCCGCCTGGGCGGGAGTATCCACTGACATTAATTCCTCTCCTACATATGATAAATACGACAGCGCCTGGACTGTCATGATGATGGTTGCGATAGCCGATCGCGCGCTGATTGTAACGCTAAATGCGGAGCATTTAGGATACAGAACGCAGATATTTTCGGCGTTCTGTAGCGGAAAATAGCAGATTTATCGCTGAGCGTAGCGTTATATCACGCCAGATAGTGGCTGAGGAACAGCAACCCCAGCGAGACATTTATCGCCCCGCCGATGCGGGTAGCGATCTGCGCGAACGGCATCAGGCTCATGCGGTTGCCGGCGGTCAGGATCGCCACATCGCCGGTGCCACCCTGCCCGCTCTGGCAACAGGAAACAATCGCCACATCGATCGGGTGCATCCCTATCTTTTTACCAACCAGGAAACCGGTCGCCACCAGCGCGGAGACGGTACTGACGATCACCAGCAGGTTGGTTAAAGTGAAGGCGTTTACCAGTTCCTGCCACGGAGTGATCGCCACGCCGACGGCAAAGAGGATCGGGTAGGTGACTGCGGTGCGGAAGAATTTATACACCATCTGCGACCCCTCCTGCAGACGCGGAGACACCACGTTAGCCAGCTTTAACAGTACCGCGAGGAACAGCATGCCTACCGGCGCCGGCAGACCAATCAGTTTGTGGCCGAGCATCCCCATCATATACAGCAGTACCGCCAGCAACGCGCCGGAGGCGAGGGTCCCAACGTCGGTCTTACCGCTCACGCCTTCGCTCTCGCTGAGGCTGCGGGTTTCATGGCTGCGGTTCGGCATCAGTTGCCCTTCGCCGGTCAGATGCGGGAAGCGCTTGCCGAGCTGGTTGAGGCAGCCGGAGATGACGATCGCCGTCAGGCTGCCAAGCATCACCATCGGCAATACCCGGCCCAGGGCCACGCCCTGCTCCATATGCATCAGCGCGGCATAACCCATTGACAGCGGGATCGCCCCCTCTCCCACGCCGCCGGCCATAATCGGCAGCACGATAAAGAAGAACACCTGGAACGGCTCCATACCCAGCAGCGTGCCGACGCCGATGCCCACCAGCATGCCGACCACTTCGCCGCACAGCATCGGGAAGAAGATCTTCAGAAAGCCCTGAATCAGCGTGGTGCGATTCATACTCATGATGCTGCCGACAATGATGCAGCAGATATAGAGATAGAGGATGTTAGTGGATTTATAGAATTTGGTCGTGGATTCAATAACCACGTCAGGCAGCAGACCATAGTGGACCAGCGCGGAAGGAATAAAGGTGGCGCAGATCGCCGCCGCACCGAGTTTCCCCAGCACCGGGAGGCGTTTACCAAACTCGCCGCAGGCGAAGCCAAAGAAAGCCAGGGTGGCCACCATCACCACGATATCGCTCGGCAGTTTGCCGCCAAGGCAGTCGAGGGCAATCAGTCCTCCGGCCAGCAGAAACAGCGGCAGCGGGACGATCCCCACCTTCCAGTTATCCATAATATGCCACCAGCGCTGCTTGAGCGTGGTTTTCGGCGTATCGATCGGTTCAAGGGTTGCAGAGAATGCATTGTCTGTGGTGCTCATAAATTCAGCCCTGTCGTTATTATTCATTTTCAGCGTAAAGGGACAGCGGCGTCGTTAATGTGAAGCTTCCCAGATTAAAAAAGAAGTTTTAATGGTCACTATGGTTTTTATGGTTTTTATTCGCTGAACTGCCCGGGAGTGATATATCTCTGATTTATGACTGTGGTTTTTATGGTTTTTATTTCCCGCCGGCCGCCTATTTCCGCCGCGACCGCTGGCGGCAGCCCGCGCCTGCGCCGCTGATCACAACTTTCCCTTAACATTTACGTCACGTGACAGAAAAATGATAGAGTGCCGCTATGGTTAATACGTCGTCCGGGGCCTATGAAATTATCTTTTCAATATAAGCTGTTTATTTCTCTGGTCGCTTTTTTCTCGGTCCTTTTTATCGCGCTGGGCATTTATTATTATTTTGACGCCAGCCGCCAGCTTTATCAGGAGATGAGCGCCCGGGCCAAAATACAGGCCGAAGAGATAGCCCTGATGCCGAATTTACGTCAACAGGTCAGCCGGCACGACCCACAGGCGATTCAGGCGTTTATGCAGCAAATCGCCGCCCATAGCGACGCCAGCTTTATCGTCATCGGCGACCGTCAGGGAGTTCATCTGTTTCATTCCGTCCATCCGGAGTGGGTTGGCACCCGACTGGTCGGCGGCGACAACCAGGCGGTACTGGAAGGGAAATCCATCACCACCATTCGCAAAGGCGGCCTCGGGGTCTCGCTGCGCAGCAAAACGCCCATCGTTGATGACGCAGGGCGAGTGATCGGTATTGTCTCCGTCGGCTACCTCACCAGCTATCTCGACAGCATTACTCTGACTAAAGTGATCAATATTTTTATCGCCGCCGTCCTGCTGCTCATCGCCCTGTTTATCTTCTCCTGGTACTTTACCCGCAGTATCAAGAAGCAGATTTTTTCGCTCGAGCCGCGGGAAATTGGCCTGCTGGTTCGCCAGCAAAAGGCGATGATGGAGTCGATCTTTGAGGGGGTGATCGTCATCGATCGCCAGCGGCGTATTGAGGTGATAAACCATGCCGCCCGCAGCCTGCTGGGGCTCAGCCAGCCCGCCCGCCAGCTGCGCGGTCAGTCGATCGACAGCGTCATTTCGCCGCAGCCCTTTTTCGCCAGCGGCGACATGCTCGAACGCGATACCCACGATGAGCTATGCCGCTTCAACCAGTTGACCGTGCTCGCCAGTCGGGTGCGCATTATGCTGGAGAATACCCTGCAGGGCTGGGTGATCACATTCCGTGACCGCAATGAAATCAATGCCCTCACCGCCCAGCTGAGCCAGGTGAAGCGCTATGTCGACAATCTGCGCATCATGCGCCACGAGCAGCTCAACCGGATGACTACCCTCTCCGGCCTGCTGCATATGGGCCATTATGACGAAGCGATCCGCTATATTCAGGCCCAGTCGGAACATGCTCAGGAGCTACTGGATTTTATCTCCTCGCACTTCCACTCGCCGACGCTATGCGGTCTGCTGCTCGGCAAAGCCACCCGCGCCCGCGAAAAAGGCGTGGCGCTGAGCTTCGACCCGGCCTGCCGCATCGACCGCCCCCTGCCGTCGCTAATGGAATCCGAGCTGATCTCCATCATCGGCAACCTGCTGGATAACGCCATCGAAGCCACGCAGCGTGCCGAGCTGCCGCATGAGCCGGTTGAAGTCCTGATCCAGCTCAACGCCCGGGAGTTGATTATCGAAGTGGCCGACCGCGGCGTCGGCATCCGCCCCGATATCCGCGAGCGCATTTTTGAACGCGGCGTCACCACCAAAACCCGTGGCGATCACGGCATTGGTCTGTATCTTATTGAACATTATGTCACTCAGGCGGGCGGCACCATCGAAGTCGCCGATAACGCGCCGCGGGGAACGATCTTCACCCTATTTATCCCGGCCGACGCGCACGCCTGTCCGCAACCGGAGGCCCACGATGCATCATGACCTGGTCGATGTGCTAATCATTGAAGATGAGAGCGAACTGGCGCGCCTGCACGCCGAGCTTGTGCAAAAACACCCGCGACTGCGGCTGGCAGGCATGGCGGCCTCCCTCGCCCAGGCGCGGCAGCTGCTTCACGCCACGCCGCCGCAGCTGGTGCTGCTGGATAACTATTTACCGGACGGCAAAGGCGTCACGCTGATGACCGACCCGGCGCTGGCGACCAGCCAATGCTCGGTGATCTTTATCACCGCCGCCAGCGATATGGAAACCTGCAGCCAGGCCATCCGCAACGGCGCCTTCGACTATATCCTTAAGCCGGTATCATGGAAGCGGCTGAGCCAGTCGCTGGAGCGCTTTATCCAGTTCTACGATCAGCAACGGGAGTGGAAAATCGTCGATCAGCAAAACGTCGATTCCCTCTATCAACTGCAGGCGAAGAACTATCGCGTGGATAGCGGCAGCAAGGGGATTGAAGAGAAAACGCTGGCGCTGGTGCAGGGACTGTTTAGCGGCCGGGAAGCGCACTGTTTTTCCGTTGATGAAGTGGTCAGCGCCGCCGGGCTCAGCAAAACCACCGCCCGTCGCTATCTGGAGCACGGCGTTGAGACCGGTTTTCTGGAAGTGGAGATGCTGTACGGAAAAATTGGCCATCCGCGGCGGCTGTATCGCCGCGCTAAGGTCAAAAGTTAAAACCCCTCGCCGGACGGGAGGGGCTGGAAACGTCAGAAGCCGCGCTGCTCTTTGATCAGCTCCCAGGCCTTCTGGATCTCCTGGGCCTTCTGTTTGGCCATCTCCATCATCTCCGGCGGCAGACCTTTCGCTACCAGCTTGTCCGGATGATGTTCGTTCATCAGCTTGCGATAGGCGCGCTTCACCGTCGCCGCGTCGTCGGTCGGTTTTACTCCCAGCACATTGCAGGCATCTTCGAGGGTCGGCCCACGCTGCGCCTGCTGCCAGCCGGCGTTGCCGCCATGCTGGCCATAAGAGCGCTGCTGCGAACCGCCGCCAAACTGGGCGCCGCCCTGCATCATCCGCAGGAATTGATCGAACTGGGCGCGGGAGATGCCGAGCTCGTCGGCAATGACGAACAGCACTTCCCGTTCGTTAGGATGCAGTTCGCCATCAGCGAACGCCGCCTGCAGCTGAATTTCCAGAAACATCCGAATCAGATCGAAACGGCCAAAGCAGACGCTGCGCAGCTGACGCATTTTCTCGCGCAGGGGATAGTTGTCGGCCTTACCGTCGCGAAACGCCTGCTGCGCCGCGGTGCGCGAGGCGCCATGCAGGTTCATGCGATCCATTAGCACATTGGCGACATGAATATCCGCTTCGGTAACGCGGCCCTTGGATTTGGTCAGGTGCCCCATCACTTCGAAGGTGGTGGAAAAGAAGAGCGACTGACGCTCCTGCTGATTGGCGAAGAGATTTAACCGGCGGCTGCGCGCCCGGTCAAACATATGGCCGACCAGAAAGCCAAGCACCACGCCCCAGAACCCACCACCCATCAGCAAAGCCACTGCCACGCCAATCACTTTACCCAAATACTGCATAGACTCCCCAACTGTTTATCGCCGTTAAGCTCGAATATGACCGCACGTTACCCGGCACTCGCGCCTCGGTCAATTGTGGGACATAGCCTATAATTTGCTTTATCATACTCGTCATTCAACAGGGTGCCTAACGCTCGGGCTCGAAACGGGCAGGATTAACACTAGCGTGATAATGTTGAGTAAGTTAGGCTCTGACCGTTTGCAAGCCGCTGTCACAAGATGATGGAACAATAAATACAACGTATGAAAAAACGTATTCCCAGCCTCCTGGCTACGATGATTGCCAGCGCCTTGTATAGCCAACAAGGCCTCGCTGCCGATCTCGCAACGCAATGTATGCTTGGCGTGCCAAGCTATGATCGTCCGCTCGTGGAAGGTCGTCCTGGCGATCTGCCGGTGACGATTAACGCCGATCATGCGAAGGGCAACTACCCGGACAACGCCGTCTTTACCGGCAACGTCGATATTAACCAGGGGAATAGTCGCCTCCGCGCCGACGAAGTTCAGCTGCACCAGCAGCAGGCCGCGGGCCAGGCGCAGCCGGTGCGCACGGTGGACGCGCTGGGCAACGTGCATTACGACGATAACCAGGTGATCCTCAAAGGGCCAAAAGCCTGGTCGAATCTGAATACCAAAGATACCAACGTCTGGCAGGGCGATTATCAAATGGTCGGACGCCAGGGACGCGGCACCGCCGACCTGATGAAACAGCGCGGTGAAAACCGCTATACCATTCTCGAAAACGGCAGCTTTACCTCCTGTCTGCCGGGCTCCGACACCTGGAGCGTCGTCGGCAGCGAAGTTATCCACGATCGCGAAGAGCAGGTTGCCGAGATCTGGAACGCCCGCTTCAAGCTTGGCTCTGTGCCGATTTTCTATAGCCCCTACCTGCAGCTGCCGGTGGGCGATAAGCGTCGTTCAGGCTTCCTGATCCCGAACGCGAAATACAGCACCAAAAACGGCGTGGAATTCTCCCTGCCGTACTACTGGAACATCGCGCCAAACTTCGATGCCACTATTACTCCGCACTATATGAACAAACGCGGCGGCGTGATGTGGGAAAACGAGTTCCGCTATCTGACCCAGCTCGGCAGCGGCTTAACTGAATTCGACTACCTGCCGTCGGATAAAGTCTACGAAGACGACCACTCGAGCGACAGCAACAGCCGCCGCTGGCTGTTCTACTGGAACCACTCAGGGGTTATCGATCAGGTATGGCGTCTGAACGCTGACTACACCAAGGTCAGCGATCCTGACTACTTCAACGACTTCAGCTCGAAATATGGTTCCAGTACCGACGGCTATGCGACGCAGAAATTCAGCGCCGGTTACGTCAACCAGAACTTTGACGCCACGGTATCGACCAAACAATTCCAGGTCTTTGACCGCGAATCGAGCAACTCCTATTCGGCTGAGCCGCAGCTCGACGTCAACTACTACCAGAATGATGTCGGTCCGTTCGATACCCATCTCTATGGACAGGTTGCCCATTTTGTTAACTCGAATAACAACATGCCGGAAGCGACCCGCGTTCACTTCGAACCGACGATCAACCTGCCGCTGTCCAACGGTTGGGGCAGTCTGAATACCGAAGCCAAGCTGCTGGCGACTCACTACCAGCAGAGCAACCTCGATAAGTACAATGCCGCCAACGGCACTGACTATAAAGAGTCCGTCAGCCGCGTAATGCCGCAGTTTAAAGTCGACGGCAAAATGGTCTTTGAACGCGACCTGCAGGAGGGATTCACCCAAACGCTGGAACCGCGCGTGCAGTATCTGTACGTGCCGTACCGCGATCAGAGTGAAATCGGCAACTACGACTCCACGCTGTTGCAGTCGGATTACACCGGTCTGTTCCGCGACCGTACCTATAGCGGTCTGGACCGCATCGCGTCGGCTAATCAGGTCACCACCGGCCTCACCTCGCGCGTGTACGATGCCGCCGCGGTGGAACGTTTTAATATTTCCGTTGGTCAAATCTACTATTTCACCGAGTCACGCACCGGTGATGACAACATCAACTGGGAGAACAACGATACCACGGGTTCACTGGTCTGGGCCGGCGATACCTACTGGCGCATTGCCGATGAATGGGGTCTGCGCGGGGGGATCCAGTACGATACGCGTCTGGATAACGTTGCCACTGGTAACGGCACCATTGAATACCGTCGCGATGAGAACCGCTTAGTCCAGCTTAACTATCGTTACGCCAGCCCGGAATATATTCAGGCCACGCTGCCGTCATATTCCACCGCGGCACAATATAAACAGGGTATTTCGCAGGTGGGGATGACCGCCAGTTGGCCGATTGTCGATCGCTGGTCCGTGGTCGGGGCCTACTACTACGATACTAATACCCGGAAAGCAGCAAACCAGATGTTGGGTGTGCAGTATAACTCCTGCTGCTACGCTATCCGTCTTGGCTACGAACGTAAAGTCAACGGCTGGAACAGCAACGACAACGGCGGCGAGAGCAAATACGATAACACCTTCGGAATCAATATCGAATTGCGCGGTCTGAGCTCTAACTACGGCCTCGGCACCCAGCAGATGCTGCGCTCGAACATTTTACCGTACCAGAGCTCCCTGTGATGCGGCTGGTTTACAACATCATCCGCATTTGCGGTTAATCGAAATGGAAAAAGTATGAAGAACTGGAAAACGCTGCTTCTCGGTATCGCCATGATCGCGAATACCAGTTTCGCTGCCCCCCAGGTGGTCGATAAAGTAGCGGCCGTCGTCAATAATGGCGTCGTGCTGGAAAGCGACGTCGATGGTTTGATGCAATCGGTTAAGCTCAATGCTGGTCAGGCTGGCCAACAGCTGCCGGATGACGCCACCCTGCGCCATCAAATCCTCGAAAGACTGATCATGGACCAGATCGTGTTACAGATGGGGCAGAAGATGGGCGTGAAGATCTCTGACGACCAGCTCGATCAGGCTATCGCCAACATCGCCAAACAAAATAATATGACCTTGGATCAGATGCGCAGCCGTCTGGCCTATGAAGGCATCAACTACAACACCTACCGTAACCAGATCCGTAAAGAGATGCTGATTTCGGAAGTGCGTAACAATGAAGTGCGTCGTCGCATCACCGTGCTGCCGCAGGAAGTGGAAGCGCTGGCGAAACAGATCGGCGACCAGAACGACGCCAGCACCGAGCTCAACCTGAGCCACATCCTGATCCCGCTGCCGGAGAACCCGACCTCTGATGAAGTCGCCGCGGCCCAGGAGCAAGCAAACTCCATCGTTGAGCAGGCGCGCAACGGCGCCAACTTCGGCAAACTGGCGATCACCTACTCCGCTGACCAACAGGCGCTGAAGGGTGGCCAGATGGGCTGGGGCCGTATCCAGGAGCTGCCGGGCATTTTCGCTCAGGCGTTAAGCACGGCGAAGAAAGGGGATATCGTCGGTCCGATTCGTTCCGGCGTTGGTTTCCACATTCTGAAAGTCAACGACCTGCGCGGTGGTACCCAGAATATCTCCGTTACCGAGGTTCACGCCCGTCATATTCTGCTGAAACCGTCGCCGATCATGAACGACGCCCAGGCTCAGGCTAAGCTGGAACAGATCGCAGCCGAGATTAAGAGCGGGAAAATCACGTTTGCTCAAGCGGCGAAAACCTATTCGGAAGATCCGGGCTCGGCAAACCAGGGCGGTGATTTAGGCTGGGCCACGCCGGACATTTTTGACCCGGCGTTCCGCGATGCGCTGATGCGTCTGAACAAAGGGCAGACCAGCGGACCGGTGCACTCTTCCTTTGGCTGGCACCTGATCGAACTGCTGGATAGCCGTCAGGTCGACAGAACCGACGCCGCGCAGAAAGATCGTGCTTACCGCATGCTGATGAACCGCAAATTCTCTGAAGAAGCGGCAACCTGGATGCAGGAACAGCGCGCCAGTGCGTATGTTAAAATTCTGAGCAACTAATATCGATGCCTGAAACCCGTAAAGTTGTTATCACTCCCGGCGAACCCGCCGGGATTGGCCCTGACCTGGTCGTGCAGCTTGCCCAGCGCGACTGGCCAGCTGAGCTGGTGATTTGCGCCGATGGCGCCCTGTTAACTGACCGAGCCAAGCGGCTCGGTCTTCCTTTATCTCTCCTCCCTTACGATCCCGCGCAACCTCCTGTTCCTCAGCGCGCCGGTACCCTGACGCTGCTGAACGTGCCGCTAAACGTCCCGGCGGAGCCCGGCGTGCTGAATGTGCAAAACGGCGCCTACGTAGTGGAGACGCTGGCGCGCGCCTGCGACGGCTGCCTTAGCGGCGAGTTTGCGGCGTTAGTGACCGGCCCGGTGCATAAAGGCAACATCAACGACGCCGGTATCGCCTTTACCGGTCATAC
Organism: Klebsiella sp. K47; assembly: GCF_051858335.1. Taxonomy (NCBI): domain Bacteria; kingdom Pseudomonadati; phylum Pseudomonadota; class Gammaproteobacteria; order Enterobacterales; family Enterobacteriaceae; genus Klebsiella; species Klebsiella sp. K47. The sequence goes on from NZ_JBPYUI010000008.1 coordinate 195,814, forward strand.
CGAGTTCTTTGAAGAGCGCGCGAAGGCCAGCAAAGTGGTGATGATGTTGGCGACCGAGGAGCTGCGGGTGGCGCTGGTCACCACCCATCTGCCGTTGAAAGCCATCAGCGAAGCGATTACCCCCGAGCTACTGCGCGAGATCATCACCATTCTCGATCACGACCTGCGCACGAAATTTGGCATTGCCCAGCCGCATGTGCTGGTTTGCGGGCTTAACCCGCACGCTGGCGAAGGCGGCCATATGGGAACAGAAGAGATAGACACCATCATTCCGGTGCTGGAAGAGATGCGCGCAAAGGGGATGAACCTCAGCGGTCCGCTGCCGGCAGACACCCTCTTTCAGCCGAAATATCTTGATCATGCCGATGCGGTTCTCGCGATGTACCACGATCAGGGCCTGCCCGTGCTAAAATACCAGGGCTTTGGCCGCGGCGTGAACATTACGCTCGGTTTACCTTTTATTCGTACCTCCGTCGACCACGGCACCGCACTGGAATTAGCGGGCCAGGGAAAAGCGGACGTCGGCAGTTTTATCACGGCGCTTAATCTCGCCATCAAAATGATTGTTAATACCCAATGAATAATCGAGTCCATCAGGGCCATTTAGCCCGTAAACGCTTCGGGCAGAACTTCCTCAACGATCAGTTTGTGATCGACAGCATCGTCTCGGCGATTAACCCGCAGAAAGGCCAGGCGATGGTTGAAATCGGCCCCGGCCTGGCGGCCCTGACCGAGCCGGTCGGCGAACGCCTTGACCAGCTGACCGTCATCGAACTGGACCGCGATCTGGCGGCTCGCCTGCAGACGCATCCGTTCCTCGGTCCAAAGCTGACCATCTATCAGCAGGATGCGATGACCATGAACTTTGGCGAACTGGCGGAGAAAATGGGCCAGCCGCTGCGCGTCTTCGGCAACCTGCCGTACAATATCTCGACCCCGCTGATGTTCCATCTGTTCAGCTATACTGATGCCATTGCCGATATGCACTTTATGCTGCAGAAGGAAGTAGTGAATCGTCTGGTTGCCGGACCGAACAGTAAGGCGTATGGTCGGTTAAGCGTGATGGCGCAATATTATTGCCAGGTGATCCCGGTACTCGAAGTGCCGCCGAGCGCGTTTACCCCGCCGCCTAAGGTCGACTCCGCGGTGGTACGCCTGGTGCCGCACAGCACCATGCCGTATCCGGTCAAAGAGATCCGGGTGCTGAGCCGCATCACCACCGAAGCGTTCAACCAGCGCCGCAAGACTATCCGAAACAGTCTCGGCAATCTGTTCAGCGTGGAAGTGCTGACCGAGCTGGGCATCGACCCGGCCATGCGCGCCGAAAATATTTCCGTGGCGCAGTACTGCCTGATGGCCAACTGGCTGTCTGACAATCTGCCAACGAAGGAGAGCTAACCATGATTCATTCGCCCCGGGTGTGTGTCCAGGTACAGAGCGTCTATATCGAATCGCAGTCTTCCCCGGAAGAAGAGCGCTACGTCTTCGCTTACACCGTCACCATTCGCAACCTGGGGCGGAGTCAGGTTCAGCTGCTTGGCCGCTACTGGCTCATCACTAACGGCCACGGTCGTGAGACTGAAGTTCAGGGTGAAGGGGTGGTCGGCGAGCAACCGCATATTCCCGCCGGCGGTGAATATCAATATACCAGCGGCGCAGTGATTGAAACGCCGCTGGGAACCATGCAGGGTCATTATGAGATGATCGATATCGACGGCGCGCCGTTCCGTATTGAGATCCCTGTTTTCCGTCTCGCAGTTCCAACGCTCATTCATTAAAACAATGTCAACATACCTTATTGGCGACGTTCACGGTTGCTACGATGAACTGATCGCATTATTAGCGCAGGTTGAATTCGATCCGCGGAGAGATACGCTGTGGCTGACCGGCGATCTGGTGGCCCGAGGCCCGGGATCGCTGGAGGTCCTGCGCTATGTCAAATCTCTGGGCGACAGCGTACGACTGGTGCTGGGCAACCATGACTTACACCTGCTGGCGGTCTTTGCCGGTATCAGCCGCAACAAGCCGAAGGATCGTCTGAAATCACTGCTGGAAGCGCCGGATGCCGATGAGCTGCTCAACTGGCTGCGTCGCCAGCCGCTGCTGCAGGTGGATGAAGAGAAAAAGCTGGTGATGGCCCATGCCGGAATTACGCCGCAGTGGGATCTGGAGACCGCCCAGCAGTGCGCGCGCGATGTTGAAGCAGTGCTCTCCAGCGACTCCTATCCTTTCTTCCTCGATGCCATGTACGGCGACATGCCGAACCACTGGAGCAACGAGCTGAGCGGCCTGGCGCGCCTGCGCTTTATCTCTAACGCCTTTACCCGCATGCGCTACTGTTTCCCGAACGGCCAGCTGGATATGTATTCGAAGGAAGCGCCCGAGGACGCCCCGGCGCCGCTGAAGCCGTGGTTTGCCATTCCCGGCCCGGTCAGCAATGCCTACAGCATTGCCTTTGGCCACTGGGCTTCGCTGGAGGGACGCGGCACGCCGGAGGGGATTTACGCCCTGGATACCGGCTGCTGCTGGGGCGGGGAACTCACCTGCCTGCGCTGGGAAGATAAGCAGTACTTCACCCAGCCGTCAAACCGGCAGAAAAGCCTCGACGAAGGCGAAGCCGTCGCGTCCTGACTCTTCCCGGATAGCGGCGCGTTGCGCCTTATCCGGGCTACATTGCCTTGCGATTTGTCGCCCGGACAGCGCTCCCGAAAGACGAAGCCTGCGACGGGGAACATGACGAGATACTGAGTGCGCCATCGTCGCGCAATTCATGCAAAAGAAAACCCCGGTCACGCCAGACTCGACCGGGGTTTTTTTATCGCTATCCTGCCCGCTTAACGGCGTTCGAGGATCTCAAAGCAGTAGCTATGGGAGTTCTGCGCGTCGGCGTCATGAAACTCGCTGAACACCGACTCCCATTCGTCCGGATCGTAATCCGGGAAATGGGTATCGCCTTCCACTTCCGCATCAATATGGGTCAAGTAGAGCTTCTGCGCTTTCGGCAGGAACTGCTCATACACCCGGCCGCCGCCGATCACCATAATCTCTTCCACATCGCCGCAGGCGGCAATTGCTTCTTCTACGGAGGAGACCCACTGCACGCGATCGTCGCTGCCGGGTTTGCTGCTGATCACGATATTTTTACGCCCCGGCAATGGGCGCCCAATGGATTCCCAGGTCAGACGCCCCATCACCACCGGCTTATTTAACGTGTTGCGTTTGAACCAGGCGAGATCGGCAGGCAGGTTCCATGGCATGGCGTTTTCCATACCAATGACGCGATCTACCGCTAACGCCGCAATCAGACTGATCATTCATTCATTCCCGAGTGCAAAAAATTGTCGCCACTATACGGAAAGCGTACAACTTCGTCGACTGGCCGGAGGGTAAAGAATAAGAAAATTTTCTGATTTGCTGGCAAGCCCACGTTCACACCGTGGGCCGCCAGAAGAGGATCCAAACGAAAACAAAATGTTACTGGTCAGCCTCAGGCTGAGGGCTTATTTTCCGGCTCATCGGCGATATCCCCGGTGTGCCTGCCCTCTTCCGTACCCTGCCAGCCATGACGCTGCACCAGCGACAGATGATGACGATCTTCGTTGATGATGCCGGTCAGCATATCGCTGGTCCGCTTGAAGACCGCCACCCGCGACGCGGCATCGTTTTCCGCCATCGCCACCATCTCTTCGACCATCTGCAGGTTGAATCGACGGAACAGATCGGCCCGCTCGCGCGCTTCATAGGCGCCGAGCCCCAGCGCCTCCAGCGTCATTCGGCCGGACTTCAGCGCCGCCTCGAAGGTTTCACGCTCCGGGGCCTCGACGCCAGCCTGGCGCAGCTGAATGTAATGATCGACATCGCGGGCGCGGGAGATGATCTGCAGATGCGGAAAATGCTCTTTTACCCTCGCCACCAGCTCCAGGCTGACGTGCGGATCGTCAATGGCATTGATCAGCACTTCCGCCTTTTCGGCGCCGGCCGACTCCAGCAGATCGACCCGGGTGGCATCGCCGTAGAAAACCTTCATATCAAATTTGCGCAGGGTATCGACATGGTCCGGATCGTGATCGAGGATCACCATCTTCACCCCGCTCGAGAGCAGCAAACGGCCGGCTATCTGCCCGAAGCGGCCAAAGCCGGCGACAATCACCCGCGGCTGCTCTTCATCAATCTCGTCAGCATCACGCGCCTGGCCGCTGGACGATTTCTCCAGACGGGTCAGCAGCACCAGCAGAATGGGGGTTGCCGCCATTGACAGGGCCACCGCCAGGGTCAACGCTTTTGCCCATTCGCCGTCCAGTACATCCGCCATCCGCGCGGCGCCAAACACCACAAACGCGAACTCACTCCCCTGCCCCAGCAGCACCGCAAACCAGCGGCGCTGGGCGCGCGGTACGCCAAGCGGCCTGGCGATAAGCCACAGCATCAGCATTTTTATCGCCAGGAAACCGACCAGCAAAATCACAATACGCAGCGGATGGGTGACCAGGGTGCCGAAATCAATCGACATGCCGACGCCGATAAAGAACAGCCCCAACAGCAGTCCTTTAAACGGCTCAATATCACTCTCCAGCGCATGACGATATTCGGAGCTGGCCAGCAGCACCCCGGCGAGAAACGCCCCCATCGCCATCGACAGCCCCACCTCTTCCAGCAATAAGCCAAAGCCGAAGACCAGGAACAGGGCCACGGCGCTGAACACTTCGCGCAGGCCGGAACGGGCGACAAAGCGCAGCAGCGGGCGGGTCAGATAGCGCCCAAGGACCACCACCAGCGCCAGCGCTGCGGCCACTTTCAGCGCGGAGAGGGCAAAAGCCATCAGCGAAGTGGCGCCGCCGCTGGCCGCCAGCAGCGGGATCATCGCCACCAGCGGGATCGCGGCGATATCCTGGAACAGCAGCACTGCGAAGGCGCTGCGCCCCATCTGCGACACCGTCAGATTGCGCTCATTCATCGCCTGCATAGCGATCGCGGTTGAGGAAAGCGCCAGAGTCATACCAATCAGCTCGGCCACCTGCCAGCGCAGGCCCAGCAGCATGCAGAACAGGCCGATCAACACCCCGCAGGCCACCATCTGCAGTGCGCCGCCGCCAAACACCGAGGCGCGCAGCTTCCATAAGCGCTGCGGATCGAGCTCCAGACCAATGACGAACAGCATCAGCACCACGCCAATCTCGGCAAAGTGCAGAATCGCCTCGGCATCGGTCACCAGCCGCAGCGCCCACGGGCCGATAATACAGCCGGCGATGAGATAGCCCAGCACTGACCCAAGCCCCAGACGGACGGCGATGGGCACAATCAGCGCCGCGGCGCCGAGGTAAATCAACGCCTGTATCAGCGTATGGCTATCCATTCTGGTGTGCCTCCTGCCAGTCGATTAAGCGTTGACGATAGCGGCGGGCCTGCGCCTGCAGCGTTTCATCATCGCAGATAAAGGTGCAGTGCATAGCGAACGGCGGCAACCATTTCATCCCGCAGTAAAGCGCGGTTGCCTGCAGAGGCTGCGCCAGCACCGGGAAACCGGGAAACGAACCGATATCAAAGTGGCTTTCACCGCCGCCGGTAGTGACCGCCCACATCAGCGATTTACCGCGCAGCGCAATACCGTTATGGCCATAGGCCCAACCGTGCGACAGCACCTTGTCCATCCACAGCTTGAGCAGCGGCGGTACGCTATACCATTGCATAGGGTGCTGCCAGATAACCAGATCGGCACGGGCCAGCGCCGCCTGCTCGGCGGCGACATCGATATTAAAGTCGGGATAGAGTTGATAGAGGGAGCGTATCTCTACGCCTTCAAGCGTCCCTGCCTGTTCAAGCATTCGCTTATTCGCATGAGAATGCTGCGGATAAGGATGCGCATAAATTATCAGAATCATTGATTGGCCTGCGTTTGCTCTTGTCGTAATCAGCAAGAGTGTAGACAGTTAAGCGAACCGCTTACAATGATAACTGTGATTTATGTCGCGATGGCTTACGCAACGCGCGCCCTGAGGGTAAACGTCAGGCCTTAGTTATCCAGCTCGTCCATGGACTTCACCTGGTCGCGGTTAATCTGCTCCACGCGGCCGGTTTCGGCATTTTTGTATGAGACAAGGCCGGTGTCATCATCCACCTGCGGTTTGCCGCTGGTGACAATGGTCTTGCCGTCGGTGGTTTTGATTGACTGATTCGATGAGCAGCCGGCCACGAACATGATTGCCGTCGCTGCCAGTGCGGATGCCACCAGAATATTGTTCCGCATTGTATCCTCCTGTCTTTTCATCAATAGGTATCGTTATGGTGCTAACTATAGTTAGCCTGACCCGACAGGGGGTTAAAAGCAGAACTCTCTGAAGATGGCTGCGGCCAAAAAAAATAGGCTGACGATGTCGTCAGCCCAGGATTGTTGCTATCCGGCCAGGCCGGGAAGCTTATTTAGTGATTTGCGCGTGCATTTCCTGAACCGAAATCACCTTCTCGGTGGCGTCAGCGTTCAGCGCCATCGCGGTGGCAAAGCCGCCGTTCAGGGTGGTGTCGTAATGCACTTTGTACTGCAGCGCGCTGCGGCGAATCAGCTTGGAGTCTTCAATCGCCTGGCGACCTGCGGTGGTGTTGATGATGTAGGTATATTCGCCATTCTTGATGCGGTCCTGAATGTGCGGACGACCTTCATGCACCTTGTTCACCAGACGCGGGTTAATGCCCGCTTCACCCAGCACAATCGCCGTACCGTGAGTCGCATCCAGTTCGAAGCCAAACTTCAGCAGCTTCGCCGCCAGGTCAACCACGCGCTCTTTATCGCCTTCGCGGACGGAGAGCAGCGCGCGACCCTGTTTCTTCATGGTCGAGTTGCTGCCCAGCTGCGCTTTGGCGAACGCTTCGGCAAAGGTGCGGCCGACGCCCATCACTTCCCCGGTGGAGCGCATTTCTGGCCCTAACAGCGGGTCAACGCCCGGGAATTTATTGAACGGCAGGACCACCTCTTTCACCGAGTAGTACGGCGGGATGATCTCTTTGGTCACGCCCTGCTGCGCCAGTGTCTTACCGGCCATCACGCGCGCCGCCACTTTCGCCAGCGGTACGCCGGTGGCTTTGGAGACGAACGGTACGGTACGCGCCGCACGCGGGTTGACCTCAATCAGATAAACTTCGTTATCTTTCACCGCGAACTGGACGTTCATCAGGCCGCGAACCTGCAGCTCGAAGGCCAGCTTCTGCACCTGCTCGCGCATCACATCCTGAATCTCTTTGCTCAGGGTGTAGGCCGGCAGGGAACAGGCGGAGTCGCCGGAGTGGACGCCTGCCTGCTCGATATGCTCCATGATGCCGCCAATCAGCACCATTTCGCCATCGCAGATGGCATCGACATCCACTTCAATCGCATCGTCGAGGAAGCGATCCAGCAGCACCGGCGCGTCGTTGGAGACGCTGACCGCGGTCTGGAAGTAGCGGCGCAGATCCTGCTCGTCATAGACGATCTCCATCGCCCGGCCGCCGAGCACATAAGACGGACGCACCACCAGCGGGTAGCCAATCTCTTTCGCTTTCTCTACCGCCTGCTCAATGGCGGTGACGGTGGCGTTCGCCGGCTGCTTCAGCTTCAGACGGTCAACCGCGTGCTGGAAGCGCTCACGGTCTTCCGCCCGGTCGATAGCGTCCGGACTGGTACCGATAACCGGCACGCCGGCAGCTTCCAGGGCACGAGCCAGCTTCAGCGGGGTCTGGCCGCCGTACTGGACGATAACGCCTTTTGGCTTCTCGATGCGCACGATTTCCAGCACGTCTTCCAGGGTCACCGGCTCAAAATACAGACGGTCGGAGGTGTCGTAGTCGGTAGAGACGGTTTCCGGGTTACAGTTGACCATGATGGTCTCGTAACCGTCCTCGCGCAGCGCCAGCGAGGCGTGTACGCAGCAGTAGTCGAATTCGATACCCTGCCCGATACGGTTCGGGCCGCCGCCGAGGACCATAATTTTATCGCGGTCAACGGACGGGTTGGACTCACACTCTTCTTCATAAGTGGAGTACATGTAGGCGGTATCGGTAGCAAATTCCGCAGCGCAGGTGTCCACGCGCTTGTAGACCGGGTGCAGGTCATACTGGTCGCGCAGCTTGCGGATTTCCGCTTCCCGCACGCCCGCCAGCTTCGCCAGACGCGCATCGGCAAAGCCTTTACGCTTCAGGGTGCGCAGGAAGTCAGCGTCGAGGCCGTTGATGCCCACTTCCGCCACTTTCTCTTCCAGACGGACCAGCTCTTCAATCTGTACCAGGAACCAGCGGTCGATGTTGGTCAGGTTGAAGACGCCGTCAACCGAGAGGCCCGCGCGGAACGCGTCAGCGATATACCAGATACGCTCAGCGCCGGCATCTTTCAGCTCGCGGCGGATTTTGGTCAGCGCTTCCGGATCGTCGAGGCTCACTTTCGGGTCGAAGCCGGTAGCGCCCACTTCCAGACCGCGCAGCGCTTTCTGCAAGGATTCCTGCTGGGTACGGCCAATCGCCATCACTTCGCCGACAGACTTCATCTGGGTGGTCAGACGGTCGTTGGCGCCGGCGAATTTTTCAAAGTTAAAGCGTGGGATTTTAGTGACCACGTAGTCGATGGACGGTTCAAAGGAAGCCGGGGTGCGGCCGCCGGTGATGTCGTTCATCAGCTCGTCAAGGGTATAACCTACCGCCAGCTTGGCTGCCACTTTAGCAATCGGGAAGCCGGTGGCCTTAGAGGCCAGCGCCGAGGAGCGGGAGACGCGCGGGTTCATTTCGATAACGATCAGGCGACCGTTTTTCGGGTTAACCGCGAACTGCACGTTAGAGCCGCCGGTTTCGACGCCGATTTCACGCAGCACCGCCATCGAGGCGTTACGCATGATCTGGTACTCTTTGTCGGTCAGGGTCTGCGCCGGGGCAACGGTGATGGAGTCACCGGTGTGGATCCCCATGGCGTCGAAGTTTTCGATGGAGCAGACGATGATGCAGTTATCGTTCTTATCGCGCACCACTTCCATCTCGTACTCTTTCCAGCCGATCAGCGATTCATCGATCAGCAGTTCGTTGGTCGGAGAGAGATCCAGGCCGCGTTCGCAAATTTCTTCGAACTCTTCGCGGTTATAGGCGATACCGCCGCCGGTGCCGCCCATGGTGAAGGACGGACGGATGATGCACGGGAAACCAACGTCGGCGGCAACCGCCAGCGCCTCTTCCATCGTGTGGGCGATACCAGAGCGCGCGGTGTCGAGGCCGATTTTTTTCATTGCGATATCGAAACGGCGACGGTCTTCGGCTTTATCAATCGCATCGGCGGTGGCACCAATCATGGTCACGCCGAATTCAGCCAGTACCCCCTGACGCTCCAGCTCGAGCGCGCAGTTCAGCGCCGTCTGGCCGCCCATGGTCGGCAGCACCGCATCCGGGCGCTCTTTTTCGATGATTTTACGCACCACTTCCCAGTGAATCGGCTCGATGTAGGTGGCATCGGCCATTTCCGGGTCGGTCATGATGGTCGCCGGGTTAGAGTTCACCAGGATAACGCGGTAGCCCTCTTCGCGCAGCGCTTTACACGCCTGGGCGCCGGAGTAGTCAAACTCACACGCCTGACCGATAACAATCGGGCCCGCGCCCAGAATCAGGATACTTTTTATGTCTGTACGTTTTGGCATTGCTTTCTTCTCCGAAGAACCTGTTTATGGTCGTCGCGAGCGATGGGTAGACAAGGAAAAAATTTGTGAGAAAGCGCAGTTTACAAAACGTAAATGAGCATTTTGAACAAATTTTTAACGCCGTATTCCCGAGCACAGCAGAACATAAACAGGTTCTGATTATTTCGCGGACTGACGGTAGAGCTCAATTAACTCGATAAAGTGGTCGAACAGCGGCGCGGCATCGTGCGGCCCCGGGCTCGCTTCAGGGTGCCCCTGGAAGCTGAACGCCGGTTTGTCGGTACGATGGATCCCCTGCAGGGTGCCGTCGAACAGCGACTTATGGGTCACGCGCAGGTTGGCCGGCAGCGTCGCCTCATCTACGGCGAAACCGTGGTTCTGGGCAGTGATCATCACCACGTTGTTATCAATATCTTTCACCGGGTGGTTGCCGCCGTGGTGGCCGAACTTCATCTTAATGGTCTTGGCACCGCTCGCCAGCGCCAGTAGCTGATGGCCAAGGCAGATGCCGAATACCGGAATATCGGTCTCAAGGAATTTTTCAATCGCCTCGATAGCGTAATCGCACGGCGCCGGGTCGCCAGGGCCGTTGGAGAGGAAGATACCGTCCGGATTGAGCGCCAGCACGTCCGCGGCGGAGGTCTTCGCCGGCACCACCGTCAGGCGGCAGCCGCGGTCAACCAGCATGCGCAGGATGTTGCGTTTCGCGCCGAAGTCATATGCCACAACGTGGAACGGCAGCTCGCTTTCCGCTTTCGCTTCCGGCAGGTCGCCCGCCAGGGTCCAGCTGCCTTGCGTCCAGCTATAGGTTTCTGCGGTGGTCACTTCCTTCGCCAAGTCCATGCCGTTCAGGCCCGGGAACGCTTTCGCTTTTTCCAGCGCCAGCTGGGCATCCGGGCTGTCGCCCGCGATGATGCAGCCGTTTTGCGCCCCTTTCTCACGCAGCAGACGCGTCAGCTTGCGGGTATCGATATCGGCAATCGCCACGATGTTATGGCGCTTCAGATAAGAAGAGAGGTCTTCAGTACTGCGGAAGTTGCTGGCAATCAGCGGCAGGTCGCGAATAACCAGACCCTGCGCATGTACCTGAGAAGATTCTTCATCGGCGGCGTTGGTGCCGACATTACCAATATGAGGATAAGTAAGAGTGACGATTTGGCGGGAATAGGAAGGATCAGTGAGGATTTCTTGATAACCGGTCATTGAAGTATTGAAAACGACTTCCCCAACCGCCGTGCCGGTTGCCCCGATGGCCCGACCGTGAAACTGGGTTCCGTCTTCCAGAACCAATAGCGCTGACTTAATCAAAACATCCTCCAGAGAATATCCACTCACTTTATTTGCATATTAATTCATAAACGCGATCTGAATCAATGCAAATCTGTTGCCCGCAGATTTTTGGCAAACGGCGGCATTCTGGAGAGATGTCGGATAAAAGTCAACTTAAAGCGGAGATTTTTAATGTCATTTTACGCCACTGGTGCGTAACACGTGATTTTTACGCCAAAAAGATCAACAAACCTGGCTGAGAAAACGCTTGCGGATGTGGAAGAGTGTAAAACAGAGGGATGATCGACAAAAAAGTGGACCAGATGGTCAAAATTTACATTTCATTCACTAAAAAACACGCTAATACTGTATTTTTTACGCATTACACTTAAAACATACGCCATAATTCGCAAAAATAAAAAAGGGCAACAAAATATTGCCCTCTGCATCAATAACTTATTGATAGCAATAACCACATCACGATGGGTAATAATCGTTATAAACTATTCAGATCCAGCACATCACGCATATCAAACAGGCCATTTTTCTTGCCTTTCAGCCATAATGCTGAACGAACAGCGCCATTTGCAAAGGTCATGCGGCTGGACGCTTTATGGGTGATTTCAATACGCTCACCGATGTCAGCAAACATTGCCGTATGCTCCCCGACGATATCCCCCGCGCGAACGGTCGCGAAGCCGATGGTGCCCGGGACGCGTTCGCCAGTGTAGCCTTCACGACTGTAGACCGCGCAGTCCTTGAGATCTTTGTTCAATGCCCCGGCGATCGCTTCGCCCATCGCCAGCGCGGTGCCTGACGGCGCATCCACTTTATGCCGGTGGTGCGCTTCGATAATTTCGATGTCGGTATAGTCGCCCATCACCTTTGCCGCCTTCTCCAGCAGCTTCAACAGGACGTTGACGCCAACGCTAAAGTTAGCGGCGAAGACAATGGCAATGTCCTGCGCGGCATCGCGAATCGCCTGTTTGCCAGCGTCGTCAAAACCGGTGGTGCCGATGACCATCCCTTTGCCGTGCTCGCGGCAAAACGCCAGATGGTTCAGCGTGCCTTCCGGGCGGGTAAAATCGATCAACACGTCGAAATCATCTTTTACCGCCGCCAGGCTGCTCTGCACCGCGACGCCCGCTTTGCCGGCGCCCGCCAGCTCGCCGGCGTCGCTGCCCACCAGGCTTGACCCTTCGCGCTCCAGCGCCGCGCCCAGCGCCACGCCTTCCATCTGCAATGCAGCCTGAATTAACTGGCGTCCCATCCGGCCGCCCGCGCCGGCGATGGCCACGCGGATTTGTGCATCATGCATAGCTATTCTCTTTTGTTAACATTACGTAAATTGTTTTCAGAGTAACCAGCCCGTCAGCGGGCCGCTACTCAAAAACGCCGATAATTAGAAATTTATGACAAACGGCGGACGATATCAGTAAAAACTATACGATTGTGCCGCGATTCCGTGTTTACCTGATGACAACCGGGAAGGCTAATGATGGCGCCTTCGCCCGTACAGTGCGGGCGAAGGCGGTATTGCAGTGGGTTACAGCGGGAAAAGCGCGCCGGCGGGAAACGCGGATAAAAACCAGGTCACCGCCAGCAGATCGGCGCTGCCGCCGGGGCTGAGATGGCGGGCAATCAGCTCATCGTCAAACTGTCGCAGCGCCTCCAGCCCGCCGTCCGCCAGCACGCCGCCCTGCCACAGCAGTCGCTGCGCCTCCTGCTGGACAAAGTTCAGCCCGGCAAGCCCGCCGCGCGAGACCAGGTTGGTGTCATCATTCCACGCCATCAGATGCAGCAGGGTTTGCAGTAGCGCCAGATTACTGTCGCCGGTCTCTTCCATCATGCGGGTAAAGACTGGCATGGCCTGGGTACGCACCGTCAGGAAACCGCTCTCCGCCTCGCCGCGGGCCCCGGAGAGACCATAGCGCAGAAAATGAGCCTCGCCTTTACTGAGCCGTTCCCCGCCAGCAGAAGACAACTCCTGCATAACCATGCCGCGACAGAAGCGCGCCACCTGGTCGCAAAGCCGGTGCTGCTCTATCGGCTCACCTTTCGACACCAGCCTGCCCGCCGCCGCGCTGAGCAGGCCAAAAGCGAAGATCGCCCCGCGATGGGTATTCACCCCGCCGGTGGCCTCCAGCATATCGTTCTCACAGGCCATCCCTACCGGGCGCAGCATCATCAATACCTGCTCCGGCGCGACCGCCGCAGTATCGTGGCCCATGATGAAAAATTTCTCCATCCACGGAGCCACCACCGCGGTGCTGGCCTCAAACGAGGCCAGATCCATATCCCAGTGCGCGCCAGCGTTACGAATATCCACCAACCCGGGCTTTGGGGTCAGGCGAACTTCGGTCAACAGCGCGCGCTCTACCGCGCTGACCACCTCTTCGGCACTCAGTGGCTTCACGCGCCGCACACGCGCAGGATTAATTAACACGTCGCTCATGGCCTTTCCCCTCTGCGTTTAGTCGCTGTTTTTCACCTGACGAATCACATCGATGACCGAACCGTCGCGATAGCGCACCACCGCCACCACCCGATCGGTGAATTCGATCGGCTGCGGCTTGCCAGTCAACAGCTCAGCACGCTGCTGCAGTTCCTCAATGGTCATCAGCGGAATGCCTGCGCTGCGCAAATTGTCGATCAGGTCCTGACGTGCCGGGTTGACCGCAATGCCGTGGTCAGTGACCAGCACATCCACGCTGGCCCCCGGCGTGACGCGGGTCAGCACCTTTTCCACGACGCAGGGAATACGGCCGCGAACTAACGGCGCGGTAATAATGGTCAAATCCGCACCGGCGGCGGTATCGCTATGGCCACCGGACGCCCCGCGCAGCACACCGTTAGAACCGGTCATCACGTTAACGTTAAAGTCGATATCAATTTCCAGCGCGCTGAGCATCACCACGTTTCAGCGCTCGCAGGAGGCGCCTTTGGAGCCCGGGCTGGCATACTGATTGGTGGAGATCTCGACATGGTTCGGGTTCTGCGCCAGCGAACGCGCCGCGTCGCCATCGAAGGACTGGGTATCGAGCAGCGTTTTGATCAACCCTTTTTCGTGCAAATCGACCATCGTCCCGGTGATACCGCCGAGGCCGAAGCTGGCGGTAATGCCGTTACGGCGCATTTTATCTTCAAGGAAGCGAGTTACTGCCAGCGAGGCGCCGCCGGTACCGGTCTGCAGCGAGAAACCCTCTTTAAAGTAACCGGAGTGCTCAACGACTTTCGCCGCCTGGCGGGCGATCAGCAGCTCGCGCGGGTTGCTGGTCAGACGGATGGCACCCGCGGTAATTTTTTGCGGATCGCCGACTTCATCTACCTGGACTATCAGATCCACTTGATCCTGGGCAATACTGGCCGGATAGTTAGGATAATCCACCCACTCTTCGGTCAGCAGCACCACGCATTTAGCGTGCTCGGCATCGACGCGCGCGTAGCCCAGAGAACCGCAGCGTGATTTACCGCTAAAGCCGTTGGCGTTGCCAAACTCATCGCAGCAAGGAACGCCGAGAAACGCGACATCAATCGACAGCTCGCCGCTTTGAATCAGCTGTACGCGACCGCCGTGGGAGTGGATCTGCACCGGGTTTTCCATTAAACCGGCGGAGATCTCCTCGCCCAACTTGCCGCGCAGGCCGGAGGTGTAGATCTGGCGGATCACGCCATTTTTAATATGCTCGATCAGCGGCCAGTGGGCGTCGATCAGCGAACTGGACGCCAGGGTGAGATCGCGAAAACCCATTTCCGCCAGCTTCGCCACTACCATATTGACGACTTTGTCACCGCCGCGAAACGCGTGGTGAAACGAGATGGTCATGCCGTTTTGCAGGCCGGAGCGACGGATTGCCGTTTCCAGCGAATCGCAGATTTTGCGCTGGCGCTTTTCGCTCTCACTCGCCAGCCAGGGACTTTTCGCCGTTACGCCGGCATAAGGTGTCAGTCCATTCGGCATCACGTACTGCTGATTAAGCATTGCTACTGTCTCTTTCATCTTATTCCCCTTAATCACGAATACCGGAAGCCGAGAGCGCCACCACTTTGCGAGCATGGTCGATAATCGGTCCATCGATCATCTTGCCGTTCAGCGATACCACACCCAGACCTCGCGTTTCGGCTTCTTCCGCCGCGGCAATCACTTCCAGCGCGTGATCGACCTCTTTGCGCGTCGGGGCATAGACCTGATGCAGGAGTTCAATTTGTCGTGGGTTAACCAACGATTTGCCGTTAAAGCCGAGGTTTTTGGCCAGATTCGCTTCCGCCAGGAAGCCCTCTTCATTATTGATATCCGACCACACCACGTCATAGGCGGCGATGCCGGCAACGCGGGCGGCATGCAGTACAGCGCAGCGGGCGTAGAACAGTTCAGTACCGTCGCCGCGGGAGGTGCCCATATCCATCACGTAATCGAAGGCCGCCAGCGCGATCGCCGCCAGACGCGGGCTGGCGCGGGCGATTTCCACCGCGTTCACCACGCCCAGCGCCGACTCGATCGCCGCCATTAACTTGGTGCTGCCCACTTCCCGGCCGCACTCGCGTTCAATCCGCTCAACATGCGCTTCCAGCTCATGGATATCTTCTTTGCTGTCGGTTTTCGGCAGACGCACCATATCCACGCCCGCACGAACCACGGCTTCCAGATCGGCCAGACCAAACGGGGTATTTAGCGGGTTAATACGCACCACGGTTTCGATATCCTGATACAGTGGATGCTGCAGCGCCTGATACACCAGCAGACGAGCGGTATCTTTCTCGCGCAGCGAAACGGCATCTTCCAGGTCGAACATCACAGCATCAGCGCCGTAGACGAATGACGTGCTTAACATGGCGGCATTGGCGCCAGGGATGAACAACATACTGCGACGTGGTTTCATAGCTGGCTCCATTGTAATTGGGTCTGTTGCGCCGCGCGCAGCGCCGCGGCCTGTACACGAGCTCGCAAAACACATTCCAGCGCGCCTTTATCATCGACCACCACGCTGGCCTGTTTCACGCCAAGCTGAGCCAGCGTTTCTCTCACTACCTGCTCAATCGCAGCGCCAAACTGTTGTTTCACAATGCTGTCGATTTCCAGCTGAATGCCCGGCTGCGCCGCCGGTCCAATCCTGACCATCACATCGCTGGACTCCAGCGTGCCGGCCAGGGCGTCAATCTTCATTTCCATAGGGGAAAATCCTTAGTTAGGGCATAAAAATCAGGCGGTTTGATGTTCGCTTTCCGCCAGTTGCATCAGAAAAGAGAGGGTCCCCGGCGGTACCAGCGCCGCGACCGCCTGCCAGTTGCGCTGTCGATAGAGTTCGCGCACTCGGGAGGCCGACACGGGTCCACCATTTTTTTCGATTCGCGCAAGCTCAACTACTTCAATGGGCGGCGCGTCGCCTGGCGCTTCCAGTAGTGACTTCATGCGCTGGTTGTAATTACGGGTCAGGGGACACAACGGCTCGGTGCCGACAAAGCGATGGGTAATCTGCAGCGCCGGGGCCAGGCGCTCGCGGAAGAGCTGCAGGTCAATCTGGCTGTGGCAGTCATCAACCACCCCTTGCTCTTTCAGGAAATAGCCGGGGAACGTCGCCCGCGAGATCAGATACGCCGAACCGGGATGCAGCGTCACCTTATCGATGCCGGTAATCCCCTGTTCAATGAGCTTGAAGCGATCGTGATAGGAAAAGCAGGACGCATCTTCTTTGACCACAAACAGATGCAGCCAGTCGCACTGGCTGGCCGCCTGTTCTACCAACCAGCGGTGGCCGAGGGTGAATGGATTGGCGTTCATCACGATAGCGCCGATTTTTCTTCCCGGCTGACGGTACATCGCCAGCTGTCGGCAGTAACGAGTCAGTCGTTCGCGGCTATTTTCCATTAGCACGGCGCGGTCGCCCGCCTGGGCTATCGGCCAGAAGCCGGCGCCGGAAAATAACGCAGCATTGCAAGGTTTAGTGAACAAAAACAGTTCGCTGCGCCCCAGCTCATAGGCCAGCGTCAGGAGCTCGGTCAGTAATTTAAGGCTCAGCCCCTCCCCCTGCAGCGAGGGATCGATGGCGATGCATTTCAGCACATTGCCGGCGATAGCACCGCAGCCGACCAGCCGCTGCTGATACTCGGCGATAATCGCCATTTCGCAGTCGGCCTCTAACGACAGTTGATGCTGGCGGAGAAACCGATCGATCGCCTCTCGCCGCGGTTTATCTTTTAATAGTTGAACGCGTTTTAATATCAGTGTCATTTTTTAGCGCTTCGTCATTTCAAAACGAACTGTATTTCGCCAGCGTTCGGCTATGGATTCTTGTATTTAAGTCACAGTTTTTCTCGTGGCTTAATTGGCTTTATGGTTTTTATGTTGTTAATTAATTCAGAATCATAAAAACAATTAAATTAATAAAAAACACGAGTATTCAGTGAAGATAATCACACCTTACCCCTGGGTCTATTTATTACTATGCGCCGGTCTTACTACTCCATCAATAAACAGGATAACGTTTATGACTAACATGAGTCAGGCTCCGGCGACGGAGAAAAAGGGCGTTAGCGATCTGCTGGGATTTAAAATCTTCGGCATGCCGCTCCCCCTTTACGCATTTGCGTTAATTACACTATTACTTTCACATTTTTATAACGCATTACCCACCGATATCGTCGGCGGCTTTGCCATCATGTTTATTATCGGCGCTATATTCGGGGAAATTGGCAAGCGCCTGCCAATATTCAACAAATATATCGGTGGCGCTCCGGTGATGATTTTCCTGGTGGCGGCTTATTTTGTCTACGCAGGTATTTTTACGCAGAAAGAAATCGATGCTATCAGCAACGTTATGGATAAGAGTAACTTCCTTAACTTATTCATCGCGGTATTAATTACCGGAGCAATTCTGTCGGTAAACCGCCGCCTGCTGCTGAAATCACTGCTCGGCTATATTCCAACTATCCTGATGGGCATTGTCGGCGCGTCTATTTTTGGCATCGCTATCGGCCTGGTGTTCGGTATTCCAGTGGATCGCATCATGATGCTGTACGTCCTGCCGATCATGGGTGGCGGCAACGGCGCGGGCGCGGTCCCCCTGTCGGAGATTTACCACTCCGTCACCGGTCGTTCTCGCGAAGAGTATTACTCAACCGCTATCGCTATTCTGACCATCGCTAACATCTTCGCCATCGTCTTTGCCGCCGTCCTCGATATCATCGGCAAAAAACACACCTGGCTGAGCGGCGAAGGGGAACTGGTGCGTAAAGCCTCGTTCAAAGTGGAAGAAGATGAGAAAGCGGGACAAATCACCCATCGCGAAACCGCCGTCGGTCTGGTGCTGTCCACTACCTGCTTCCTGCTGGCCTACGTCGTGGCGAAGAAAATTCTGCCCAGCATTGGCGGTGTGGCTATTCACTATTTCGCGTGGATGGTGCTGATCGTCGCCGCGCTGAACGCCTCCGGGCTGTGCTCACCGGAAATCAAAGCCGGTGCTAAACGCTTGTCTGATTTCTTCTCCAAACAGCTGCTGTGGGTGCTGATGGTCGGGGTCGGCGTCTGCTACACCGACCTACAGGAAATTATCAACGCCATCACCTTCGCTAACGTTGTTATCGCCGCCATTATCGTTATCGGTGCGGTGCTCGGCGCGGCGATCGGTGGCTGGCTGATGGGCTTCTTCCCAATAGAATCGGCCATCACTGCAGGCCTGTGTATGGCCAACCGCGGCGGCTCCGGCGACCTGGAAGTTCTCTCTGCCTGTAACCGTATGAACCTTATCTCTTATGCGCAAATCTCCTCCCGTTTGGGCGGCGGTATTGTGCTGGTCATCGCCAGCATCGTGTTCGGCATGATGATTTAACCCATACGCACGATGGCACGTTGAACTTACAGGTGAAGAACGAATCAGGGTCCCATGCCGGGAGCGGCAGAGGGAAATCCACCCTGCTCCTTAGCCGGAAACGCCAGAAACCTTGTCAGACAGCGCGTCATCGTGCCCCTATTTGAGATGTATAAATGACTGACAATGCCATCCTGTTAGGCGAAGGCTTCACCCTGATGTTTCTCGGCATGGGCTTTGTGCTGGTGTTCCTGCTGCTGCTCATTTTCGCCATCCGGGG
>NZ_JBPYUI010000009.1:0-197467 GCF_051858335.1 Klebsiella sp. K47
CTCGTCGGGCTCATAACCCGAAGGTCGTCGGTTCAAATCCGGCCCCCGCAACCAACATAACAAACACCCTCAAGGGTGTTTTTTTGTTTCTGCCGCCGGCAAAACCTCTGCCGAAAACGGGAACGGCCATTGCCGCCCCCTCGCCGGTTTGCTTTATGTCATCCGTAACAGCCCCTGAAATACAAGAAACCGCAATTTATCAACGTTTTTTTATACTTCCCTGTATCTCTCAGGAGATCCACAGATGATGCGTGGACAAATGAGTGTACGGCTAAAAGCCACTTACTTAATCCACTCATTTAGAGTTTTGCGCAATAAAAGGACTAAATTCCCGGAACTACCGTTATCTTTACGTTTGTAATCGGCCCCTGGCCAACAAGAATGAAGATAGCAGACTTGATATAATCATTATATTTCGGTGCTTATCTTGCCAGACAGGGCACTGCAACAAACAGGATTTAATTGAGATAATGTATCTATGATAGTTTTCATTATAAGTCAGCACCATACTTTCATTACTGAATAAATCATGATAATTGATGCAAATGTTATATTTTTGATACCAGAGCTTCTTCTGATTGTTTTAAATCATGGTATTAATCCCATCTTTTCCCTTCTGTACTTCACTAATCTCGCAGTAGATGGTCGAACTTTTTGCCACCAAATCATTCACAGCAAAAATATCATTTATTAAAGAAGCTTTTATTTATTCCGAAAAAGTGGCGTTGCGATATTATTACGCGATCGTTTATCGGTATTTTATGCTTATACTTAGCCATAACCAAGCAGATTGCCCTTGATGGTCAATAAATTGAGAAACTTCATATAAATAAAACTATCTTAGGATACGAGCCAAATTATTTATAGTAGTAATAATAACGATCTTTCAGACACTGACCACATTGCACCACGCTTTATTTAACTGTTAAATTGGATCAAGGTCAGATACTTAAACAGGGGTTAGTTAGACAGGGAGAAGCTACATGGCTAAAAAATTTCTAAACGATGTTCCCGAAACTCGCTTTAACATAAAGCCGGGCCTGAAAACAGGAAGCGCCATGAATGTGAAGTTACCTCTACATCTTCTCTCCGCCAGGGATTGTAGTGTCCACCAGACATTTATTAACTATAGCCCCAATAATTGGCCTTAATTTAAACCAAAACAACTTCACTAACGCCATGACTGAACCTGGAGCGATGGAAGAATTAACAAGAATGTCGTTACAGGAGAGGGGTTAACCTGCACGCCTGGGAAAGTCATTGGGCAAAACCGGATAAAAGTTTCAAAAGGGAAATTTTGATGTCTGCAAAGGAACATATTTCTTCATCTGCGGCTATGTCAACAATGATGGGATCAGACGGTATTTATCAGTCGTTGTTTAGAAAAATACATCTGACGGTAGCTATCCATACTCCACTTTCCTGTCTGGCGAAATCTGCAGAGGATGTGGTTATGCATCAGCCAGACGTCCAGCACGTTAAGTCACGCTGGCACGGTCTCAGGTTTCTCAAATGCCAAAAGCAAAAACCTGACCGGGCGGTGGTGTAGTATGAAAATTCATCGACCACTATGGGCTGAGGGAACGTTCCTGTCCTCACAACAGTTTCAGCAGCAGGCCCGCTGGGAAACGTACAGTAACAACAGCATTGCACAGCTGGGTATCCGTCATCCATGGGGTGTGGCGAGAGTCGAGTTTGACAGAGAAGCGCTGGCGTTAGGGAAGTTAAAATTACGTACCCTGCGCCTGCGTTTTTCCGATGGCTCGTTGATCGACTCCGAAGTTTCCGATGCGCTGCCTCTGGCTTGTGATTTACATACTCTGGCGGTGGAAAATACGGCAATAGTTGTCCTGGCGTTACCGCTGGAACATGCGAATGGCGGTAATCTGGGACAGGAAAAGCATACTGAAAGACCCCTGCGTTATCGTCAGGAATGGCATAAAGTACAGGATATTTATGGCAGCGACAGTGAAGAAATGGCCGTTGAATGCCATGCGCTGTCATTGCGTTTCGCCCATGATAACAATCAGGATTACATCACCTGCCCGCTTGCACGTCTGACGCGGAATGGTCAGGGTAACTGGTCTCAGGATGAAAGCTACATCCCGCCGCTGCTTGCCCTCAGCGCACATATTGGTCTGGTGGAGCGACTGGATACGTTGCTGTTGCAGCTACAAGCGAAGTGCCGGCGTCTGATGGCCCTGCGCCGGGAAAGCAATCAGCGTATGGCGGACTTCGCGGTAGCGGATGTGTCCCTGTTCTGGTTACTCAATGCGTTGAACAGCGCTGAACCGGTTCTAAGTGATTTTTTACGGTATCCGAGCATCCATCCTGAACTCGTCTGGCGCGAACTGGCTCGTCTGGCCGGCGCGTTGCTGACCTTTTCCCTTGAACACAACGTGAGCGCCATTCCCGCATATGTCCATGATGCTCCAGCCTCCGTTTTTCCGCCGCTTTTTACCCTGCTCAGCGAACTGCTCGAAGCCAGCCTGCCGTCGCGGGTGATTGCGCTCGAGCTGGAATCCCTTCCCGGCAACCGCTGGAAAGCCGAACTTCACGATCCACGCCTGCGGGAAGAGGCGGATTTTTACCTTTCTGTTCGCTCCTCGCTGCCGACGCACGTCGTTCTGCAACAGTTACCACGGCTCTGCAAAATCGGGGCGCCGGATGACGTTACGTTGTTGGTTAATGTTGCGCTGAACGGTGTCCCTGTTGTTCCGCTGACGCAGGTTCCGGCTGCATTGCCATTACGGCTGGAGAATCAGTACTTTGCGCTGGATATGCAGAGCGCTCCGGCTAAAGCCATGCTGGATGCCGGGTGCTGCATGATTTACGCGCCGGGTACGCTGGGCGATCTGAAACCCGAGCTTTTTGCGGTACTGCGGTCATGACACAGGAACGGAAAATCGACATTGACGTACTACTTCGCGACACCTTTCTGACGGTGGTGGAACTGCGTCAGGGCACTTCTGCAAGACACGGACAGGAACTATATCGCCATTGTCTGCAGCAGGTGGAAGGGGTACGCGAGCGTCTGACAGCGGCCGGATTCAGCCAGCAGGACATAGAACATATCACTTACGCTCAGTGCGCGCTGCTGGACGAAACCGTTCTCAGCCGGGACGTGATGGATGATGGCCAGATGGTCTGGCTAAAAAACCCTCTCCAGTCGCATTTTTTCAATACCCTTCAGGCGGGCGAACTACTGTATGAGCGTATGAAGCGGTTTTTACAGGAGCCAGCCCCCACGCCGGCGGTCCTGACCTGTTTTCATCGCGTGCTGTTGCTGGGGTTTCGCGGGCGCTATCAGGACCCCGAATCTGATGAACGGCAGCATCTCATTGCGATGTTCAGCAAGCGGGTTGAGCCATTCAGGGTGCAAGAAGATTCGGCAGTGCTGAACGTGCCTTTGACCAGGCGTCAGCATTACCTGTGGCAGTCTCCTTTTTGCTGGCTGCTACTGCTAATGCTTGTGCTGGTTGGCGTCTGGTGGGGGTTGCATAGCTGGCTGAATGTACTGGTGGATGAACTGCTGCCAACAGGCAAGTCTTGAAGATGAGCCGGGTGAGTAACACGCTGAAACAGGCGCTTTTGCTGTGGAGCATGCTGCTGGTGCTGGCGCTATGGCTGGGATTCAATCAGGCCTCTACGGCGATGAAATTTGGCGTGACAGTGGCGCTTATCATCATCGCAGTAGGCCTGCTGGCGTGCTGGCGCGGAAAAAAAAGACAGACTGAGGCCGACAGCGCATGGCTGTCCCGATTGCCGCCCAAAACATATCGGCAGCCCGTAGTGCTGGTGTGCGGCGACGCGGCAGCATCGTTATTCACAGAAAACCCGCTGCGGCAGGTCGCGGGAGGGCTGTACCTGCACGTTGCGGATGAAGAGCAACTTATCAGACAGGCTGAAGTGCTGCTAGCTGACCGCCCCGCATGGGCTTCTCAGTTATGTGTGGCCTGCACGGTCGTGCCGGTTGTTCATCTGGATATGGCTGTTCTGGCGGGACGATTGCGACGCTTTGTCGGCGGTCTGGCGACAGTGCGCCGCAGGGCGGGCATAAAAGTGCCGCTGCTGCTGTGGAGCTGGCTGCCCGGCACAGGGCGAGAGGATGATCTACCGTGGTTTATCTGCGCCGGCGGCAAGGTTCAGGTGGTGACACCCGCCGGAGAAAGCTCTCCGACGGCATGGGCGGCACAGCCCGGAACCGATGGGAGCAGCCTGCGGCTTTGCCATCTTCTGCGGATGGAAAGCCTGATGCAGTGGCTCAATCAGATGGTGTTACCAGAGCTGAACGGGTATCCGCCGCTGGCGGCGGGCATGGGGCAGGCGCCATCGCTGCCTGCGCTGGAAGGCAATCTGTGGCAGACATGGACAACGGCAAAAACGGGACTGACGCCGGAGGCGATACCGAAGATCGGCGCATCTCCCCTGCCGTTCCCGGACATGATGCTGCCGCTGTTACCACGTCAATCAGGATTTACGCCAGTGCGCCGCGCCTGCGTGGCGGCGCTGCTGATGACCACCGTGGCAGGAGTGGCTGCGCTCTGTCTGTCAGCAACCGCAAACCGCAGCCTGCTGCTGCAGGTGAGCGACGATCTACATAAATATGATGCCGTTCCGGCAGACAACGACGCCGCTAAAGCCCACCACCTGTCGGTCCTGAAGGACGATGCAAATATTCTGGATAGCTATTTTCGCGAAGGGGAGCCATTACGTCTCAGTCTGGGCTTATATCCCGGCGAACGGCTACGCCAGCCGGTATGGCGGGTTATTCGCGATTACCGTCCACCTGAGAAAAAAAGGGATGTAGCAGACGCATTACCGGTACAGAGCGTGCGTCTCGACAGCATGGCGTTGTTTGACGTCGGACAGGCCCGTCTGAAAGACGGCTCGACAAAAGTGCTGATTAACGCGCTGGTAAATATCAGGGCAAGGCCGGGCTGGCTGATTGTGGTCACCGGATATACCGATACCACCGGCAATAAAAAAGCCAATCAGCAATTGTCGCTGCGACGCGCGGAAGCCGTGCGCGACTGGATGCTACAGACCAGCGACATTCCGGCCACCTGTTTTGCCGTACAGGGGCTGGGCGAAAGCCATCCTGCGGCAACTAACGATACGCCGGAAGGCAGGGCCGCTAACCGGCGCGTCGAAATCAGTCTGGTTCCCCGCACTGACGCCTGTCAGGACGTGAAACAGAACATGCTGCCAGAACCGGCGTTATCTCAGTTAAATCCACAAGGAGTTTCAGCCATCTAACCATGGCCGGCAGGAAGCCTTCTGCTTTTTTGGCACGGGTTCGATATGCGGCTCGCTGAATATCGGTGGTACCGGTACCGAGCAACCGCTATTCACAATTTAGCCTGATGTAAACCTGATGGGCACGAGGTCATGGCTATGGGCGGTAGCGTGCCTGAACAGGGCCCCGCAAGAGGAAATTCTGTGGAATTTGTTACGAAATAAGGAAGCCCACGATGGATGTACAGAACTTCGACCACTCACACCACGCGTTAAAAATCCGCGGCCTGAGCAGCGGCGTGGACGTACTGTCCTTTGAAGGCAAGGAGCAATTAAGCGCCCCGTTCCGCTATGACATTCAGTTTACCAGCAGCGATAAGTTTATTGCGCCGGAGTCGGTACTGATGCAGGACGGGGCATTCAGCCTGACCGCCCCGCCGGTGCAAGGGATACCGACGCAGACTCCCCTGCGTACCTTGTACGGGGTGATCACCGGATTTAAGCAATTGTCTTCCTCACGGGACGAGGCGCGGTATGAGGTGCGGCTGGAGCCCCGTCTGGCGCTACTGTCCCGCAGTCATCAGAACGCGATTTATCAGAACCAGACGGTGCCGCAAATCGTGGAGAAAATACTCCGCGAGCGGCATGAGATGCGCGGTCAGGACTTTGTGTTTAACCTGAAAAGCGACTACCCGTCACGCGAGCAGGTCATGCAGTACGACGAAGACGATGTGACATTCATCTCACGGCTGCTGTCGGAGGTGGGTATCTGGTTCCGGTTCAGTACCGACGCCCGACTGAAAATCGGGGTTATCGAGTTTTACGACGACCAGAGTGGCTATGAGCGCGGCCTGACGCTGCCGCTGCGTCACCCTTCGGGGATGAGCGACAGCGGAACCGAAGCAGTGTGGGGTCTGAACACGGCCTACAGCGTGGTATCGAGGTCCGTCACGACGCGGGATTACAACTACCGTGAAGCGATGGCGGAGATGACAACAGGCCAGTTTGACGTAACAGGCGGGGATAACACCACCTACGGTGAAGCCTATCATTACGCTGACAATTTTCTGAAAACGGGTGACAAAGCGACGCCGGAGAGTGGTGCATTCTATGCGCGTATCCGCCACGAACGCTACCTGAACGGACGCGCCATCCTGAAGGGACAGAGCACCAGTTCTCTGCTGATGCCGGGGCTGGAGATAAAGGTCGAGGGTAATGATGCGCCAGAGGTATTCCGCAAGGGCATTCTGATAACCGGGATTACCGCCAGCGCAGCACGAGACCGCAGCTACGAACTGACATTCACCGCCATCCCCTATTCCGAACGCTACGGCTACCGCCCTCCTCTCATTCGCAGGCCTGTGATGGCAGGGACACTCCCGGCGCGGGTGACCAGCACCACGGCAAATGATGTCTACGCTCATATCGACAAAGACGGGCGCTATCGAGTGAACCTGGACTTTGACCGGGATACGTGGAAGCCGGGTTTCGAGAGCCTGTGGGTACGGCAGTCACGCCCCTATGCGGGAGATACTTACGGTCTGCACCTGCCGCTGCTGGCGGGAACCGAGGTTAGCATCGCGTTTGAGGATGGCAACCCGGACAGGCCATATATCGCCGGGGTGAAACACGACTCGGCGCACACCGACCATGTGACCATCCAGAACTATAAGCGCAACGTGCTGCGCACCCCGGCGAATAACAAAATCCGGCTGGACGATGAGCGGGGTAAGGAGCACATCAAGGTTAGCACAGAGTACGGCGGAAAGAGCCAGCTGAACCTGGGACATCTGGTGGATGCTGGGAAGCAGCAGCGCGGTGAGGGTTTCGAACTGCGCACCGATATGTGGGGTGCGATAAGAGCGAAAAAAGGTGTCTTTATCAGCGCCGATGCGCAGGAAAAGGCGCAGGGGCAGGTACTGGATATGCAGGCAGCAATAACGCAACTGGAAAATGCGTTATCGATAGCAAAAAGTCTGTCACAGGCGGCGGAGGTGGCGAAGGCGCATGGTGCGGATCTTGATGGGCATACGTCGCTGAACGGCGCGCTGTCGGAGCTTGTAAAGGCAGGGATAGTGCTGAGCGCGCCGGAAGGCGTGGGGATTGTAAGTCCACAGGGCGTCAGACTGGGTTCGGGAGAGAGCAGTATAGGGCTGATGGCGGGAACAAATATTGATGCAGGGGCGATGGAGAAGGTGACTGTCTCGGCGGGAGACGCGGTGAGTGTATTTGCGCGCAAGGGAGGGATAAAGCTGTACGCAAACCAGGGAAAAGTTGAAGTGGAGGCTCAGAACGAGAGAATGCGGCTGACATCGCGCCATGGGATGAAGATAAGCAGTACGGAAGATGTGGTGGAGATAGAGGCAGAGAAGGAACTTGTGCTGAAATGCGGCAAGGCGTACATCAGGCTGAGCGGCGGCGGGGTGGAGGTAGGAGGACCGAAGAATATCCTGTTGAAATCAGCGAATGTGCAGAAGATGAGTAAAGCGCAGTTGCCGGTTGAGATGCCTGTGCTGCCGGGAAAAGGTAATTACGATCTGTCGCTGGATCTGCGGGACTGGGATGGTATTCCCATTGGTGGCGCGAAGTACACAATCGCTTTTGAGTCAGGGGCTGTATTGTCGGGCATGTTAGATGATAAAGGGTACGCACTGCATACCATTGTCCTCCCCGAATCAGCAACGGTGGAATACGAATTTCCAGAGCCGGAACCGGACAAACCTTGGGATCCCTATTCGTCCCTGCTTGCCTCAGTAGATGCTGAATTAGGGGCGGATGGACAGGGAGCATAATAATGGATACAGACACTGATTTAGACAGAGCGCTGGCTTTTTATCAGCCGCCACCAGAAAGCTGGTATTCTGGCATACATAAGAAAATTGAAGCGACCGGGCAGTGGATTTGGGAAACCATTCAGGGGGATTTTAACGATAACCAGAGTACCGGGCAGGTAGTAACAGGTACTGTTATTTCTATGATCCCTCTGGTGGATCAGATTTGCGATGTCCGTGATCTGGTTGCTAACTGCATGAAAATAAAGGAAGGAAACGATAAAAAAACAGATACCACCTGGGCATGGGTGGCAATGATCCTCACTCTGGTTGGTCTTATTCCAGTTGCGGGTTCCCTGATTAAAGGGATTTTCAAAGTGCTATTTAATTCGATAAGAAAAGCTGCTCTTGCTGGGAAGATAACCTTAAAAGCTATTGATGCTGCTGTCTCGTTATTTAACAGATTCATTGATATGACCGTAGTGCAGGCCACAATGAAATATATGAAGATTTATAACCCCTACCAATATGCCGAGAAGCAGGTCAGAGAGCTGATTGCGCAGCTAAATGTGTCCGTGCTGTTGACGAAATTTGATGAATTAATGGAAGTCACTGGAAGCCTGCTGGATAAAGCCAAATCTTGGGGGCCGGAATCTATTCGCCAGCCGATTGAGACGACCTGGAAATTGCTGGTTTCTATTCGTAGTCAGGCCAATACTATGCTGGAGAAGGCACTGGCTCCGCTGAATGAGACACTGGAAAAGCTGGCCGCGCGTCTACGACAGGAAGGCGATAATTATTATAAGGCGCATACTGGCGCTAATCCGCATCGCCCGACTCGTCTTAAAGATGCAGAAGAGGCTGAGTTATTGGTTCATAATAAGCCGGACTGGGTGGATGTGGGGGTAACTGAGAAATATCCAGGGTTGAAACAGGCGAGCGCAGAACAGAAGAGTCTGATGCGACTGGAAAAGGATAAGGAAGGCTGGCCTGCTTTGTCGGAAGATAATATAAAAAGCTTTCATCAAATGCGTTATGTTGAGCTGCCACAGAATGAAAAATTGTACCGTGTATTGGATCCTGCCAGTAGTGATAACAGTTTTTGCTGGATGCGTGAGGCTGAGTTTATGGCTCTGAAAAGCAAATCGCAGTGGCGGCGACGTTTTGCGGTATGGAAGAGCTGGAATGAAAATGGCGAATATGTTGTGTATACCGTCCCGCCAGGCACCACAATGAAAGTCTGGGAAGGTCCCGCTGCCTCACAGTCGCGTAGTGTGACTGATAATGGTAAAAATGTGGACATAGTGTTGGAAGGTGGGGGAATTCAGATAGTGATAGACCCGGCCGATCTGAATCTGAATTATCTGGGGAAACGTCAGCACACAGGGTGGGGATATAGGGATTTTTCTGATGAAGTGGATATGTATATCGGCATTCCCCAGTTGCAAACTAAAATTTTCGTGCCTGAAGAGTGATAACCACAGGAAAGATTGATAAATAAAGAAGGAGGTAATATGGCGATATTGCACCCCCAAGAGTGCTGGCTGCTAGAGCGAGCAATGTCGGTGGAATATTATCGGAAGCGTTATGAGGCGTGGCGGGCATTGGTTGAGTTATGTGAGTATCAGGTGGCTGAATGGGCAAAAAGCATGCCTCTGGATATCCGTCGGCGCCCGCTGTATGAACAGATTGATGCTGTCTGGGGGGGGCGGGTACTGCCCAATATTCGCGGTACATTAAAGTCGGTACATTATGATTTTCTACAGCGTCAGCAAAACGATCCAAATGCACTGCATTCTGGGGGAAATATCAGTAGTGATCGGCGGGGGTTGATAGATTATTTCCCGAACTGGATGCCTGATGTAGCTCAGAAGCAATATCAGAAACTACTCTGGCGGGCGGGGTTCTATGATGATCTGATAAAAGACACTTCGACGGGTTATTGGTACGAAGGTTCGCTGACTTATTACTATGAAGAGAGTCTTTATGGTCCACTGGCGCTACCTATGCAACTGCCACTCTATGAACTGGATCACAGCGTGTATCTCCGGGAAGGCGATCCGGTGACGATTGACGGTTTGTACCTGCCGGATCTGCTTGATGCGGGGGCGCGCCTGATGTATCTGAGGGAGAATATTCCTGATGCATGGCAGGGACGTGTGCGAACTCAGTATGTCAATGATGTTGGTCAGCAGGAGTATTACTGGGAGGAAGGGGCATGGACAAAAACCAACTGGATACGGATACGGCGGGTGAAAAACCGGTTTATCAACGTGCCGCTGGAAGGCTTTTTCCCGCGGGGAACCCCGGAGGAGCTTTACAACTGGCCGCAACGTCAGCAACAGTACATCACGGAACAGCAGCGGATAAGCGCGTCCAGCGGCGAACCCTGTCCACACGGCGGTGAATGGTCGATTTTTGTGGAGGACAAACCGGTCACGGTAACGCTGGAGCAGGGGGAACTGATGCCGGAATGGGAAGACAGAACAATGGAGGAGGAGCATAAACAAGGCGAAAAGTTTCATGTTTTGTGGTCCCTGATGGCGCGACACGACGGCGGCCCGGTGTGGGTTTCTGAAGCGGGATAACGTCCGTCAGAAAGAAATGGCAGGCGGGGATAAAAACGCGGAAAGAAATAATGTCCCCTACACTCACTGGGGACATAAAAGGATTTTATTCTGACAGGAGAAAGCGTAATGCTGAAATCATTATTGACAGGATTGTTCTTTATATATTTTCTAGCAGGCAATGCATATGCCGAGGATTATAATGATATTTTCTGGGGCATGTTAAAAAAAGAAAATCAGGAGATTGTTTTTGTCCGTTGCGACAGTCCGCCATTAAAAATGAAAATAGTCAGAACCGCAGATGCTAATCAAGAAAATATAGAAAAGGCGTACCAGACGTTTAATCAGAGTAAAGGCCAGTCGATGTATTTTGCGTTTATCGGAAACGTCAAAGATACCGGGAATGGCAATTATGTATTTAATATGTATGACGTGATGGAGACGAAAACGGGGCGCTGTAATCTGACAGATGCGCTCAATAACTGGAATGTGTCACAGTGACATTTAGCGTAACGTATTTTTCCGTTTAATCACGCCACCTGATAAAGATAAAATCATGTTCAAACGGTGGTGAAGCTGTTTATTTCGAGTTGAATGAAGTTGGCTTTAATGAATTCATTTTCAAAAATCATACTTCAGGCGCTATCAATGATGAAAGATGGAAGCTACATGTGGGCGGAAACTGGTTTTTATAGATCGCAAGGTAAATATGACTGGTGAAGTTGAGCATATTTACATTCTTAAATAGCTCACTGCTAATACCTTCCACCGATTGATGACTTATTTTTATTAAATGGATAAACTTTATGGCATGGAAAAGAAAACATATTGAAGAGCCAGATAGGCCACTGAAAATACCTCTTTATAAATGGCTTCTCACCTTCCTTATTCTTAGTGCGTTTTTATTGCTACTCTTTTATCTCTTTCGTGATGAAATCATTAGAGATAATGTTACTTTATTAATCTTGTTTTCTCCTCTAACCCTGTGTCTTTTCCTCTTCTGTTTACAAATATATTTTTATGCCAGAGCCATGCAAAATTATACGGTAATAATGCATAACATCAATAATATCAACACAGAATGGGAAAAATGGGGAGGCCGTTATGTCTCTGTACTGGGCAGTAAACTTTTCCTTCCCGGTGAAGTGGATGGATCGTCACTATCAGATAATCAATCAGAGGTAATGTATGGTCTAGCCGTGAGGATTGATTATTTTAGATGGGAAACTAATGACTGGTTTTCTTTCTTTACTCTTCTTATTAATGAAAATGATATTTTTAATCTTCCCGTTCGGATTGCAAAAGAGTTTATTATCCTTACGGACTGTAATGAAAGAGAATATACCCGTATGGAGGCCGATTTTTCCAGAGTGCTGGCGGAGATGAACATCATGTTGCCGTCCGGATCTATCCGTCTTGTTCCTTCTCTTTTATTTGAACAACTTGACGCCTGGCTGAAAGTGACAGAAGAAAAAATATATATTGTTCTGGTTTTACAGCTTAACGGCAAAGAAAATTATTCAGATGGCATAGTTTCCTTTTTATTCGCAGCAGATGATGTAGTAAAAAAATATCAACTGGATGAAAAAGCCAGAATTTTTCGTCCGATGGTTGTGGTAGCCGATCGTTTTGATAAAGATCTGGATATTTTTATTGATACGCAAAAAATAGCCAGAAATGCCACAGGACTGACAGGGGACTGCGCTGGTCTGTTACCCGTCAGCGGTAGTATTCTTCAATGCTTCAACGAAAAAGAAGGGAAATTACAAGTTGATAATATCCACGTAATGGAAAGCCTCAGTGGTCTACCCGGATTGAATTCGGTCTGGTTAACTGCGGCGTTAGCAGTCTCGGCGGCGTCTTATCAAAAATCAGATTATCTGATGATGGCCAGATATGAAGACGACTGGATAATTACTACTGTCCACCCGGTGGAGGCTTCATGAAATCTGCAAACAATAAGTTAACGATTATTGCAGACGTATTGCTGCTCCTGCTTTTTGCGGCTGTATTGGGTTTTATTATCTGGCGTTTTGGTGATCTTTTTGGATTAACCGGGGATAAAAATAAGTTTTATATATGGCTGGCTGGCATAATGTCGTTTATTTTTCTGCGGGCATCCTGGTATTTTTCCCGTTTATACAGGGTTCGCAGGGAACGGCGGCAGTCTGAGGAACAGGGGGAATACCCGGAAAAAGAAATTCGTTATGAACCTGGGCAAAGAACATCTTTGTATTCTGAACTATTTTTTCATCTTCGCGACCGTTACGGTCTGTTCTGGCAGCGTCAGGTCCGTCTGCTGCTGGTGACGGGCGAGCCTGAGCAGGTGGAAGCCATCGCGCCGGGGCTGACAGAGCAGCGCTGGCAGGAAGGCGACCATACGGTGTTGATATATGGCGGCAAGGCGTCGGCAGAGCCGGATACCACCCTGCTGGCCTCCCTGAAAAAACTGCGCCGCTTCCGCCCGCTGGACGGTATTATCTGGCCGCTGACGGAGAAACAGAGTTCCCAGACGGCGCAACTGGATAAGGGCTGGCGCGAACTGGGTAATGGTGGAAAATTGCTTGGCTTTCAGGCTCCGCTGTATCTGTGGCAGGTCTGTGATGACGGAGGTTATCAGGCCGGGCGCACACTACAAAGCGTCGGCTGCCTGCTGCCGGAGCGAAGCACACCGGAACAACTGGCTACACAACTGGAAGCACAGACCCCGCAACTGACGGAACAGGGAATGTCGCAGTTGCTGACCAATAACCGGCACGATTTTCTGTTGCGTCTTGCCCACACACTTACAGAGCGCGGCATCGCTCACTGGCAAACCGTCCTGAAGCCCTTGCTGGCAGGCGGCGCATTCCCTTCTCTGCACCTGCGCGGCCTGATGTTCAGCCCTCCACTGGCCGCCGTGCCGGAAGCGGCTCCCCACGCGTGGCTGTCATCGCTGGTGTGGGCGGGCGTTACTGGCGACAATGCAAAAGGCCGCACCGTGGGCTTTCCGTGGCTGCGCACCGCGCTGATGGCCTGCTTCTGCGTGCTGGCGATATGGTGGACCGGAATGATGACCTCGTTCTTTGCCAACCGCGCCCTGATTCAGGAAACCGGGACGCACACAGCGCGGGCCATCAATACCCGACTGCCGCTGGCAGAGCAACTGGTTGCGCTGCACACCTTGCAGGGCGAGCTCGAGCGTCTGCAGTATCGTATCCGCCACGGTACGCCGTGGTATCAGCGTTTCGGTCTGGAGCGTAATGCTCAGTTGCTGAACACGGCGTTCCCCGGCTATGCGCAGGCGGCAAACCGACTGGTACGCGATGTAGCGGTCGCCCACCTGCAGCAGCAACTGAACGCCTTTGTCGCCCTGTCTCCGAACAGTCCGCAACGCACCGCAACGGGAGAACTGCGTTATAAGCAACTGAAGGCGCTGCTGATGACGTCCCGTCCCGAAAAAGCCGACGCCGCCTTTTTCAGTACCACGCTGAAGGCAGATAACCTGCGCTATGCAGATGTAACGGAAGGTACCCGGCAAAGCGTGCTGCCGTCGCTGCTGACCTTCTGGATGGCGAATCTGCCGGAGCATCCACAGTGGAAAATCGCCCCGCAGCCGGAACTGGTCGGCGCGGTACGCAAAATTCTGCTGCGCCAGATTGGGGTGCGCAATGCGGAAAATACCCTCTATCAGAACGTCCTGAAACAGGTCTGCCGCAACTACGCCGATATGACGCTGGCGGATATGACCGGCGACACGCAGGCCGGCTCGTTGTTTGGTACTGAGCAAACGGTGCCGGGAATGTTCACCCGCCAGGCATGGGAAGGTCAGGTTAAGGAGGCCATAGAGCAGGTGGCGACGGCCCGACGTGAGGAAATCGACTGGGTACTCAGCGACCGTCAACAGGACGCTTCCGCCGATATTTCGCCGGAAGCCCTGCGTACCCGCCTGATGGAACGTTACTTCACCGACTTCGCCGGAAGCTGGCTGACATTCCTCAATAGCATTCGCTGGAAGAAAGAGGACTCGCTGTCCGGCGTGCTGGACCAACTGACGCTGATGGCCGATGCCCGCCAGTCGCCGCTGATTGCGCTCACGGATACGGTGGCATGGCAGGCGGCGGCAGGAAGGGAAAGCCGTAGTCTGTCAGACTCGCTGACACAATCAGCAAAAGAGTTGTTTAGCGGTAAAGAAAAAACACCGCAGAACACCCGTGCCGCCCGTGAAGAAGAAGCACCAACGGGACCGATGGACAAAACCTTTGCCCCGCTGCTGCGGCTGACCGGTGATAAAGCCGGAGGCACTGGCGACAGCCAGCTCAGTCTGCAAACTTACCTCACCCGCGTGACCCGCGTGCGCCTCAAGCTGCAACAGGTCACCAACGCCCCGGACCCGCAGGAGATGACGCAGCAGCTGGCGCAGACGGTATTGCAGGGCAAAACCGTCGACCTCACCGATACCCGAGATTATGGCCGTCTGATAGCCGCCAGTCTGGGCGAGGAATGGAGCGGCTTCGGCCAGTCGCTGTTTGTTCGTCCGGTGGAGCAGGCGTGGCGGCAGGTGCTGACGCCCGCAGCGGACAGTCTGAACCGGCAGTGGCAGCGGGCCATTGTCAGCCACTGGAATCAGGATTTCGCCGGGCGTTATCCGTTTAAGAACACTCCGAACGACGCCTCTCTCCCCCTGCTGGCTAAATATCTGCGCGATGACGGACGTATAAGTCAGTTTATCGCTACCAACCTTGCAGGCGTTCTGGAACGCGAAGGTCGTTATTGGGTGGCTGACACCATGAACACGCAGGGACTGACGGTCAACCCGGCGTTTTTACGCGCCCTGAATCGCCTGCGCGATGTGGCCGACACAGCCTTTGCCAGCGGCGATGCCGGGGTACATTTTGAACTGATGGCAAAACCGGCACGTGACGTGATGAAAACGCATCTGGTGATTGACGGCCAGCAACTGGAATATTTCAACCAGAAAGAACGCTGGCAGCGTTTCAGCTGGCCGGATGAGCAGTGGCAGCCCGGCGCATCGCTGAGCTGGACCAGTACGCAGAATATGGAACGTATTCTGGCCGACTTCCGGGGAAGCTGGAGCTTTATTCGTCTGCTGGAACAGGCGCAGGTCACACAGCTGGACAGCAGCAGCTTTATGCTGCAGTGGCAAGCGCCGGACGGTCTGCCGCTGCATTACCTGATGCGCGTCGAACAGGGTAAAGGGCCGTTGGCGCTGCTGGCGTTGAAAAACTTCCGCCTGCCGGGACAGGTGTTTCTGACCGGGAAAGCCATAAGTGATGCAGAAGAATACAGGGACAACGCAGATGAGTGAGTTACTGCAACAGTTAACCCGGAATTGTTTCTCTGACCGGGATGCGACGGCCGTCGCACAGGAGCAGGCTGCACTGTGGCAGAGCTGGCTGCTGCCGGTGACGGAGGATTCGCCGGTGGGTGAAGACCCCGGCTATCATGACGATTTTTTGCTGATGCGCGACGAAATGAACAAATCCACCGCGCAGGGGCTGACGCTGACGCAGTGGGAATCGGAACTGCTGTTTGAGGTAAAAACGCGGCAACTGAAGCTGTTGCGCCTGCGGGCGCACCGCCACGCGGACAAAGCGGCGCTTGCCCGGAAAATGGGAAACCTGCTGGGAACGCTGGTGGTAATGGATCCGGCACGGGCGGCGGTACTGTGCGACACGCAGCATAAGGACTGATGGCGTTTATCAGAAGGACTAATACCTGCTGTCTGTGATCAAGGGCTTAGGGGGACTAAGAGGGAAGGAGTTATGGCGCGAAGGCTGGCAAGACTGGGAGATAAAACGACATACGGCTATGTGGCAAGCGCTACGTCATCGATCATAGACGGCAAAAAACTGGCGCTGAATGGCGACAGGGCGTGGTGTAACAAGTGCAAAGGGATGTTCGGGATTGTCGGCACGGCGCGTGGGTGGTCTGAGGATTCGCTCTTTGTCGGTAACGGCGACCGTGTGGCGTGTAAATGCGCGAACAATCAGGTGATTGCCACTTCGGATTTGTTTGATGAATGAGGTGGCACGGAAAACCATACCACATCAGGCAAGACGAATAATCTTACCGCAGCAAGTACAAAGCCGCAGAATAAAAAATACAGCCATCAGATAAAACTTTTAACGAAAGAGGATGACGTTGGTTTAGAGGGTATCCCTTATGTATTCATTCTGAGTGATAGTACCTTCAGAAAAGGGAAAACGAATCCGAACCGGGAAACGGAGCGAATTTATACGGATGCGGCGGAGAAGGTTACGGTGTTAGTTGGTAAGCTGGCGTATTCTTGGGAAAAAAGAGGCGGCAACTTCGGTTCATTAAAGGAGATAAATGAAAGAAAAATTGAACTGATGACAGCTGAGCAGGAGCCGGTTGAAAATGTTCAGTGGGTTACTGGCCGGGATTATATTGTGGTGGTGGCCGCAAGGACGAAATTTAAAGATTCTATGGGGAATCAGTATCGTTTTGTAAACTGCGGATTAAGACAGCTACGGCTTTTTCCTGAAGTGAATAAAGATAATTATTCTATACAGCGTATTTTCCTGATGTTTCAGCAGGGATATGTGGAGAAAGGCATTGAATTAATTAATGAATATGTTGAAGAATTAAGTGGTCGCGTGGTTTATGTGAAAGACAAGGCTGAATTTATTAAATTCCTGAACAGCTGAAAAGACAAGAACAGAGTAATTAAGGAGATGGTTATTCTGTGTCACGGAATTATCGACACTGCATCATTTGATTATCATCATGAAAATAAAGGAAAGGAAAAGACCGGTGAGTTTAAATCCAGAGATGTCGTTGACGTTCAGGAGGCTGTCTTTGATTATGATGCCGTTGTCACAACCTATGCCTGCCGGGCCGGTATTTCTGTTGATGGAAAAGACCTGACCGGAATGGATGCCGGACAGGAAAACAGTCCGGCACAAAAGATGGCGGATTGCTGGGACGTGAGTGTCAGAGCGTTTGAAATGCGGTCGGATTATTCATCGATTTACGGAACGGAAAAAGAAATACGTGCAGCAGAAAATTATGAAGATGTTATTGAAGAATACGAGGAAAGCCTGAGTGGATATAATAAGAAAAAGGCGAATGGTGATGTCGATATTACGCCGCCCCAGAAACCCGAAAATTATGATGAGATGTCAAAACGCTATGATGATGTCACAGCGAGAGATGCTAACGCTAAACGCGGTGCTGGTCCAATTGCGCCAAATGGTGCGTGGCGTATGCCGGGAACCGGGGATAGCCCAGAGGGGCTGAAAGAAGGATTACAGACCTATCAACCCGGAGAGTGGACATTGTGAACTCTTTAAAAATGAAGGGATATTACTTTCTGGTTGTTCTTTTGCTGACAGCCTTATGTGGTGGAGGATATGTTATGTATCAACAGCAATACAGAATGGCGGTGCATGTGACACCGGAGAGTGAAAACGATCCGGAGTGGCCGTCGAAAAAGAAGTGGTTTGATGCCAGTGAATGGTTAAGTACTCCACAGTATATAAAAATCAATGATTTTTATGTGATAAATACCCGCTATGTTCCAATTGGTGATCTTAACAGCGATCAGATAATATTTTATCTAAAGAAAGGTATTAATGGTTCAGAAAAAAGATTTTCAGAGTTATCTGTATTATCTGATCTGGATAATCAAGAGTTTCGGGAACTAATGAAAGATAAGCTATCCTCTGAATATCTCGAAACTCAGTTTGACAAAGAGACCTTAACGCCAACTATTGATTTCTTTCTTATCTATTTTATCTTCAATAATAAGAGGTATGAGGTGCCGATCCGTAGGGAGTATTCGGGGAATAAATATCATTATTGGGTATTAGAGGGTTCGGTGAAAAAAGCCGGATACTGGCATGAAAGATTTCCCGCCTCATATTCATACAGAAAGTATCTGAATAAGTAAAAAATTAAATAAACGCAACCGTAAAAAACATGATTTAATTATTATATATTGATAATTGCTCGCGATATATTTTTCGTAAAATAATATCAACATCGGTTTTACATCTGAAGACTTGCACTATATTTACTTTTAATGAAAGGAGAATAACTCCTGCTTATGGACGACCTGACCCAACGCTATTACGAAGCCGAAATGCGCTACCTGCGTGAAGCGGGTAAAGAGTTTGCACAAGCGTATCCTGATCGCGCCGCTATGCTCAATCTCGATAAGCCCGGCGCGCGCGACCCTTATGTCGAACGTCTCTTCGAAGGTTTCGCCTTCCTGATGGGCCGCCTGCGGGAAAAACTGGATGACGATCTACCTGAACTGACTGAGGGGCTGGTGAGCCTCCTGTGGCCTCATTATCTGCGTACAATCCCGTCGCTGTCGGTGGTGGAACTGTTAACCGATCATCGGCAAATGAAGCAGAGCGAAACACTGAGTGATTTTCAGGTGCTCTCGAGGCCCGTCGGCGAACACCGGACACGTTGCTGCTACAGCGCCACGCGGGATATCACCCTGCTTCCGCTGGCTTTACCAGAGGTGTCGTTACAGTACGAACAGGATGGACGCTCGGTTATCCGTCTGCGCTTTGAGTGCAGCCCGCTGGCTGGCGACGGGTCACAGATTGATTTATCGAGACTGCCGCTCTATCTCAATGCGGACAGTCCGCTGGCTTGTGCATTACACCGGGCGCTGACGCTGGGGGTGCAGCAAATCTGGTTTCGCCTGCCGGGGGAGGAACGTCGGACACTGGACGGCTATTTTTCCCCGATGGGGTTCGGTAAGGACGATCCGCTCTGGCCAAAAGGCGAATCGGCCTTCAGCGGCTACCAACTGCTGCTGGAGTATTTCACCTTCCGCGAGAAGTTTATGTTTGTCGCCCTCAACGGGCTGGAGAATGTGGTCTGGCCAGCAGGAATGAGTGGATTCGAAATTGACGTGGTGCTCGCGGAAAGCTGGTCTCACGATCTGCCGTTCAGCACCGAAAATATCCGCCTGCACTGCGTACCGGTGATCAACCTGTTCCCGCTGGAAGCCGATCCACTGCATCTTTCTCCGCTGGAAAATGAATACTTGCTGCGCCCCATGCGTATTCAGGACGGGCATACGGAAATTTACTCCGTCGATAATATTATTTCTTCGCGACACACCGGCAGTCAGGCATATGTGCCCTTTTCCAGTTTTCGCCACCGGGGCGGGATGTTGCGTCACGATTCGCCGGAACGTTATTACCATACGCGGGTAAAACGCGGCCCTTCCGGTTTGCATGATACCTGGCTGATCCTTGGGGGCGACGCATTCGATATCGACCGCCTGCTGGAAGACGAAACCCTGTCCCTGAGCCTGACCGGCACCAACGGTCAGCTTCCGCGTAAAGCGCTGCAGAGCACGGTGCTGGACACCCCCGTCTACGCCACGCAGCATACACTGCGGGTGCGCAACCTGTGCGCGCCGACGCAGCCCTGTTATCCCCCGGCGCGTGACCGTTTCCACTGGCGGGTTCTCAGCCACTTAGGCTCCAACTTCCTGTCAATGATGGACAACGCCGAAATCTTGCGCGGCACGCTGGCGCTGTACGACTGGACGGAAAGCGAAATGAACCGACGCCGTCTGGAGGCAATCGTTGACGTTCAGCATCACCTGATTCAGCGTTTTGAAAAAGGTTTTCTACTGCGCGGCGTGGATATTCAGGTCACGCTGGACAGCAACGGTTTCGCCGGCGAAGGCGATATCACCCTGTTTGGCGAACTGCTGCACCGCTTTTTCGCCCTGTATGCCGACATCCACTTATTTACTCAGTTGACGCTGATTCTGCAACCTACAGGAAAATGTTTGCAATGGACAGAACACCACAGCCAGCGCGTACCGGGCTGACGGAAAGGCTTGCTCCGGACATTAACCGAATTAACTTTTACCGTTTCTGCCAGCTTCTTGAACAAAGCCAACCACAGACGCCACTGCTGGGGAGCACAACCAATCCGGCAGACGATCCTGTCCGTTTTCGTCCACATCCGGGGATGGGGTTCCCGGTAAGCGAACTAAAAAGCGTCGAACAGGATTTGGATCATCCTGACGCGCCACCCACGGTGCGCACCACGTTTCTGGGGCTGTACGGTGTGGATTCACCGCTGCCGACAGCCTATCTCGACTACATCGCGCAGCGCCGGGACGGCCATGAAGCGATGATGGCGTTTCTGGACATTTTTAACCATCGCTTTATCACTCAGTACTATCGTATCTGGCGCAAATATAATTACCTTACGTCGTTTGAACCGGGAGCCGTGGATAATATTTCCCGCTGCCTGCTGGGGTTGATTGGTCTGGGCATTCCCGGCAGCGAAAATCATATCGCCACGCCGGTCTCGCGTTTTCTGGCATTACTCAGCGTGATGCGTCTGCCGACGCGTACAGCAGAAGGCATAACGGCGCTGGTCAGATTACTGGCCCCCCAGACGCAAGCGACAGTTATCCCGCACGATCCACAACAAATTGTCCTGCCTGAACCTGCGGGTTTATCAAAAAGATCACGTATTTGCCTGAAAACTCGGGCACTGCTGGGCAACACCGGCACTGACGTTAACAGCCAGTTACTGATGAAGCTGTATACCGAAGACGACGGAGAGGCACGCGGCTGGCTGCCGGGCGGGCAACTACATACCGACCTGCTGGTGCTGTTGCGTGTCTATCTGGGCTGGCGCTACCAGGCCCGCCTGCAACTGACCTTGCCCGTCAGTCTGCTGCCTCCGGCACAGTTAGGAAATCAGCGCGTTCAGGTAAGCCGAACGGGCGTGCTGCGGGCGTCTTTTGCTGCCCCAGTCGCCGGTACGGTCACGGTCAGTCTCGGGCGTTATCAGGGACTCATGCCCACATCATCCACCCGCGACAGGGAGAGTGTTACTCATGTTTCTTACACCCTATAAACGACATGCAATCAGCGTACTTGCCGCCGTGACGCTGCTGAGCGGCTGCGGTCTGACTCAGAGAGTGACTGACGGCACTAAAGAAGTGGCATCGGCGATTTTCTACAAGCAGATCAAAACGCTGCATCTCGATTTTGTATCGCGCAGCGCGCTGAATACAGATGCGCAAGACACACCGCTTTCCACGATGATCCATGTCTGGCAACTGAAAACACGTGAGCGTTTTGACGAGGCCAACTATGACACGCTGCTTATGCAGGAAGAAAAAACGCTGAAATCAGATGTACTGGCCAAACATACCGTCTGGATGAAGCCAGCGGGTGCGGTTTCCCTGAATGTCCCTCTGGATAAAGAGACCCAGTTTATCGCCATCGTTGGTCAGTTTTATCACCCCGATGAACAAAGCAACAGTTGGCGATTGGTACTCAAAAGGGATGAACTGGAAGCTGACAGGCCCCGCACCATAGAGCTGATGAGAAGCGATCTCCGCCTGCTCCCCCTTCAGGATAAGTAACCGATGGCAGCATCTTCTTTATTTGAAATGCTGACTTTCAGCTTCAGTGGCGAGCTGCCGCTGGAGCAGGTCAGCGAGCGGGATCAGCTTATTCTCTCCGTTATGGACAACATGCAGCGCATCATCAACTGCCGGGCAGGAACGCTGGCGCATTTACCGGATTATGGTTTGCCGGACCTCAGCATGATTCATCAGGGAATGACCGCGGGTATTCATGGTTTGATACACCAGATAGAAGAGACGTTACTGCGCTACGAACCCCGCCTGAGCCAGTTGCGCGTGGAGTTGCAGCCGCAGCCACGTCCGGGGCATCTCAATTATCTTATTTATGCCCAACTTCCCGATACCGGCTGGATACGCTTTGATGGTATATTTTCTGCGGAAGGCCGGATTGTGCTGCGTCATCTTAAACAGCAGGAGCGCGCGTGACTTATGTCAGGTAGCGCACCTTCATTGAGCTTGCAGATTGCGCCAGAAAAGTAACAAGGAAAATCAATTTATTGATTTTCGGCTGATAACCACAAAGGAGGAAAAACCACGCTTTTTCCTTTTTTGCCAACAACCTGAAACACCCTCAAGGGTGTTTTTTTGTTTCTGCCGCCGGCAAAACCTCTGCCGAAAACGGGAACGGCCATTGCCGCCCCCATCTCCTGCTTACCCCTTCGGTAACACAATATTGCTTGCCGCCAGCATGCCCATGCGATGGTACATCGCGCAGGCCGCCTCGACGATCGGCATCGCCAGCGCCGCGCCGCTGCCTTCTCCCAGACGCATGCCCATATTGAGATACGGTTCGAGACCCAGGTGCGCCAACGCGATACGCGCCCCCTTCTCCGCCGAATAGTGGGACGGGATCAGATACGGTTTCACCTCCGGCGCTATCTGACACGCCGCCAGCGCCGCCGCGTAGGAGAGAAAGCCATCCAGCACCACCGGCAGCCCACAGGACGCCGCCCCCAGCATGACACCGGTCATCCCCAGCAGATCGAAACCACCGACTTTGCTCAGCACATCGAGGCCATCATTCGGGTCGGGCTGATTGACGGCGATAGCCCGCCGCACCACCTCCACCTTGTTGCCAACCTTCGCCAGCGGCAGATTGGCGCCAATCCCGACCACCTCCTGCGCATCGCTGCCGGTCAGGACGCTGACGATCGCCGCCGCCGGCGTGGTATTGGCCATCCCCAGTTCGCCGACGCCAAACAGGGTAACGCCCTCCTGGGCCAGCGCGCGGGTGTAGCGCATCACCTCCAGCAACAGCTCCTGCCCCTGCTCACGGCTCATCGCCGGACCGCGGGCAATATTGCCGCAGCCCCGCGCCACCCGCATATTCACCACGCCGGGCAGCGGTTCGCTATCGATACCGACATCAATTACATGCACTTTCGCCCCGGCCTGGGCGGCGAGCACGCAGACGCCGGTGGTGCCGCGGGTCATATTTGCCGCCTGGATGGCGGTGACCGCCTTCGGCGAAATCGCCACCCCTTCGTCCCACACTCCATGGTCGGCGCACATCACCAGCAGGGCCTTTTTCGCCACCTGCGGCTGGCCGCCCAGGCCGGGCATTCCCGCCAGCTGCACCGCCAGCGCCTCCAGACGCCCGAGGCTGCCGGGGGGCTTGAGTAAGCCGTCGATGTGTTGCTGTGCCCGCGCCATGGCGTCGGCGTCCGGCGCGGGGATCGCCCGCAGAACCGTGTTTAAATTTTGCATACAGAATCCCTGCCAGGGCTGGCCCGGTCAGCCAGCGATTGAGTTATTTGATTTTGACGCCGATGCCGGAGACCACCAGCCAGACCGCATCCGCCGCGGCCGCCAGGCGCTGATTAACCCGCCCGGCAATATCGCGAAAATGCCGCGCCAGGCGGTTCTCCGGCACAATGCCCATCCCCACCTCGTTGGTCACCAGCACGACGTGCGCCGGACAGCGCTGACAGGCGGCAATCAGCACGCCAATTTCGTCATCAATAGCCCGTTCCATGGCGGCGTAATCCCAGCCGTCGGGGTCGCTGTCGCCGCCGAGCGCGAACAGCAGGTTGGTGACCATGGTGGTGATGCATTCCAGCAAAATCGCCTCCGCTGGGGCGATAGCCGGGGTGATCAGTTCATCAAGCTGCTGCCAGCGCTCGGCGGTGCGCCAGTGGGCGGGCCTGCCGTCGCGATGATGCTGGATCCTTGCGGCCATCTCGTCGTCAAAGATTTGCGAGGTGGCGATATATAACACCTGCGGCGCATCGGCAATCAGCGCCTCGGCATGGCGACTTTTGCCGCTGCGCGCGCCGCCGGTAACCAGAGTCAGCATAGGGGCTCCTGATGTTGGCGCATGATGGCGTAAATTTTA
The DNA here is from genome assembly GCF_051858335.1 of Klebsiella sp. K47. Classification (NCBI taxonomy): domain Bacteria; kingdom Pseudomonadati; phylum Pseudomonadota; class Gammaproteobacteria; order Enterobacterales; family Enterobacteriaceae; genus Klebsiella; species Klebsiella sp. K47. The sequence goes on from NZ_JBPYUI010000009.1 coordinate 24,307, forward strand.
TCGATGGCGATATGTTCGCGCATGGCCTCGGCCAGCCGATCAAACTGGCGGGTTTTATAGCGGGCATACTCCAGGGCGCTGTCCAGCGGCGCCAGCCCTTTGCGCTGGCGCAGGCCGTTGAGCAGCGCCCGGGTAAAGGCATCGCTGTCGAACAGGCCATGGAGATAGGTGCCGAACGCCAGGCCGTCGTCGCTTATCGCCCCGTCGTCTACTGCCTGCCCCGCTTTATGCAGTTGCAGCAGGGGCGGGCAGCCTGCCTCGCGGCGCGTCTCGCCCATATGAATTTCGTAGCCACTGACGCGCAGCCCCGCCGCGTCGGCTAACCAATCCGGGAGCGCAGACCCCAGGGTCGCCTGCACCTGGGTGGTGGTTTTGTGCTGGGCGAAGTGGGTCACGGTCTTCAGCACCCCCAGCCCGGGCTGGGCGCCAAGGCCAGACTCCACCTCATCGATAATGGTTTCGCCCAGCATCTGATAGCCGCCGCAGATCCCCAGCAGCGGCACCTTGCGCTGCCGGGCCTGCTCGACCGCGTGCGCCATGCCGCTCTCGCGCAGCCAGCACAGATCGCCGAGGGTATTTTTACTGCCCGGGAGAATGACCAGGTCGGCGTCGGCCAGCGCCTGCGGATCGCGGACATAGCGCACCCGGACGTCTGGCTGTGCCGCCAGGGCGTTAAAGTCGGTAAAATTGGCAATATGCGGCAGGTGAACCACGGCGATGTCGATATCGCGCCGGTCGGTGCGATGGTATTTCCCGGCCTGCAGCGCGACGCCGTCCTCATCCTCAAGATCCACGTCAAGCCATGGCATAACGCCCAGCACCGGCACCCCGGTCAACGCCTCGATTTGCTCTATCCCGGAGCGCAGGAGCGCCACATCGCCGCGGAATTTATTGATGATCACCCCTTTCACCCGCGCCCGCTCCTGAGGCTGCAGCAGCGCCAGCGTGCCGTAAATCGCGGCAAACACCCCGCCGCGGTCGATATCGGCCACCAGGATCACCGGGCATTGCGCCATCTCGGCCATGCCCATATTGACGATATCGCGGTCGCGCAGGTTAATCTCCGCCGGACTGCCGGCGCCTTCCAGCACCAGCGCCTCATACTCTCCGGCCAGGCTCTGGTAGACCGCGAGGATCTGCTCGCGCAGGCGCGGCTTGTACTGGTGATAGCTCACCGCATCCATGCTGGTCGCCACCTGCCCCATCAGGACCACCTGCGCCTGACGGTCGCTGGTGGGCTTGAGCAAAATCGGATTCATGCGGACATCCGGCGCAATCCCGGCCGCTTCGGCCTGGAAAATCTGCGCCCGGCCCATCTCTTTGCCATCCGGCGTAATGCCGGAGTTCAGCGCCATATTCTGTGATTTAAACGGCGCGGTACGCAGCCCATCCTGATGAAAAATGCGGCACAATCCCGCCACCAGCACGCTTTTCCCAACGTCGGAAGCCGTGCCCTGCAACATCACTGCCAGCGTCATGACGCCTCCTTTATCGCGCCTATCGCGTTGTTGTGCATCCGCTGAAAAAACTCCGCCTCGGTTTTACACAGCGGCAGCCCCAGTTCGCTATGAAGTTTCACCAGCCACGGCTGCGTCAATCCCGCCCTGTCCATCGTCTCCGCGCAGGCAAATACCTCGCCGGGATCCCCCGCGGCCAGTACTTCGCCGTGACGCAGCACGTAAACGGCGTCGCTCACCTCATAGATCAGATCGATATCGTGGCTGGAGATCACCACGCGCCGCCCCTGCCCGACAATGCGGCGGATGATGGCGATCATCTGCGCCCGCCCGCGTGGATCGAGGCCCGCGGTGGGCTCGTCAAGCAGCAGGTAGCGCGCCTGCAGCACCAGCGCCCCGGCGATTGCCACCCGTTTTTTCTGCCCATGGCTGAGGCACTGGATCGGCTGCTGGCGAAACCCCTGGGCATCGACGAGGGTCAACGCCTCATCCACCCGGCGGGCGATCTCCTCTTCCGCCACCCCGAGGTTACGCAGACTAAAAGCGATATCGCTGTCGATATCGGTATAGAATATTTGCTGGTCCGGATCCTGAAACACCGTCGCCACCTGCTGGCGCAGCGCCAGCAGACCGCGCTTGCTGTAATTCAGCGCCTCTCCCTGCCACAGCACCGCCCCCTGCTGCGGGCGCAGCAGGCCGCTCAGGTTCATAAACAGCGTCGACTTTCCGCAGCCGTTGGCCCCCACCAGGCCGGTCACCGCATGGCGGGAAAAATCCAGCGTCAGCCCTTTAAGTACCGGCTCATCCTGATAGCGAAACCAGAGATCGGTTGTGGCAAGCATACTTATCCTTAGAGGTGAAAATCACCCTGGTACAATTTGATATCCAGCGCCGTGCTCATCTGCTGATAGCGCAGGAGGACGCGGGTGAACAGCAGTCCCACCAGCATCGCCAGCGAGCGATAGCCCTGCGGCACGCTACCATAGCCAAAACGCAGGGTTTGCGCGCGGTGAATCGCCATCGCCTCGTCCAACAGAATAAAAATGAAGCGCCAGGTCAGCAGGATCTGCTCCGTCAACAGCCGCGGTACGCGACCGCGCTTGAGCAAGATAATCAGCTGTGGGAAAGGCAGATTAAGCACCAGCCAGAGCGTGGCCGCCATCGCTGCCAGGCTGCGCCAGAAGGTCTCCCCGGCCACGGCCAGCCCCGGAGCGGAAATCCCTATCGAGAAAGCGCCCAGCCGCAAGCTCGCTAACAGCATCTGCGGGTCGCGGCTAACGCTGAACAGAATGGTCAGCACGCCGACCAGCAAAAAGCCAAAGGGTAGCGCCATCCAGCGGCACCAGCGCCAGAATGAGACCCGCAGCAGCCAGCAGGTCAGCGCGGCGGTCAGCGCCAGCGTCAGCGCCTGGCCCCACGCCGGCAGCGTAAAGGCCAGCGCCATCAGCAGTAGCCAGAGCAGAAACTTCCGCTCTGGCGCCACCTGCAACCAGCGGCTCTGGTAGCTGAGTCGGTCAAACCCGGTCATCACGGCGCTGTCTGCCCCTCGCATATCCGAGAATGTAAAAAATCACCGCCGCGCCAAGCGAGCCCTGCAGGGTAAACAGCAGACTCTCAATCTCGCCGCTCGCCGGTTCATATAGCGGCTGGAACCAGGGTTGATAATCCGGCGCCACCACCTGGATCTGGCTCTCCGCTTCGCCGTCCGAGCCGCCAAACTCGCCGCCGTGGTTAATAAAAAATGGCAGGATCATCAGGGCGGCCACCATCGCCAACAGGATCAGGGTCTTTTTCATATTAATGTGCCTCCGCGGCGATCAGTCGCCGTTTGGTTAGCTGATCGTAGATCATCACGGTGAGCAAGCCTTCCGCGATGGCGATCGGGATCTGCGTCAGGCAGAAGATGCCCATAAACTTGGCGATCGATCCGCCTGCCCCGGTTGCCGGATCGGGAAAAGCCACCCCGAGCTGGACGGAGGTGACAAAGTAGGTCATCAGATCCGCCAGCATGGCGCAGAGAAAGACCCCGACATCGCGACGGATCCCCGCCCGACAGGCCAGCTTCCACACCAGATAGCCGACCATCGGGCCGATCACCGCCATCGACATCCCGTTGGCGCCAAGGGTGGTCAGGCCGCCATGCGCCAGCAGCAGCGCCTGGAACAGCAGAACGATCGCCCCCAGCACCGCCACCACGCCCGGCCCGAAGAGGATCACCGCCAGACCGACGCCGGTCGGATGCGAGCAGCTGCCGGTCACCGACGGGATCTTCAGCGCCGAAAGAACAAAAATAAACGCCCCGCAGAGGGCCAGCAGCACCTTCTGATTGCTCTCTTCCTGAACGATACGCCGCAGGCGCACCAGGCCGTACCACAGGCAGGGTAAAAACAGCAGCCACCACGCCAGCGCCCACATCGGCGGCAAAAAGCCCTCCATGATATGCATGGCGAACGCCTCCTGCGGGACGATGATCAGCAGAACAGCGGCCGCCAGCCCCCCATACGAAAGCTGCTTCAGCGATTTCACCTGATTCATTACGCCTCCTCCCACTGTTTGTTAACCAGAATGGTCGAGAAATAGGGCAGCGGCTGGTCATCGCTGACCTCGCGCAGACGACGCCAGCACTGCTCGCCCGGCAGGGTGGCCTCTGACATCATCAGCGCCGCATCCAGCAGCCCCGCCTGCGCCAGCAGCGCCTTAATGCGGGCGAAGCGGCCGTAGACTTTCATCAGCACCAGACTGTCATGCTGGCGCAGCGCCGCGGCAATGTCCGCTTCCGGCGCGGTGCAGGAGATCACCGCCAGCGACTGCTGCTCCATGGCCAGCGGGGTTTTCGCCCGCGCGGCAATGGCGGCGAAGGAGGTAACGCCAGGGACAATCTCCAGCCACTCCGGGCAGCCAATCCGCTGCAGCAGAAAGACCCAGGTGCTGAACAACATGGCGTCGCCGAGGGTGATAAACCCGACCTGCCTGCCCGCCGCCACCTCCTGGGCCAGCGCCGCGGCAACGTCGTTCCACACCGCCTCTTTTTCCGCGCTGTCGGCGCTCATCGGAAAATGGCAGCAGCGGACCTCCGTGTGTGCGCCCAGGTACTCGCGTACGATGGAGAGCGCCAGGCTGTCGCCGCCTTTGCGGCCGGCTGGCGCATACAGCACATCCAGCTGGCCGAGGATCCGCGCCGCACGCACGGTGATCAGATCGGCCGCCCCCGGCCCGCTGCTCAGGGCGTATAGTTTGCCGCTCATGCTGCTTTCTCCATCGTGTCGTTCAGCGCCTGCTGCAGATGGGCGACAAACATCGCCCGCACCGCCGGATTCTCCCCTAACCCGTTAAGCCACGGCGTGGCGGGGATACCGGCGGCATTGAAGCGGGTTTTCCACGAATCGTCTTCGTCGGAGGCCATATCATTAATGGCATGATCGCCGGCCACCAGCATCAGCGGCATCAGATGCACGCCGGTCACGCCCTGGCGGGAGAGTTCGTTAATGACGATGTCCACTTCGGGATAGCTTTCCACCGCCCCCACCCGCGCCGGAAAACCCTGCACCGCCATCATATGATCCAGACAGGCGTAGGCCGCGAAGGCGTGGTGGCTGGCGCCGTGCCCCATAAACACCACTCGCTCCGTCGCCGCCAGCGGCGGCATCTGCTGGCGCAGGGCCTGCATCAGCTGCACATAATCGCCATTACCGCTCAACAGCGGCGCGCCCAGCGTCAGACGCTGAAAGCGCGGGCGCATGCTCTGCACTTCGCGAACGATCTTCTCGTACTCGTCGCCGTTGATAATGTGCAGGGACTGGATCGCCACATCCTGGTATCCCTGCTCGGCCAGCTTTTGCAGAGCCTGCAGCGGAGTATCGATATGAATACCGTCGCGCTGCTGCAGTTTGCGAATAATCATCCCCGAGGTGAAGGCGCGGAACAGCGTGCGGTCCGGGCAGCTGGCGGCCAGATCGCGCTCGCAGGCGGCGATGTTCTTCTCGCGGGTGTCGTGATAGCTGGTGCCAAAGCTCACCACCAGAAGTGCTTTTTTCATATCCTCTTCCTCAAGTCGCCGACAGCCAGCGCGTCAACCGCGTAGTGAAATCGGCCTGGCTTTGCAGTAGTTCATCGCCCGTCACCAGCGGCGCCGGACGGGTAATGACGATGCAGGGGATCCCCGCATCAAGACAGGGTTGTACTTTTTCCTGATAGCCTCCTTCCGCCCCCGAGGCTTTCGTCACCACAACATCGGCCCGGCACTGGCGATAAAAGGCGGCGTTAAATTCGGCGCTGAACGGCCCGCAGAGGGCGAAGATCTCCCCGACGCCAAACCCCAGATCGCTACAGTGCTGAACCACCTCCGGCACCGGCAGCACCCGGGCGAGCAGCGTTTTCTCCGCCAGTCCCGCCCGCCAGGCCGCCAGATCTTTGCTGCCGGTGGTCAGCAGGATCCGCTCGCCGAGGCGACGAGCCACCGCGCAGGCCTCGTTCAGATCGCCGACCACGTGAAGTAGCGGATGGCGCAGATCGCTCAGCTGCTCCGGCCTTTGATAGCGGCTGAGCAGAACCCCGACGCTGGCGCAGGCGCGCACAATATTCTGGCTGACCACCTCGGCGTAGGGGTGAGAGGCATCGATCACCCAGCGGGTGCGCTGCGCTCTGAGCCACTCCGCCATCTGCTGCCACTCCATTCGCCCGCAGCGTATCTGCCCGCGGATATCGCCGGCCAGCCGCTCGCCGGTAGGGGTCGCCACCGACAGGGTGTAGCGCACGTCGGCGGCGTCCAGCTGCTGGCAGATCGCCCGCGCATCGCTGGTGCCCCCGATAACCAGCACGTCGCCGTGATTCACAGCGCGTAGCCTCGCGGGGTGATCATCAGGCCGTTGTCGATGTAAGTCGCTTTGTTGCCAACGATCACCAGACTGGTCATATCCACTGGGGCAAAATCCATCTCCCCGAGGGTGGTCAGCCATTTCTCCTGCTTTTTGCGTCCGGCGGATTTGACTACGCCGACCGGCGTATCTGCGCTTTTACTGGCCGCCAGCAGCGCAAAGGCGCGCGCCAGATGTCCTTCGCGGCCGCGGCTGCGGGGGTTGTAGAAACAGATAACGAAGTCCGCTTCCCCGGCGGCGACTATGCGTTTTTCAATCACCGGCCAGGGCGTCAGCAGATCGCTAAGGCTGATATGGCAGAAATCATGCATCAGCGGCGCGCCGAGCAGCGAGGCGGCGGCGATACTGGCCGTCATCCCTGGGATCAGACGGACCTCAATGTCCAGCTGCTGCTTATTGACCAGCTCCAGCACCAGCCCCGCCATGCCGTAGATGCCGGCGTCGCCGCTGCTGATCAGCGCAACGTTGTGCCCGGCCTGCGCCAGCTCGATGGCCGCCTGGCAGCGCTCAATCTCTTTGCACATGCCGGTTTTGATCACCTGCTTGTCGCCGGTAAAGGCTTTTACCAGGTGGGTGTAGGTCTTGTAGCCCACCACGATCTCTGCCGCCTGCAGGGCCTCCACGGCTTCCATGGTCATCATCGCCTGCGAGCCAGGGCCAATTCCGATTACGCTTAACATCAGTGTGTTACTCCCAAAGTAATGGTCACGCCCTGCTCACGCAGGGTTTCGCCGGACAGGTTTCCCTGACTCAGCAGCCAGGCCACCGGGCCGGAGACGCTGCCGACGCCGACCGTCTCCCGGACAAAAGACGAGGCCGGAAAGCGGTGCTCGTGCTCGCGCAGCGCCTCGGCGCTGAAGGTTTCGAACGGCACCCGGCAGCGGCGAGCCAGCTGGCGCAACCCCGGCTCGTTTGCCTTCAGGCTCACGCTGCCGATCGCTTTCAGCGCCAGCGGGTCAAGACGCTGAGCGGCAAGCTGGCGATCCAGCAACGTACTGAGCAGCGCGCAGGGGGTGTCGCGCCGACAGCCGATCCCCGCCACCACCCGCTGGGGCACCAGCTTCCAGTGAGGCACCGGCAGCGGCGGCAGCGACCGGCGCAGGGTGACGCAGATCAGGGCGTCGAGCGCCGGCAAGCGCGCCAGGTCGCTTACCGGGATAAACCCGCGCCGGTCGCAGCGGCTTAGCGCCCCGGTGAATTCGCCGTCGCACCACAGCCCCACCCGCTTACCGCTCACCAGCATCTGGTTAACAGTTTTCACCGCCGCGCGAAAATCGGTCATCCGGGCGTTCAGCTGGAAGGCCAGCGTGTCGAGGGCGGCCAGCTCGTTGACGTCGGTGGCGGTGGTGATCACCGGGTCGGCGTCGAGCATCCCGGCGAGATAGCGGGTCAGCGCATTGGCCCCCCCGGCATGGCCGGAGAGCAAGCTGATGACGTGCCGGGCGCGCTCATCAATCACCACCACCGCCGGGTCGCTGAGCTTGTCATTCACCAGCGGGGCCAGCACCCGCACGGCAATCCCGGTGGCGCCGATAAAAATCAGCGCCGAGAAGCTGCTGAACGCCTCGCGGGCAGCGCTGGCAACGCCGCCGTTGAAGGGGATAAACCCCTCTTCCTGCAGCGCTTCGCTGGTGTAACAGGTAAGCGGCAGCATGGCCGCCAGCCGTTTTGCCAGCCGCACGCCGCCGGGCGTCAGGCAAAACAGGGCAATGGATTCAGGCTTTACGGTATTCATGGCTAAAATCCGCTGCGTACAGTTTTGAGTAGTGATACTCATCGCCGAGGAAGGGGCCGACCAGGATCAGCGCCGTTTTGCGGATCCCGGCGTCGCGTACTTTGTCGCCGATGTCCGCGAGGGTACCGCGGACGGTCTGGCTTTCCGGCCAGGTGGCCTTGTAGATCACCGCGACCGGGGTGGTCGCGGGGTAGCCGCCCTCCACCAGCCGCTCCGCCACCCGGTGAATACGTTGCACCGACAGGTAAATCGCCATCGAGGTTTGATGGCTGGCAAAGGCTTCCAGCTGTTCGCGCGCGGGAACCGGCGTGCGCCCTTCCAGACGGGTAATAATCAGACTCTGCGAGACTTCGGGTACCGTGTACTCCACCCCCAGCTCCGCCGCCGCGCCGAGGAAAGCGCTGACGCCCGGCACCACCTGCCAGCGGATCCCGCGGCGGGTCAGCTCTTCGCCCTGCTCGCGCACCGAGCCATATAGCGAGACGTCGCCCGTCTGCAGACGCACCACCGTTTTTCCCGCCTTCACCCCCGCCTCCATCAGGTCGAGGATCTGCTCCAGATGCAGCGCGGCGCTGTCGTGGCACTCCGCCTGTGGCGGACAGTAGGCCAGTAGCTCGGTGTTGATCAGCGACCCGGCGTAGATCACTACCTGCGCCTGCTGTAGCAGACGGTAGCCTTTGAGAGTAATCAGTTCGCGATCGCCTGGACCGGCGCCGACGAACCACACGCAATGGGGATCAAAAGTCTCAGCCATGGTTTTCTTCCTTCTGACAGGCGATGACAAAAACGGGATTATGGGGTTTGAAGTAGTGGCCGCTGCCCAGGGTAGCCAGGGTGGAGACCGCCAGCTGCTGGCAGTCCACCTCGTGGATGCCGCTCTGCCGCAGGTGCGCCAGAGCGCTATGAAGGTTTTCCTGCAAAATAAAAGTCATCACCAGCCGGCCGCCGGGATGCAGCTGCGCCAGCGACCAGTCGATCAGCGCCGTCAGGTGGCCGCCGCTGCCCCCCATAAAGATCGCGTCGGCTTTGTCGGCGACCGCCAGCGGCGCAACGCCCGCCACGATAGCGATGTTGTTGCAGCCAAAGCGCTGCCGGTTCTCCGCCAGCAGGCGCAGCGCGTCGGCCTGACGCTCAATCGCCGTCACCCGCAGCGCCGGGTTCTGTAGAGCAGCCTCAATGCTGACGCTGCCGGTGCCCGCGCCGATATCAATCAGATGGCGCGCCCGGTGCAGCTCCAGCTTCGCCAGCGCCAGCGCGCGCACGGCCTCTTTGGTCATCGGCACCTGGGCGCCGCGCAAAAACAGCTCATCTTTCATCGAGGATCACCACCGCATTCATCTCATATTCGTCCTCCACGGCGCTGACCGGCAGCCAGTGGATCCGCTCGTTTTCCATCGCCAGGTTCTCGCCTATCACCATCCAGCGATGGCCTTTGCCGCGGGCCATCAGCTGGGCGGCTATCTCCCGCGGTCCGCAGCGGCCGTCGGTCACCATGGCGACTTTCCGGTGGGCGGCCAGAGCATCGAAGCTCACCGCCCGGCCATGGCTGCTGGTCAGCCACATATCGTTCATGTCGATGCCCGCCCGGGCGCAGAGGTACTGCACCGCGCTGATGCCGGGGATCACCTGCACTCGTTCCCGGCCAAAATGGGCAATCAGCCGGGTGCCAATGCCATAGAACAGCGGATCGCCAGAGGCCAGCACCACGACGCGGCGCCCGGTACGGGCCTCAATCCACGCCAGCAGCGCCGGCATATCGGCCCCCAGCGCGAAGCGCTCGCCGGCGAAGTCGGGAAACTGCTGGAGATGGCGGCTGCCGCCCACCAGCGCCTCAGCGGCGGCGATTGCCTCGCGCGCGGCCGGGATCAGCCACTGCAGCCCCGCCGGGCCCATTCCCACAACCGTCAACATGTCAGCTCCCGGGCAATCGCCTCCAGCGGACGGCTGCTGCCCAGTACCTGGTTATCAAAAGAAAACAGAACCGCGTCGCAGGTGGGCGGTTGCTGAGTGAAGCGCAGCATCTCAAGAACACGCTGGCAGATTCGCTCAGCCAGATGGTTATAGAGGCGCTGGTATCCCCAGGCGTCGATATGCTCCATTGCCGCTTCGGTAGTGTCGCACTCGCTGACCAGCGTCAGCAGCGGCAGCGGCGCGCCAAGCAGCGCCAGATGAGCGACGAGAGTTTCCATCCGCGCATCGGCGATATGGCTGTGGGTATGAAAGATCCCGGCGGCGATTTTGATCAGTTTGCCGGGATGGCCAATGAGCACAATCTGGCGGAAACCGAGCCGAACCGCCTCTTCAATCATGTAGCCGACGAAGTTGCTCATGGTGACCACCATCTGCGGGTCGATGCCCATCTGCTCGCGGACAAAGCGCTCACCGTGGTTGCCCGGCACCAGCACCACGCGCTCCAGCCCGGCGGCGCGTTTTATCTCCAGCTCGAGGGAGAGCGAGCGCTTCCAGCTCTCTTCCGACATCGGGGTAACGATCCCCGTGGTGCCGATAATCGAGATGCCGCCGAGGATCCCCAGCCGGGCGTTATAGGTTTTTTGCGCGCGAAGCGCGCCTTCCGGGGCAAAAATCTCCACCTGCGCGCCGCGGGTAGGACCTATCGCTTCGCGCACGGCGGTCTCGATGGTGTGCCGCGGAGTGCGGTTTATCGCCGGGCTGCCTGTCGGCAGGCCGATCCCTTTGCGGGTCACCGTGCCGATACCCTCCCCGCCCTGCAGGCTAATCTCTCCGCTGTCATTGAGGGTGACCCGGGCAAAAATCAGCATGCCGTGGGTGGCGTCGACATCATCGCCGCCGTCTTTACGGATCGCGGCGACCGCCTGCTGCCCTTCGACGTGCGGGGACTCAACGTTCAGGCACAGGGTGACGCCGGAGGGGGTGACGATCGAGACCTGATGAATCAGATGCTGGCGCATCACCATCAGCGCCGCCACTTTTGCCGCCGCTGTGGCGCAGGAGCCGGTGGTGTAGCCCTTGCGCAGCGCTTTGCCGTGATGCCACACCGGGGCGTCAAAGGTCTGATCGCTCATTGCGCCTCCCGCAGGTGGTAAAGCAGAGCGTTCACAATCGCTGCCGCCACGTTGCTTCCCCCTTTGCGGCCGAGCGCGGCGATGGCCGGCAGGCCGCTCTCGCTGAGCGCCGCTTTCGACTCCGCCGCGCCGACGAACCCGACCGGCACCCCCACCACGCCGCCGATGGCGGTCTCGCGATGTTCCAGCAGGCGAAACAGCGCGGTTGGCGCATTGCCGAAGACGAACACTTTCTCCCCGGGCTCCTGCACCGCAATATCCACCGCCGCCATCGAGCGGGTCATCCCCCGGCTTTGCGCCTCGCGCACCACCCGCGGGTCGCTGATATAGCAGCGGCATTCGCCGCCAAAGCGGGCCAGCAGGGTTTTGTTGATCCCGGACAGCGCCATGGTGGTATCAGTATACAGCGTGCAGGGCCGGCTCAAGGCCTCACTCAGCGCGATCAGGGCATCCGGAGAAAACCACAGAATATCCAGCCAGTCGAAGTCAGCGGTGGTGTGGATCACCCGCTTGATAATCGCCTCGTGCAGCGGGCTGGCGAAACGGTAGTCCGGTCGCGTTTCGGCGATGATCTCGCTGATGATGTCGAAGCTTTTCGCCTCGATCGCCTGCGGTTGTTGGATGTACTGCATCAGGTTCTCCTCAGGCCGCGCCGACCAGCCAGTAGCGCACGCCGATAAACAGCGCCAGCGCCAGGCTTGACGCCACCCACATTAATCGAATGGTTCGGGAAATATCGTCCACCGCGATGTCGCGGACGGCGTCGCCTATCCAGGGCTTTTCAACGCGCTGGCCGAAGTAATCGTTCGGGCCGCCAAGGCGGATCCCCAGCGCGCCGGCGACGGTCGCTTCCGGCCAGGCGCAGTTAGGACTGCTGTGCTGATAGCGATCGCGCCAGCCCGTACGCAGCGCCCGGGCGCCATCTTCCCGGCATAGCACCGCGGCAAGGCTGAGCAGCAGCCAGCTCAGCCGGGCGGGAAGGAAGTTGGCTACATCATCAAGACGAGCGCTGACCATGCCGATCGCCCGGTATTTTTCGTGTTTATAGCCGACCATGGAATCGAGGGTGTTGACCGCTTTATAGGCCATGGCCAGCGGCGCGCCGCCGAGGAGCAGGAAAAAGAGCGGCGCGATAATGCCATCCACCGTGTTCTCCGCCACGGTCTCCACCACCGCACGGTTGATCTGCGCTGGCTGGAGCTGAGAGGTATCGCGCCCGACAATCCAGGAGAGCTTATGCCGGCTTTCGGCGAGATCTCCGGCCTGCAGCGGCCGGGCCACCGCCATCGCCGACTGTGCCAGACAGCGTCCCGCCAGCGCGGTGAAGATCATCCACACTTCCACCAGCCATCCAAGCCAGGGGTGGATCCCGTGCGCCAGCGCCAGTACGCCCCAGGCCACGCCCCATGTCAGGCCGATAACCACCAGCCACATCACCCCGCCGCCGATGCGCAGCGCCCGGTCGCTATGGCAGACGCGTCGCACTACACGCTGGCTGACGGCGATCAGGCGACCTATCCAGCGCACCGGATGCGGCCAGTGCGGCGGATCGCCAATGACGACATCAAGTATCCAGGCTACACACCAGGCGAGAAGGGTCATAGCGCCCTCCTTGCTGCCCGCAACCAGTGGTTGAGCATGGTGGGACGCTGGGCAAAATGGACATGGAGATAGCTGGCAAAGGCGCTGCCGGACTGCCATCCTCCCTGCCACTGCTGGAGCGTCTTACCGTCTCGCTGTTTACGGCAGGCCAGTACGGCGGGGGTGGCGGGAGAAAAATCGGAGTAATGAAATTCATGGCCGCGCAGCCACTCGCCAGGGGCTGCCAGCAGCGTCTGCTGCTGCGCCTGCGCTTCGCAGTAGCCGAACCGGGTCAGACGCGTCCCCATTCGGCTGTGTCCGGGAATAATATCCGCCATCGTGTAGCGCTCGCCGCTGGTGACTTCCAGGGTCGTGCCCAGATACATCAGGCCGCCGCACTCGGCGTAGATCGCCACCCCGCGCCGGTGCGCCGCGCGAAGCTGTGTCAGCATCTCGTGGTTAGCGGATAGCCCGGCCGCATGCAGCTCCGGATAGCCGCCGCCGAGCCAGATCATCTGGCAGGCCGGCAGCTGGCGATCGCGCAGTGGGCTAAAGCGCACCATCTTCACGCCGCAGCGCGCCAGCAGCGCCAGGTTATCGGGGTAATAAAAATTGAAGGCCTCATCGTCGGCGAGGGCCAACGTCAGTCCTTCGCCGGCATCGGCGGCAAGCTGTTCTCCCCACTCGCCGATCGGCATGGCGGCCAGTTCGCTGAGGGCCAGCAGCCGGTCTATGTCGAGGGTGCGCCCCAGCAGGCTGGCAAAATCCCGCCATGCCTGCTGATTGACCATCGACTCGCGGGCGGTCACCAGTCCCAGATGTCGTTCGGGCAGCGCCACGCCTTCCACGCGCGGCACATAGCCGAGCACTGGCACCTGACAGTAGCGCTCAATGGCGCTTTTCAGCAGCTGGAAGTGCGCGTCGCTGTTGACCCGATTGACGATAACGCCAGCGATGTCGAGAGCCGGATCAAAATGTTGAAAACCCATCACCGTGGCGGCGATGGAGGTCGACACCGCTTTGCCATCCACCAGCAAAATCACCGGGCAGCCAAGCTGCTTAGCCATTGCCGCGCTGCTGCAGTAGTTAGGGTCGGTGCCGTAGCCGTCATACAGGCCCATCACCCCTTCGATAACCGCGATATCGGCCTGCTGTAGCTGTTCGGTAAACAGCGCGTTGAGTATCGGGGCGGGAAGCATAAAGCTGTCGAGATTGCGGGAAGCGATGCCGCTGATGGCGGTGTGCCAGGCGGTATCCAGGTAGTCAGGCCCGACTTTACAGGGTTGCACCCGCATACCGCGCTGTTGGAGCAAGCTGAGCAGGCCGAGCGTAACGGTGGTTTTGCCACAACCGCTGCCGGTACCCGCAAGAATGAACGCACGCCTGGTTGCCATACCCTGTCCTGTTCTGGCGGTCAGGGTATAGCTACGCGCATGCCTGGTCCTGCGACCACGCACCGCTAAGCCACCCACTTCCCACCGAAGTTGTTGGTCAGTTACCGGCAGGCAGGTCTTCTGGCTTAGCCTCGTTCTCGCCCGCCCTTCCCAATCTTTCGATCAGTGGTTTTTGCGGGGTCGTCAGCATCACAGCAGCGGGGGCTGCGGGGGATTTACACCCCCTTCCCTGACACCAAACTGGTGTCGAACCTGTCGGTTTGTTTCGCCGATGCGCCCTGCATCGACGGGTATTACTTTATGTTTTCTTTTACCGTTTCATCACTCGTCACAATGACGTCAGTGAAGGAAAGCGGTGTTGTGATAATCAGCTGTCTCGTATTAACGGACACTCTATCTCATCACAAAAATAAAAACTGGTGTAGTTTATCCCTCGAATATCACTATTTTGTTGCGCTATGACAATTTATTGCTCTACTGTCGTTTTTTTCATTTTATATTGATGAAGATACTCGGGGATATCAAAAATCGGCAATAGCAAAATATTGTCATTTAAAAAGACTCAGTTTGTGATCCGGCATTAATTTGCTGACGAAATGCCTGCGGCGTTACCTGATAGGTCTGGCGAAACACTTTGCAAAAATAGCTGGTTTGCGAAAAACCTAAATTCCGCGCGATGCTGGCGATGCTCCAGTCGCTGTGGCATAGCAGCTCTTTTGCGCTCGCCATCCGCTGCTGATTGACCCAGGCGTTAAAACCGATCCCCTGATACTTTTTAAACAGTTTGCTGAAGTAGTACGGGCTGAGATAGACATGCGCCGCCACATCCTCCAGACGCAGCTCATCGGAGAGATGCGCGTCGATATAGCGCAGCGCCTTCTTCATTTTGCCATCGTGCGGCGAGGGCGCCCGGCTGGCCTGCGCCGGGTCGTTCTGCGACGGGTTATCTTTGATAACCACAAAGTTGAGCTGTTTTTTCAGGCAATTCTCGACGATCAGCTTCAGCAGATCCGCCGAAGCGATAACCCGCGAATAGTCCATCTCCGGCACATCGCGAAACGCCTGGACCAGCGCCGGATCGTCCTGCCAGCGGTCATCGACGTTCAAGATATCAACCAGTTCAACATCATTGCTCAGACGCACCTGCCCGCACAGCACGAAGCCGACCAGGTGGCCGGCGATCACCAGCGGGATGGAAAAATCGGTTAACCCCGCATGACAGCGGTAGATACACAGCTGGTCTTTTTTCGAGGCTTCCAGCCCGCCGCAGCGGTCGCTCATGCGACAGCGTCCGCTGTGCTCCGGGTGCTGACGCATCAGCTGGCAAAACGGCGTGAAATTAAACAATTCAGAAATCTCATCACCGTGAATATTGACGACCACAACCGCCAGACTGGTGGCTTGCGCAAAATCCTGTGCGATTTTATTGATGAGTTCTGAGTTTAGGGTACTCGCAGAAATCATGATAAAACCCCTCAGTTAATTTTTTGTTATAAATAAAACATATTTTTCATATTTACCTTTTTTAGCATCAGATCCCATCGACGATAAAAAAGTGCATTGACAATAACAAAAGTCTCCCAACCCGGGGAGACTTTTTGAGCGGTTCGTGATATCGGTTCATGAAATTAGCCTGGCTATTTCACAGATACATTCCCCTTATGACGCTAACGCGTATTTTCTTCCTCCACGCAGGTATGACAGGGCAGATTATTGGCGATAAGAAAACGATAAATTGCGGCGCCGAGGCAGGCCCCTAACAACGGTGCGATAATGGGCACGATAAAATAGGGAATATCTCTTCCCCCGGTCATGGCGATATTGCCCCACCCGGCGAACCAGGTGAACAATTTCGGGCCAAAATCGCGTGCTGGATTCATCGCGAAGCCGGTAAGCGGCCCGGTCGAGGCGCCGATCACCGCCACCAGAATGCCAATCAACAGCGGCGCCAGTGGGCCCTTGGGTACGCCGTTGCCATCATCGGTGAGCGCCATGATCATCCCCATCAGCATCGAGGTGATCACCACCTCCACCAGCGCCGCATGCCAGATGCTGAGCTCAGGCGCCGGGTAGGTGCTGAATATACTGGCCAGCTGCAGGCTTTCCAGGCTGCCACGCACCATATGATGCACCGTTTCAAATTGCGTAAACAGGGTGCTGTAAAGTATCCAGGCCAGCACGGCGCCGCCAAACGCGCCGGCGACCTGAGCCAGGATATAGGGCACCACTTTTCTGCCCGGGAAGCAGGCAAACAGCCACAGGGCGACGGTGACCGCGGGGTTCAGATGTCCCCCCGAAATGCCGGCCGTCAGGTACACCGCCAGAGAAATACCCAGTCCCCAGATAATACAGATCTCCCACAGCCCCAGGCTGGCGCCGGTCAGTTTCAGGGCGCTCAGGCAGCAGATACCAAAAAACAGAAACAGCCCGGTGCCTAATAACTCGGCGATACATTGCGCGCGTAAAGAACCATTCATTGTGACACCTCGTGACGAAGTTCGTGTCCAGGCCAGCCAACCATCCGCTGGCTCGTTGGGTACGGCGAGGCCCACTATAGAAACCGGCAGCGGCAAAGTGTTGGCATCCTGCGGAAATCGGGCGGCGTAAAGTCGCCGAAGAAGAATAATTTATTGCTATTTGTTCGCGAATCCATGCAGCAATGGCGGGCGTTCAGGGGGTATTTTAATTTCCAACTAAATGATAAAAAATTGCGAAAGCGCAGTGCTTATTTTCCAACAAATATCACATCACGCAAAATATCGCATAGCAAAAACAATTTAAAAAATCACCTCTTAAAATGTAAATACGGAGCGTGAATTGCAATATAATCACATTTATACAAACAATAAAATCAAATAAAAACAACGATATAAAATAAAATAAATCCATTTTATATTATATAAAAACCACTATTTTTTCGCTCTCCACCATCAACTCAGCCATTCTTTTTCGCCGCTCCGCCATATAGTTCCCTCACTGGCACATATCCTGCGAGGTCTTTATGCAACAAGAAGCATTAGGAATGGTAGAAACCAAAGGCTTAACCGCAGCCATAGAGGCCGCTGACGCAATGGTTAAGTCGGCCAACGTTTTATTAGTTGGCTATGAAAGGATCGGTTCAGGCCTGGTGACCGTCATCGTGCGTGGCGACGTGGGGGCAGTTAAAGCCGCCACCGACGCCGGTGCCGCCGCAGCCCGCCACGTGGGCGAAGTGAAAGCCGTACACGTCATTCCCCGCCCCCATACCGATGTTGAAAAAATCTTACCGAAGGGGAATAGCCAATGAGCAGCAATGAGCTGGTTGAACAGATCATGGCGCAAGTCATAGCCCGTGTAGCGACGCCAGAGCAGCAGGCGCTTCCCGATACCCCCCATCCCACAGGAGAGACGGCTATGGCAGAGAAAAGCTGCAGCTTAACGGAATTTGTCGGGACCGCCATTGGCGACACCCTCGGGCTGGTCATCGCCAACGTGGATGCCGCGTTGCTGGAGGCGATGAAGCTCGAAAAACGCTATCGCTCTATCGGCATCCTCGGCGCCCGCACCGGCGCCGGGCCGCACATCATGGCCGCCGATGAAGCGGTCAAAGCCACCAACACCGAAGTGGTCAGCATTGAGCTTCCTCGCGACACCAAAGGCGGCGCCGGCCATGGCTCGCTGATTGTGCTGGGCGGGAATGATGTTTCCGACGTCAAACGCGGGATTGAGGTCGCGCTGAAAGAGCTGGACCGTACCTTCGGCGATGTCTACGGCAACGAAGCGGGTCATATTGAGCTGCAGTATACCGCGCGCGCCAGTTATGCCCTGGAAAAAGCGTTCGGCGCCCCACTGGGCCGCGCCTGCGGCATTATCGTCGGCGCCCCGGCGTCCGTTGGCGTGCTGATGGCCGATACCGCGCTGAAATCAGCCAACGTCGAGGTGGTGGCTTACAGCTCACCGGCCCACGGCACCAGTTTCAGCAACGAAGCCATTCTGGTAATTTCCGGCGACTCTGGCGCGGTGCGCCAGGCGGTGATCTCCGCCCGGGAAATCGGCAAAACCGTACTGGCGACGCTGGGCGCCGAACCGAAAAACGATCGCCCCTCCTACATTTAATACCCGCGAGGCTGATTCATGAGATCGAAAAGATTTGAAGCACTGGCGAAACGCCCTGTGAATCAGGATGGTTTCGTTAAGGAGTGGATTGAAGAGGGCTTTATCGCGATGGAAAGCCCTAACGATCCCAAACCTTCTATCCGCATCGTCAACGGCGCGGTGACCGAACTCGACGGTAAACCGGTTGAGCAGTTCGACCTGATTGACCACTTTATCGCGCGCTACGGCATTAATCTCGCCCGGGCCGAAGAAGTGATGGCCATGGATTCGGTTAAGCTCGCCAACATGCTCTGCGACCCGAACGTTAAACGCAGCGACATCGTGCCGCTCACTACCGCGATGACCCCGGCGAAAATCGTGGAAGTGGTGTCGCATATGAACGTGGTCGAGATGATGATGGCGATGCAAAAAATGCGCGCCCGCCGCACGCCGTCCCAGCAGGCGCATGTCACTAATATCAAAGACAATCCGGTACAGATTGCCGCCGACGCCGCTGAAGGCGCATGGCGCGGCTTTGACGAGCAGGAGACCACCGTCGCCGTGGCGCGCTACGCGCCGTTCAACGCCATCGCCCTGCTGGTCGGTTCACAGGTTGGCCGTCCCGGCGTCCTCACCCAGTGTTCGCTGGAAGAAGCCACCGAGCTGAAACTGGGTATGCTGGGCCACACCTGCTATGCCGAAACCATTTCGGTATACGGTACGGAACCGGTGTTTACCGATGGCGATGACACCCCGTGGTCGAAAGGCTTCCTCGCCTCCTCCTACGCCTCGCGCGGCCTGAAAATGCGCTTTACCTCCGGTTCCGGTTCTGAAGTACAGATGGGCTATGCCGAAGGCAAATCGATGCTTTATCTCGAAGCGCGCTGCATCTACATCACCAAAGCCGCCGGGGTGCAAGGCCTGCAGAATGGCTCCGTCAGCTGTATCGGCGTGCCGTCCGCCGTGCCGTCCGGGATCCGCGCCGTACTGGCGGAAAACCTGATCTGCTCAGCGCTGGATCTGGAGTGCGCCTCCAGCAACGATCAAACCTTTACCCACTCGGATATGCGGCGTACCGCGCGTCTGCTGATGCAGTTCCTGCCAGGCACCGACTTCATCTCCTCCGGTTACTCGGCGGTGCCGAACTACGACAACATGTTCGCCGGTTCCAACGAAGATGCCGAAGACTTCGATGACTACAACGTGATCCAGCGCGACCTGAAGGTCGATGGCGGCCTGCGGCCGGTGCGTGAAGAGGACGTGATCGCCATTCGCAACAAAGCCGCCCGCGCGCTGCAGGCGGTATTTGCCGGCATGGGTTTGCCGCCTATTACGGATGAAGAAGTAGAAGCCGCCACCTACGCCCACGGTTCAAAAGATATGCCTGAGCGCAATATCGTCGAGGACATCAAGTTTGCTCAGGAGATCATCAACAAGAACCGCAACGGCCTGGAGGTGGTGAAAGCCCTGGCGAAAGGCGGCTTCCCCGATGTCGCCCAGGACATGCTCAATATTCAGAAAGCCAAGCTCACCGGCGACTACCTGCATACCTCCGCCATCATTGTTGGCGAGGGCCAGGTGCTCTCGGCCGTGAATGACGTGAACGATTATGCCGGTCCGGCAACAGGCTACCGCCTGCAAGGCGAGCGCTGGGAAGAGATTAAAAATATCCCGGGCGCGCTCGATCCCAATGAACTTGGCTAAGGGGTGAAAAATGGAAATTAACGAAACGCTGCTGCGCCAGATTATCGAAGAGGTGCTGGTGGAGATGAAATCAGGCGCAGATAAGCCGGTCTCCTTTAGCGCGCCTGCGGCTTCTGTCGCCTCTGCCGCGCCGGTCGCCGTTGCGCCTGTGTCCGGCGACAGCTTCCTGACGGAAATCGGCGAAGCCAAACCCGGCACGCAGCAGGATGAAGTCATTATTGCCGTCGGGCCAGCGTTTGGTCTGGCGCAAACCGCCAATATCGTCGGCATTCCGCATAAAAATATTCTGCGCGAAGTGATCGCCGGCATTGAGGAAGAAGGCATCAAAGCCCGGGTGATCCGCTGCTTTAAGTCTTCTGACGTCGCCTTCGTGGCAGTGGAAGGCAACCGCCTGAGCGGCTCCGGCATCTCGATCGGTATTCAGTCGAAAGGCACCACCGTCATCCACCAGCGCGGCCTGCCGCCGCTTTCCAATCTGGAACTCTTCCCGCAGGCGCCGCTGCTGACGCTGGAAACCTACCGTCAGATTGGCAAAAACGCCGCGCGCTACGCCAAACGCGAGTCGCCGCAGCCGGTGCCGACGCTTAACGATCAGATGGCTCGTCCCAAATACCAGGCGAAGTCGGCCATTTTGCACATTAAAGAGACCAAATACGTGGTGACGGGCAAAAACCCGCAGGAACTGCGCGTGGCGCTTTAACAAAGGATATCCCGATGAATACCGACGCAATTGAATCCATGGTACGCGACGTGCTGAGCCGGATGAACAGCCTACAGGACGGGATAACGCCCGCGCCAGCCGCGCCGACAAACGACACCGTTCGCCAGCCAAAAGTTAGCGACTACCCGTTAGCGACCCGCCATCCGGAGTGGGTAAAAACCGCTACCAATAAAACGCTCGATGACCTGACGCTGGAGGACGTATTAAGCGATCGCGTTACGGCACAGGACATGCGCATCACTCCGGAAACGCTGCGTATGCAGGCGGCAATCGCCCAGGATGCCGGACGCGATCGGCTGGCGATGAACTTTGAGCGGGCCGCAGAGCTCACCGCGGTTCCCGACGACCGAATCCTTGAGATCTACAACGCCCTGCGCCCATACCGTTCCACCCAGGCGGAGCTACTGGCGATCGCTGATGACCTCGAGCATCGCTACCAGGCACGACTCTGTGCCGCCTTTGTTCGGGAAGCGGCCGGGCTGTACATCGAGCGTAAGAAACTCAAAGGCGACGATTAACAGGGGGGTAAGCATGCGCTATATCGCTGGCATTGATATTGGCAACTCCTCGACAGAAGTCGCCCTGGCGACGGTCGATGACGCAGGTGTGCTGAACATTCGCCACAGCGCGTTGGCTGAAACCACGGGTATAAAAGGCACATTACGAAATGT
The DNA here is from genome assembly GCF_051858335.1 of Klebsiella sp. K47. NCBI lineage: Bacteria > Pseudomonadati > Pseudomonadota > Gammaproteobacteria > Enterobacterales > Enterobacteriaceae > Klebsiella > Klebsiella sp. K47. The sequence goes on from NZ_JBPYUI010000009.1 coordinate 45,562, forward strand.
GTTCGGTATCCAGGAGGCGCTAACGCAGGCGGCAAAAGCGGCCGGCATTCAGCTCAGCGATATTTCGCTTATTCGCATTAACGAAGCCACGCCGGTCATTGGCGATGTGGCGATGGAAACCATCACGGAAACCATCATCACCGAGTCCACCATGATCGGCCATAACCCGAAGACACCCGGCGGCGTCGGACTGGGGGTCGGCATCACCATCACACCAGAGGCGCTGCTGTCCTGCTCCGCGGACACTCCCTATATTCTGGTGGTCTCCTCGGCCTTTGACTTTGCCGATGTCGCCGCGATGGTCAATGCGGCAACGGCAGCGGGCTATCAGATAACCGGCATTATTTTGCAGCAGGATGACGGCGTGCTGGTCAATAACCGGCTACAGCAACCGCTACCGGTGATCGACGAAGTTCAGCATATCGACCGGATTCCACTTGGCATGCTGGCGGCCGTCGAGGTCGCTTTACCCGGTAAGATCATCGAAACGCTCTCCAACCCTTACGGTATTGCGACCGTTTTCGATCTCAACGCCGAGGAGACCAAAAATATCGTGCCAATGGCGCGGGCGCTGATTGGCAACCGCTCGGCCGTGGTGGTGAAAACCCCCTCCGGCGACGTCAAGGCCCGCGCTATTCCGGCAGGTAATCTGCTGCTCATCGCTCAGGGGCGCAGCGTACAGGTTGATGTGGCCGCCGGGGCGGAAGCCATCATGAAAGCGGTTGACGGCTGCGGCAAACTGGACAACGTCGCGGGAGAAGCGGGCACCAATATCGGCGGCATGCTTGAGCACGTGCGCCAGACCATGGCGGAGCTTACCAATAAGCCAGCTCAGGAGATCCGCATTCAGGATCTGCTGGCCGTTGATACGGCGGTGCCAGTCAGCGTGACCGGCGGTCTTGCGGGAGAGTTCTCGCTGGAGCAGGCGGTGGGTATCGCCTCGATGGTCAAGTCGGATCGCCTGCAGATGGCCCTCATCGCCCGTGAAATTGAGCACAAACTGCAGATTGCGGTTCAGGTGGGCGGCGCCGAAGCGGAGGCGGCCATTCTTGGGGCGCTCACCACTCCCGGCACCACGCGCCCGCTGGCGATCCTCGATCTGGGCGCCGGGTCGACCGACGCCTCCATTATCAATGCGCAGGGAGAGATCAGCGCCACTCACCTGGCCGGCGCCGGCGATATGGTCACGATGATCATCGCTCGCGAGCTGGGGCTTGAGGACCGTTATCTGGCGGAAGAGATCAAAAAATATCCGCTGGCAAAAGTCGAAAGCCTGTTTCATCTGCGTCATGAAGACGGCAGCGTCCAGTTTTTTCCGTCGGCCTTACCACCGACGGTATTTGCCCGCGTCTGCGTGGTGAAACCGGATGAACTGGTTCCCCTGCCCGGCGATCTGCCGCTGGAGAAAGTGCGCGCCATTCGCCGTAGCGCCAAATCACGCGTCTTTGTCACCAACGCCCTGCGAGCGTTACGCCAGGTGAGCCCTACCGGCAACATTCGCGACATCCCGTTCGTGGTGCTGGTGGGCGGCTCGTCCCTCGATTTCGAGATCCCCCAGCTGGTCACCGACGCGCTGGCGCACTACCGGCTGGTTGCCGGGCGCGGCAACATCCGCGGCTGTGAAGGCCCACGCAATGCGGTCGCCAGCGGATTACTCCTTTCCTGGCAAAAAGGAGGCACACATGGAGAGTAGCGTAGTCGCCCCCGCCATCGTCATTGCCGTCACTGACGAATGCAGCGAACAGTGGCGCGATGTCCTGCTGGGCATTGAAGAGGAAGGCATTCCTTTTGTTCTGCAGCCGCAGACCGGCGGCGATCTTATCCATCACGCCTGGCAGGCGGCGCAGCGTTCGCCGCTGCAGGTAGGCATCGCCTGCGACCGGGAACGGCTCATCGTGCACTACAAAAATTTACCCGCATCAACTCCGTTGTTTTCGCTGATGTATCACCAGAACAGGCTGGCCCGGCGAAACACTGGCAACAATGCGGCTCGTCTCGTCAAAGGGATCCCATTTCGGGATCGCCATGCTTAATCCACAGGAGAACGCAGTATGAATAACGCACTAGGACTGGTTGAAACGAAAGGCCTGGTTGGCGCCATTGAAGCCGCTGATGCAATGGTGAAATCCGCCAACGTGCAGTTGATTGGTTACGAAAAAATTGGCTCCGGGCTGATTACCGTGATGGTCCGCGGAGACGTCGGCGCGGTCAAAGCCGCCGTTGACGCCGGCAGCGCGGCGGCCAGCGTGGTCGGCGAGGTCAAGTCCAGCCATGTGATCCCGCGCCCGCATAGCGATGTTGAGGCCATTCTGCCGAAATCTGTCTGACCCTCAAAAAAGGAGCACCGCGTGAAGCAATCACTGGGATTACTTGAGGTCAGCGGTCTGGCCCTGGCCATCACCTGCGCCGACGCTATGGCGAAAGCGGCCGCCATCACGCTGCTCGCCCTGGAAAAGACCAACGGTTCCGGCTGGATGGTGGTGAAGATCGCCGGTGATGTGGCCTCTGTCCAGGCGGCGGTGATGACCGGGGCCGAACTCGCCGAACGGCAGCAGGGGCTGGTAGCGCAGAAGGTTATCGCCAGGCCCGGGGAAGGCCTGCTGCCGGCCCGCGTCCAGGCGCCTTCACCAGCGCCTGACGTCGCCGTGACGGAGGAGAACACGGCCCTCACAGACGCCCCCTCCCACTCTACGGAGCGGGTGACCTGCAACCTGTGCCTGGACCCACACTGCCCACGACAAAAAGGCGATCCCCGCTCGCAGTGCCTGCACGCCGGTAAACGAGGTGACGCGTAATGGATAAACAACAGCTGGCTTCGACAGTCAACAAAGTGCTGGATGAGATGCGCCAGCGTCCCATTCCAATCGGTATCTCCAGTCGCCATATCCATTTAGTGGCGGCTGACTATGCCAGGCTTTTTCCCGCGCAGCCCATCCAGCCGAAAAAAGCGCTGCTGCAGCCGGGACAATATGCTGCAGAGCAGACGGTGACCCTGGTTGGCCCCAAAGGGCGATTAAACAACGTGCGCCTGCTCGGCCCTTTGCGCCAGACCAGCCAGGTGGAAATCTCACGCACCGACGCCCGGATCCTCGGTATCGCCGCGCCGCTGCGCATGTCCGGCAATCTGCAGGGCACGCCGGGGATCCGCCTGATAAGCCCCTTTGCCGAACTGGAGTTGAGCGGCGGGACGATTGTTGCCCAGCGACATATTCATATGTCGCCACTTGATGCGTTGATCCTGCGCGTCTCCCATGGCGATAGCGTCGCGGTGGCGATCGAAGGCAGCGACAGGCGGCTTATCTTCGACAACGTGGCGGTCCGCGTTGCCCCGGATATGCGTCTTGAGATGCACATCGATACTGACGAGGCCAATGCGGCAGGCGCTGACGCTGCGCAAGCCTGGGCAACGCTGGTGACGAAGCCATGAACCACGCGATGCTGCAGCGTATCGTCGAAGAGGTCGCCGCCCGTCTGCGCCATCGCGCCCTCAGCACGGCCACGCTCAGCGTGGCCCAGCTCGGCGAAGCGGATATCCGCAGCCTGCTGTGCCAGCACGCTTCGCTGCGCATCGTGCAGGTGGATTTACCGCTGCTGGAGCAGCTTGCCGGCCAGCGTGCGCTGGCGGCAGCCGGTTGCGCACTGCATGAGGCGATGGCCTGGGGCGTTCGGGTACAGCTAACGCTGCTTCCCGCCCTGCTCCCCGCGCTGGCGGTAAAAAAACTCGCCCGCTTGCCGCTGACGTTCAGCGATCCGCTTGGCCAGCCCGTCAGGCTTCACGCCGCGTCGGTGCTCACCTATGCCGACGTAGCCCGTTTCAGTGGCGGCTATCTGGTGCTGCGCCGCCGTCCCATTATCACCGCCCTCGCCCGCGAAGCGGCCGTCGCGCGGCATGTTCAATTGATTAAGCAGGAGTGAACTATGCATCTGGCACGCGTGACCGGCGCCGTCGTCTCGACGCAAAAATCGCCCTCTCTGAACGGCAAAAAACTGCTGCTGGTGCGCCGGGTAAGCGCGGACGACGATCGTCCGATTCTCCCCACGAGCGGCGATGAAGTGGCGGTAGATTCGGTTGGCGCTGGCGTCGGCGAGCTGGTGCTGCTCTGCAGCGGCTCGAGCGCACGCCACGTTTTCAGCGGCCCGAATGAGGCCATCGATCTTGCCGTCGTGGGCATTGTTGACTCACTTTCACGCTAAGGGGGCGCCTGTGGCTATCTATACCCGAACCGGCGATGCCGGCAGTACATCACTCTTTACCGGCCAGCGGGTCAGCAAGACGCATCCGCGCGTCGAAGCCTACGGCACCCTGGATGAACTGAACGCCATGCTGAGCCTGTGCGTCTGCGCCGTCGCTGAAGAGGAACAGCGCACCCTGCTCGAAGCCCTGCAGCAGCACATTTTTTGGTTCAGCGCGGAGCTCGCCAGCGACAGCGAACAGCCATCACCGGGTAAGCGCTATATCAGCAGCGAAGAGATTGCCCTGCTGGAGCAGACCATCGATCGCGAGATGGCCCGCGTGCCGGCGCTGCACCAGTTTGTATTGCCCGGACGCTGTGAAGCCGCCAGCCGTCTGCACCTGGCCCGCACCGTTGCCAGACGGGCGGAGCGCCGGCTGGTCGAGCTGGCGGCAGAGGTTACTATCCGTCAGATACTGCTGCGTTATCTGAACCGCTTATCTGACTGCCTGTATGCCCTGGCGCGCAGCGAGGATCATGCCGCTCACCAGCGCCGCCTTGTGACGGAGATCGCGGCCCGCTATCTGGCCGCCAGCGGGTCGCCTGCGCCCGACGCGCCCAAAGCCCAGGCCGGGTCGCTCTCCTTTCACGAGCTGCATCAGCTCATCCGTCAGGCCATTGAACACGCCCGCCAGCTGCAGGTGCCGGTGGTGGTCAGCATCGTTGACGCACACGGCACCGAAACCGTGACCTGGCGAATGCCCGATGCGCTGCTGGTCAGCAGCGAGCTGGCGCCGAAAAAAGCCTGGACCGCCGTCGCCATGAAAACCGCCACCCACGAGCTCGCGACGACCGTACAGCCAGGCGCTGCGCTGTACGGTCTGGAGAGCCATCTGCAGGGCAAAGTCGTCACCTTTGGCGGCGGATATCCGCTGTGGCGCGATGGCCAGCTAATAGCCGGCCTCGGCATTAGCGGCGGCAGCGTCGAGCAGGATATGGCTATTGCACAGGCTGCCATGGCGGCCATTAACGTGAGAACTCATCAATGAATACAGCAGAACTGGAAACCCTTATCCGCACCATCCTCAGTGAAAAGCTCGCGCCGACGCCCCCTGCCCCTCAGCAAGAGCAGGGCATTTTCTGCGATGTCGGCAGCGCCATCGACGCCGCTCATCAGGCTTTTCTCCGCTATCAGCAGTGTCCGCTAAAAACCCGCAGCGCCATTATCAGCGCCCTGCGGGAGACGCTGGCCCCCGAGCTGGCGACGTTGGCGGAAGAGAGCGCCACGGAAACCGGCATGGGCAACAAAGAAGATAAATATCTGAAAAATAAAGCCGCTCTTGAAAATACGCCGGGCATAGAGGATCTCACTACCAGCGCCCTCACCGGCGATGGCGGGATGGTGCTGTTTGAGTACTCGCCGTTCGGGGTTATTGGCGCCGTGGCGCCCAGCACCAACCCAACGGAAACCATTATCAACAACAGTATCAGCATGCTGGCGGCGGGTAACAGCGTCTATTTCAGCCCCCATCCCGGCGCGAAAAAGGTCTCGTTGAAGCTTATCGCCAGGATCGAAGAGATCGCCTACCGCTGCAGCGGGATCCGTAACCTGGTGGTGACCGTTGCCGAGCCGACCTTTGAAGCCACCCAGCAAATGATGTCCCACCCGGTGATTGCCGTTCTGGCTATCACCGGTGGCCCTGGCATTGTGGCGATGGGCATGAAAAGCGGTAAAAAAGTGATCGGCGCTGGCGCCGGCAATCCGCCGTGCATCGTTGATGAAACCGCCGATCTCGTCAAAGCCGCCGAAGATATCATCAGCGGCGCCGCCTTCGATTACAACCTGCCCTGTATCGCCGAAAAAAGCCTGATCGTCGTCGCCTCCGTCGCTGACCGCCTGATCCAGCAGATGCAGGATTTTGACGCGCTGCTGTTGAGCCGACAGGAGGCCGATACCCTGCGTGCCGTCTGCCTGCCCGACGGCGCGGCGAATAAAAAACTGGTCGGTAAAAGCCCGGCTGCGCTGCTGGCGGCGGCGGGTCTCGCCGTTCCGCCTCGCCCCCCTCGCCTGCTGATAGCCGAGGTGGAGGCGAACGACCCCTGGGTGACCTGCGAGCAGCTGATGCCGGTGCTGCCGATCGTCAGGGTCGCCGACTTTGACAGCGCCCTGGCGCTGGCCCTGCGCGTTGAGGAGGGTCTGCACCACACCGCCATTATGCACTCGCAGAATGTCTCGCGGCTCAATCTGGCGGCACGCACCCTGCAGACCTCCATTTTTGTCAAAAATGGCCCGTCTTACGCGGGAATCGGCGTCGGCGGCGAAGGGTTTACCACCTTCACCATCGCCACGCCAACCGGAGAAGGCACCACCTCCGCGCGGACGTTCGCCCGCCTGCGGCGCTGCGTGTTGACCAACGGTTTTTCCATTCGCTAACCGGGGGCGCCATGCATACCTTTTCTCTGCAAACGCGCCTCTACAGCGGCCCGGGCAGCCTGGCCGCGCTGCAGCGCTTTAGCCATCAGCACATCTGGATCGTCTGCGACGGCTTCCTGGCGCGCTCGCCGCTGCTTGACCGACTGCGCGCCGCGCTGCCCGCCAGCAACCGCGTCAGCGTGTTCAGCGATATTACACCGGATCCGACCATTCACACCGTGGCGAAAGGGATAGCGCAGATGCAGACCCTGCGTCCGCAGGTGGTGATCGGCTTCGGCGGCGGCTCGGCGATGGATGCCGCCAAGGCTATCGTCTGGTTCAGCCAGCAGGGCGGTCTGCCTGTCGACACCTGCGTGGCGATCCCCACCACCAGCGGTACCGGTTCGGAAGTGACCAGCGCCTGCGTCATCAGCGACCCGGAAAAAGGGATCAAGTACCCGCTGTTCCATGAGGCGCTCTGTCCCGACATGGCGATCATCGACCCGACGCTGGTGGTTAGCGTACCGCCCACCATCACAGCCCATACCGGGCTGGACGCGCTGACCCACGCCCTGGAGGCATGGGTCTCGCCGCAGGCCACCGATTTTACCGATGCGCTGGCGGAAAAGGCCGTAAGGCTGGTGTTTCGCGCCCTGCCCGTTGCGATTCGTCAGGGCGACTGCATTGCGACCCGCAGCAAAATGCACAATGCATCAACCCTCGCCGGTATGGCCTTTAGCCAGGCTGGCCTTGGGCTCAATCATGCGATCGCCCATCAGCTTGGCGGCCAGTTTCACCTCCCCCATGGCCTGGCCAATGCGCTGCTGCTGACCGCGGTGATCCGCTTCAATGCCGGCGAGCCGCGAGCGGCTAAGCGCTATGCGCGCCTGGCCAGGGCCTGCCGCTTCTGCCCGCCCGCAGCTGGCGAACAGGAGGCTTTCCAGGCGCTGCTTACCGCGGTGGAAACGCTGAAACAGCAGTGCGCCATTCCCACCCTCAAGGGCGCACTGCAGGAAAAGTATCCCCTTTTCTTATCGCGAATTCCCGCCATGGTGCCGGCCGCGCTGGCCGACGCCACCCTGCGCACCAACCCGCGTCCGGTCGATGGCGCGGCCATCGCGCAACTGCTGGAGAACCTGCAATGAGTGAAGCGATAGGGCCACTATCAAGCATTGATGCGGCGGAGATCCGTGAACGCGTTCGGGCCGCTGGCGTCGTAGGAGCCGGTGGCGCAGGCTTTCCGACCCACATCAAACTGCAGGCCCGGGTGGACACCGTGCTGGTGAACGCCGCCGAATGCGAACCGATGCTGAAGGTTGACCAACAGCTGATGGCTCAGCAGGCTGACCGACTGATTCGCGGCCTGGGTTACGCGATGACCGCCACCGGCGCCCGGGAAGGGATCATTGCCCTGAAGGCGAAATATGCTCCGGCGATTGCGGCATTAACCCCACGACTCCCGGAATGGGCCCGGCTGCATATTCTGCCTGACGTCTATCCGGCCGGGGATGAGGTGCTCACTATCTGGCTGGCGACGGGACGCCGCGTACCACCTGCCGCGCTGCCGGTCAGCGTCGGCGTGGTGGTCAATAACGTGCAGACGGTGCTCAATATCGCCAGAGCCGTGGAACAGGGCTATCCGGTGACTCGCCGGACGTTGACCGTCAATGGCGCCGTCGCCCGTCCGCTGACGCTGGCCGTACCACTGGGTATATCGCTGCGCGAGGTGCTGGATCTGGCCGGCGGCGCGACGGTTGACGATCCGGGGTTTATCAACGGCGGTCCGATGATGGGCTCGCTTATTACCTCCCTCGAGACACCGGTCACCAAAACCACCGGCGGCCTGCTGGTGCTCCCGGGCAACCATCCATTGATCCAGCGACGGCGGCAGGATGAACGAACGCTGCTCGCCATCGCCCGCACCGTCTGTGAACAGTGCCGTTTATGCACAGATTTATGCCCCCGGCACCTGATCGGCCATGAGCTTTCCCCTCATCTGCTGGTGCGGGCGGTGAACTATCGCCAGGCGGCCACCCCGTCGCTGCTGCTCAGCGCCCTGACCTGTTCGGAGTGCAACGTTTGCGAGAGCGTCGCCTGCCCGGTGGGTATTTCCCCCATGCGCATCAACCGTCTGCTGAAACGTGAGCTGAGGGCGAAAAACCTGCGCTACGACGGACCGCTGCGTCCGGCGGACGAGATGGCGAAGCACCGCCTGGTGCCGGTCAAGCGGCTCATCAGCAAACTGGGACTTGATCCCTGGTATCAGGAAGCGCCGCTGACGGCGGTGGAACCGGAGGTGGCCTGCGTCACCCTGCCCCTGCGCCAGCATATCGGCATCAGCGCCGTGCCCTGCGTCGCGCCGGGAGAGCGGGTAACGCGCGGCCAGGTGCTGGCGGATATCCCCGCCGACGCCCTCGGCGCGCCGGTGCACGCCAGTATTGACGGCCTGGTCTCCGCCATCACGGAGCAGGCCATTACGCTTGTAAGAGGTTAATCATGACCCAGGCTATCGGAATTTTAGAACTGACCAGCATCGCCAGGGGGATGGAGCTGGGCGACGTCATGCTGAAAAGCGCGAACGTACAGCTCCTGCTCTGCAGAACCCTTTGCCCCGGGAAATTCCTGCTGATGCTCGGCGGCGACGTCGGCGCCGTGCAGCAGGCAATCGCCGCCGGCACCGCGCGCGCCGGGGAGATGCTGGTGGACAGCCTGGTGCTGGCCAACATTCACCCCAGCGTACTACCGGCGATCAGCGGTCTCAACGTGGTCGGGCAGCGGCAGGCGGCGGGGATCGTCGAAACCTGGAGCGTGGCGGCGTGCATCAGCGCCGCCGACCACGCGGTGAAAGCGGCCAACGTCACCCTGGTGCGGGTCCATATGGCGTTTGGTATCGGCGGCAAATGCTACATGGTGGTGGCGGGTGATATCGCCGATGTCGACAACGCCGTCACGGTGGCCAGCGACAGCGCAGGCGAGAAAGGATTACTGGTTCACCGGGCAGTGATCCCGCGACCGCACGATGCGCTGTGGCAACAGCTGATGGAGGGATAATGGAACCGCAAACCCCTACCGAACGCATGATCCAGGAGTATGTCCCGGGCAAACAGGTCACTCTGGCGCATCTCATTGCCAATCCTGGCAAAGATCTGTTCAAAAAGCTGGGTCTGCCGGACGCGGTCTCCGCCATCGGCATTCTTACCATTACCCCCAGTGAAGCATCGATTATCGCCTGCGACATCGCTACCAAGTCCGGCGCGGTGGAGATCGGTTTTCTCGATCGCTTCACCGGCGCGGTGGTGTTGACCGGCGATGTCTCCGCCGTGGAGTACGCGCTCAGGCAGGTCACCCGCACCCTCGGTGAGCTGATGCGCTTCACCGCTTGCCCAATTACCCGGACCTGAGCCCATGAAACGCCTGATGCTAATCGGACCCAGCCAGTGCGGTAAAACCTCGCTGACCCAGGTATTGCGTGGCGAAACCCTGCGCTATCAGAAAACCCAGGCCATCGTCTGGACGCCGGCCGCCATCGACACCCCCGGGGAATATCTGGAAAACCGCTGCCTGTACAGTGCACTGCTCACCAGCGCCTGCGAGGCCGATGTCATCGCGCTGGTACTGAATGCCGATGCGCCCTGGTCACCCTTTTCTCCGGGGTTTACCGCCCCAATGAACCGCCCGGTTATCGGGGTGATCACCAAAGCCGATTTAGCCGCCCCGCCCCGTCTGCAACAGGTCCGGACATGGCTCGAGGCGGCGGGCGCCGGACATATCTTTATCACCAGCGCGTTAACCGGCGACGGGCTTGATGACCTGTTCGCCTGCCTGAATGCAGAGGAATATCAATGACCTATAAAATCATGGCGATTAACGCCGGCAGCTCCTCCCTGAAGTTTCAGCTGCTTAACATGCCGCAGGGGGCGTTGCTCTGTCAGGGGTTGATCGAACGTATCGGCCTGCCCGAGGCCCGCTTCACGCTGAAAACGTCGGCACAGAAATGGCAGGAGACGCTGCCCATCGCCGATCACCATGAGGCAGTGACCCTCCTGCTGGAGGCGCTGACCGGCCGCGGGATCCTGAGCAGCCTGCAGGAGATCGACGGCGTTGGCCACCGCGTCGCCCACGGCGGCGAACGCTTCAAAGACGCCGCGCTGGTCTGCGACGATACCCTGCGGGAGATCGAGCGCCTGGCGGAGCTGGCGCCGTTGCATAACCCGGTCAATGCGCTGGGCATACGTCTCTTTCGCCAGCTGTTACCCGCGGTACCGGCGGTGGCGGTTTTTGATACCGCCTTTCACCAGACCCTGGCGCCGGAGGCCTGGCTCTATCCCCTTCCCTGGCGCTATTACGCCGAGCTGGGCATTCGCCGCTACGGTTTTCACGGTACCAGCCATTACTATGTCAGCAGCGCGCTGGCGGAAAAGCTGGGCGTACCGCTGAGCGCCCTGCGGGTAGTAAGCTGCCATCTGGGCAATGGCTGTAGCGTCTGCGCCATCAAAGGCGGGCAGTCGGTGAATACCTCAATGGGCTTTACTCCCCAGTCCGGGGTGATGATGGGCACCCGCAGCGGCGATATCGACCCGTCGATCCTTCCCTGGCTGGTGGAGAAAGAAGGGAAATCCGCCCAGCAGCTCAGCCAGCTGCTGAATAATGAATCCGGGCTGCTGGGCGTCTCCGGTGTGTCATCTGATTACCGCGACGTCGAACAGGCAGCTGACGCCGGCAACGAACGGGCGGCTCTGGCGCTGTCGCTGTTTGCCGAACGCATTCGCGCGACTATCGGCAGCTATATCATGCAGATGGGAGGTCTGGACGCGCTGATCTTTACCGGCGGCATAGGCGAGAATTCCGCCCGGGCGCGGGCGACGATCTGCCGCAATTTGCATTTTCTCGGCCTCGCGCTGGACGACGAGAAAAACCAGCGGAGCGCGACCTTTATTCAGGCGGATAATGCGCTGGTCAAAGTGGCGGTGATCAACACCAATGAAGAGCTAATGATTGCCCGCGACGTCATGCGTCTTGCATTGCCGCAGGCGCGCGAGCTGGCGGTGTCGGCATAAACGACGCGCCTCCTCTTGCGGAGAATCATGGTAACCGGCGGGTCGCCATGCCACTATGCGCCCTGGCGAAGGTAAGCGGAAAGGTGAAAACGTGGCTGTTGCACAATGTCCCGCCTCGTGCGGAGAACTTATCCAGGGCTGGATCCTCGGCAGCGAAAAGCTGGTCTCCTGTCCGGTGGACTGGTACAGCACCGTCGAGGTCGAGACCGGGGTACCGCGAAAAGACGAGCGGCCGCTGTCGCGGGCGATGGTCGACCAGCTGCTGGCCCACTGGGGCTACCCCCCAGCGCTGAGCCAGCAGATCCGCATCACCCTGCACTCAACGATCCCGGTGGCCAAAGGGATGGCCAGCAGCACCGCCGATATCGCTGCCACCGCCGTCGCCACCGCCCATCATCTGGGCCATCTACTGGATGAGCCGACGCTGGCGCGCCTGTGCGTCGCGCTGGAGCCTACCGACAGCACCCTGTTTCGCCAGCTGACGCTGTTCGACCATAATACCGCCGCCACGCAAATCGCCTGTCCCCCTCCGCCGGCGCTCGACCTGTTAGTGCTGGAGAGCCCGCTGACGCTGCGCACCACCGACTATCACCAGCTGCCGCGCGAGCCGGGCCTGTTGGCAAACGCCTCCCGGCTGCAGCTGGCGTGGGAGAAAGTACAGCAGGCCTGCCACTGCGGCAACCCGCAGCTGCTGGGCGAAGCAGCGACCATCAGCGCCATTGCCAGCCAGCAGCTGTTGCCTAAGCCGGGGTTTGACGCGCTGCTGGACCTGGTGGAAAGCGCAGGGCTCTATGGTCTCAACGTGGCGCACAGCGGCAGCGTCGTCGGCCTGCTGCTGGACCGCCGTCGGCATGACGTCGAATTTCTGCAATGGCGGCTGGCAGACAGCGACATCGCCGCCCACTGGCCGCAGCAGCATCTGTTGGCGATGGTGCCCGGGGGCGTCATCCTGCAGTAGGCCTCAGGCCAGCACCCGGCGCAACGCCGCCAGCAGCTGGTCGTTTTCCTCGGCGCTGCGGATCGCCACCCGGAAATAGCGGCTATCCAGCCCCGGGTAGTTGGCGCAGCTGCGGATCAGCACATGCTGGCGCAGCAGGGCATATTGCAGGTCAAAATCGGCTCTGTCGCAGCGCAAGAACAGGTAGTTAGCACGCCCGGGCCACACGGTCAGCCCGGCCATCTCCTGCAGCTGCGCATAGAAACGCGCTCCCTCCTCCTGCAGCCACTGCCAGGTGGCCCGCTGATACGCCCGATCCTGGAGAATAATTTCCCCGGCCAGGGCGGCATAGGCGTTGATGGACCACGGCATTTGTCGCGCGCGCAGTCGGGCCACCGCCTGGGCATCAGCGTTCAGCAGGTAGCCGAGACGCAGCCCCGGAATGGCATAAAATTTGGTCAGCGATCGCAGAACCCAGACGTGCGGATGCTGCGCCAGCAGAGGAATAAACCCCGGCTGGTCGGGGATAAAGTCGAGGAAGGCCTCATCGAGGATCAGGCTGATGTTCAGCGCCCGGCAGCGCTGCGCAATGGCTTCCAGCAGGCCCCGCTCCGGCAGCAGGCCGGTGGGGTTGTTCGGGGTGCAGAGAAACAGGCAGTCCAGCGCCGGAGTCAGGGCATCGAGGATCGCGTCGGTCAGCTGCCAGCCATCGCGCTCCCGCAGGGCATACTCCACCACCTCACAGTTCACCGTCTGCAGCGCCCGCCGGTACTCCGCAAAACCGGGAATGACGATCATCGCCCGCCGCGGCTTAAGGCCGTGGACGAGGGTGAAGATCGATTCAGTTTCGCCGTTGCCGGCGAGGATATGCGCCGCCGGCAACTGATGGTGGGCAGCCAGCGCCTGATGCAGCTGTTGATACTCGACGTCAGGGTAGCGTTCGGCGCAGCCTGGGTTGTCAACGATCGCCTGCCTGAGCGAGGCAGGCATCCCCAGCGGATTGATGTTGGCGCTAAAATCCAGCAGCTCGCCGGGGGCTATGCCCAGCAGGGCGGCGGCCTCGCGGATATTGCCGCCATGGGCGCTTTTCAGTAAGGCCATGTCCCTTTCCTGTGTGGTTATCCGCGGCGGGCCAGCGTCGCGCCGTCGGCGAAGTAGGCTTTAATCCCGGCGAGGATCGACTCGGCCACCTCCTGCTGGAATTTGGCCGTTTTCAGTTTCCGCTCTTCTTCCACGTTACTGATAAACGCCGTCTCCACCAGAATGGAGGGGATATCAGGCGCCTTCAGTACCGCAAAGCCCGCCTGCTCTACCCGATTCTTGTGCAAATTATTGATATTGCCCATTTTCTCCAGCACCGCCTTTCCGAATTTGAGGCTGTCGGCGATGGTGAGGGACTGCACCATATCGAACATGGTGTGGTCGACATAGCGGTCGCCGCTCTTGCTGACCCCACCGATCAGATCCGAGGCGTTCTGCGTCTGGGCGAGATATTTTGCCGCGGTACTGGTGGCCCCCTTGGTGGAGAGGGCAAACACCGAAGAGCCGCTGGGCTGGCGGCTGGTAAAGGCGTCGGCGTGAATCGACACGAACAGGTCGGCGCGCTGCTTCTGCGCCTTGGCGACACGCACTTTCAACGGGATAAACACGTCTTCGTTGCGGGTCATATAGGCCTTCATATTGCCTTCTTTGTCGATCAGCGCCCGCAGGCGACGGGCGATCTGTAGCACCACGTCTTTTTCGCGGGTGCGATACTTCCCCACGGCGCCGGAGTCTTCGCCGCCGTGCCCGGGATCGAGCATGATGACAATCGGCCGGTCGCGCCCGGCTTTGCCCGGCTGCGGCCCGCTTTGCGCCGGCGGCACCTGCCGCTCCAGATCGCCTTTGTTGTAATCCTCGAGCAGCGCCAGCAGCGGATCCTGAACATCGGTAGCGTTGGCGGGGTAGAGATCCATCACCAGACGCTCTTTAAAGCCGGCCACCGGCGCGAGGGCAAACAGCTGCGGCTTAACGTTCTGCTTGAGCTCAAAGACCATGCGCACGGTTTGTGGATCAAACTGGCCCACGCGGGCGGACTTAATAAAGGGATCGTCATCGCGGATCTGGCCGCCCATGCCTTTCAGCACAGAGTTCAGGTTAACCCCTTCCAGATCCACTACCACTCGTTCCGGATTACTGAGGGCAAACTGCCGGTATTTCAGCACATGATTCGATTCTACCGTGACACGCGTGTAGGTCGATGCTGGCCAGACGCGAACGGCGACCACCCGCGCGGCGGCGGCCAACCCGACAGGGCTCACGCTCATTAACCACATGGCGCCCGCGCCCTGCAACAGACGGCGACGGCTTAATCCTGAGTTGTTTCCCGACATGCCACTCCCAAGCAATAAAAACGCATTTGTACCCAAAACAAACAGATTGACCAGAAACTTTAACGAAAGGCATATAACCTGTCATCTATAAAAGGGTAAACATTCATTGACACCCTGCGCCGGGTCACATGTTTTTCGCGACTTAGCCTAAAATTGGCACTTGCGTTTAACGGCAAAACAGAATAAAAATACAATAATTACGAATAATCATGCATTGAGGGTTTGTCATGGTGAAGGAACGTCGCACTGAACTGGTAGAAGGATTCCGCCATTCTGTTCCCTATATTAATGCCCATCGGGGAAAAACGTTTGTCATCATGCTGGGCGGCGAAGCCATTGAGCATGAGAATTTTTCGAACATTGTCAATGACATAGGATTATTGCATAGCCTGGGCATCCGTCTGGTGGTGGTCTATGGCGCTCGACCGCAGATTGACGCGAACCTCGCCGAGCACCATCACGAGCCGATCTATCACAAGCAGACGCGAGTGACTGACGCCAAAACGCTGGAACTGGTGAAGCAGGCGGCGGGCATGCTGCAGCTGGAGATCACCGCCCGTCTGTCGATGAGCCTCAACAACACCCCGTTGCAGGGGGCCCATATCAACGTCGTCAGCGGCAACTTTATCATTGCCCAGCCGCTGGGCGTCGATGACGGCGTCGATTATTGCCACAGCGGACGCATTCGCCGCATTGACGAAGAGGCGATTCATCGTCAGCTCGACAGCGGCGCCATTGTCCTGATGGGGCCGGTCGCGGTGTCGGTCACCGGCGAGAGCTTTAACCTGACTTCGGAAGAGATAGCTACCCAGCTGGCCATCAAGCTGAAGGCGGAGAAAATGATCGGCTTCTGTTCGTCGCAAGGGGTTTACAACCAGGCCGGGGAAATTGTCTCAGAACTGTTCCCTAATGAGGCGCAAGCCCGCGTCGAAGAGCTGGAAGCAGACGAAGACTATAACTCCGGCACCGTGCGCTTCCTGCGCGGGGCGGTGAAGGCCTGCCGCAGCGGCGTACGGCGCTGCCACCTGATCAGCTATCAGGAAAATGGCGCGCTGCTGCAGGAGCTGTTTTCACGCGACGGCATCGGCACCCAGATCGTCATGGAGAGCGCGGAGCAGATCCGTCGGGCGACCATCAATGATATCGGCGGTATTCTTGAGCTGATAAGCCCGCTCGAGCAGCAGGGCATTCTGGTACGCCGTTCCCGCGAACAGCTGGAGATGGAGATCGACAAATTCACCATTATTCAGCGCGATAACACCACCATCGCCTGCGCCGCCCTCTATCCTTTCCCGGAAGAGAAGATCGGCGAAATGGCCTGCGTGGCGGTGCATCCGGATTACCGGAGCTCGTCGCGGGGAGAGGTGCTGCTGGAGCGTATTGCCGCTCAGGCCAGGCAGATGGGACTGAGCAAACTGTTCGTGTTAACCACCCGCAGCATCCACTGGTTCCAGGAGCGCGGCTTCACGCCGGTGGATATCGACCTGCTGCCGGAGAGTAAAAAGCAGATGTATAACTATCAGCGCCGGTCGAAGGTGCTGATGGCCGACCTCGCTTAAGCCCTTCTCCTCTCTATCTAACGGCCCGGGATAGCGCGACGCTTATCGCTTTATCCCCGGCCGGTCTCCCGCCCCTCTTCCCGCCAGCCTGGCGTACGCACGCGGGCGAAATTCCTGGTTTCCGCGCAGGCCATTTCTTTCTCGCTGGCTCACCGATATGCTATTGGCTGTCGACAGGACGTCGACTGGCGCCGCGGCCGCCACCCGCCCAGCAAGGATCGCTTAAAGAATGGAAACCAAACCGAACTGGCTGGTCAGACATATTAATCTCATTACCACCGCGGTCGCCCTCTATCCGTGGTTGCTGATGATACTGCTCCTCTGGGATAACCAGCGCCATCATCAGCATGGCTATGCCGCGCTCGGCGCCGCCATCGCGATATTATTTCTGCTGGCCCTGACGTCCGGCATGAATCTTCTCATCTCCTCGCTGGTGATTTTTTGTGCCCGCTGTTCCACCCCACCGCTGGCCGGCGGCGCAGCAGTCCGCTTTTTCGCCATGAACTCGATCTCGGCGCTCTGGCTTATCCCTCTGTTCTTCAGTTACTGATTTTTCCGCCAGCCCGGGCAACGGCTGCAGCATTTTCCATCGCCCGGACCCGGCGTCTCAGGGGGCTTCGCGCCCGGCGAAAATCTCCGCCAGGCCGCTGCGCCGTTCGGTGCGCGTCACAATGGCCTGGGAGAGCACCTGCTCGTCGGCATAGAGCGACAACCGCCGTTTCGCGCGGGTGATCGCCGTGTAGACCAGTTCGCGGGTCACCAGCGGGACGCTGCGCGCCGGCAGGATCAGCGCCGCGTGTTCGAACTCCGAGCCCTGCGATTTATGCACGGTCATCGCCCAGGCGGTGTCATGCTCCGGCAGACGGCTCGGCTGCACCGACTTGATGGCGCCGTCGGGCATCAGGAACCACACCCGCAGCTCGCCGTTGCGCTCCAGGGCGATGCCGATATCGCCGTTAAACAGCCCCAGCGCGCTGTCGTTGCGCGATATCATGATCGGTCGGCCATCATACCAGCGAGAGTGGCGCGGCAGGGCGATCGCCCGCTGGCGGTTGAGCCGCTGCTCCAGCCGCTCATTGACGCCGCTCACGCCGTACGGCCCCTCGCGCAGCGCGCACAGCAGCTGGAATTCGCTGAAAGCGGCCAGCATGGCCTGCGGTTCGGCCCGCTCGCGGCGCAGCTGCAGGTAGCGCTCATAGCCCTGCTGAGCCGCGCCGAGCATGGCTTCGTACTCTTCGGTCGTGCTGAGGGGATGAAGCGCGATATCGTCAAACGGCTGGCGCAGCGTGGCCTTCACCTCCGCGCGCGCGCCAGCGTTCACCGCCCGCGCCAGGCTCCCGATGCCGGAGTGACTGCCGAAGCGATAGCTCTTTTGCAGCAGGCACAAACTGTCTCTCAGCGCGCCCGCGATAGCCCCCTCGCCCGCCGGCACCGGCGAACCGGTCAGCCGGGTCAGCTCCTGCGCCCGCGCGGCGGTATAGCCCGAACTCGCCCACGCGCAGATATCCCCCAGCACCGCCCCCGCTTCTACGGAGGCCAGCTGGTCGCGGTCGCCGAGGAAGATCACCCGCCCGTGGGCCGGCAGCGCGTCGATAAGCCGCGACATCATCGGCAGGTCGATCATCGAGGCTTCATCCACCACCAGCACGTCCAGATGCAGCGGGTTGCCGGCGTGATAGCGCATCCGCTGGCTGCCTGGCTGGGCGCCCAGCAGACGATGCAGCGTGCTGGCCTCGGTGGGAATCAACGCTTTCTGCGCGTCGGTCAGCGGCAATTTTCTCAGCGCCGCGCCCAGCGATTCGGTCAGTCGCGCCGCCGCTTTCCCGGTTGGCGCCGCCAGGCGAATACGACAGCGCGGGCTGTCTTCGATCTGGATCAGCGCCGCCAGAAGCTTCGCCACGGTGGTGGTCTTCCCGGTCCCGGGACCGCCGGAGATCACTGAGATGCGGCGGGTCAGCGCCACCGCCGCGGCCACTTTTTGCCAGTCGGTTTCGCCGGTGGCAGGGAACAGGGCATTCAGGGTTGACGCCAGCCGGGCCTCATCCATCTCCAGCACCCGGTTGGCTTCATTGAAGAAGCGGGCGACGGTCAGCTCGTTGCGCCACATCCGGTTGAGATAGAGCCGGTCGCCGCACAAAATCATCGGCGCCGGAGCATCGCCGCAGCTCACCGCCGACGAAGCGAGCAGCAGTGCGGGCCAGTCCTCCGGCGCGCCGGCTTCGGCCAGCAGCCGATCGCGGATCTCCCCGGCTTTACCGCTCAGCGCCTCGTCGCCGCTCAACCGCGAGAGCGGCAGACAGACGTGCCCCTCGCCGGCATCCCGGCTCAGCAAGGCCGCCGCCAGCTTGACCGCCGGCGGGTCGTTTTGCGCCACCATCAGGGCAAACTGGACGTCCAGCGGCCGCAGCAGACGCTGCTCCACCGCCGCCAGCAGTAGTTGTTCGAAAGTCATGAGGCCTCCTCCTGAGTTTCTCCGGCAAAAAGCTGATCCAGACCGTCAATCAGCGGTCGCACCGGCCGGGTGGTGAAGATCCCCTGCCCCCCCTCCTGCCCGTCCATGCCGCGCAGGAAAAGATAAATCACGCCGCCGAAGTGGCGGTCATAGTCATAATCGGCCAGCCGGTGGCGCAGATAGCGGTGCAGCGCCAGGCTATACAGCTGATACTGTAGATCGTAGCGGTGGGCACGCATCGCCTGCTCCATCGCCGGCCGGGTGTAGGCCTCGCGATCTTCCCCCAGCCAGTTGGATTTGTAATCCAGCAGGTAATAACGGCCTTCGTGACGGAAGACCAGATCGATAAAGCCCTTCAGCATGCCGCGCACCTGGCGGAAATCCAGCGGCGGCGTGTCGGCAGAGAGGGGATCGTACTGGCGGATAAGCGCGTCAAGGCGCTCCGCCGTCAGCAGCTGGGCGATGGGCAGGTAAAATGCCATCTCCACCTGTTTATCCCGCGCCGCAAGCTGATTGAGCGCGATATCCGGCCCCGGCAGGCGGGTCTTCAGCACGCCCCCCAGCCAGTCGGTCAGCACCGGCGCCCACTGCGCGTCAAACCCGCTCAGCTGCAGCTTCTCCGCCATCCACCCTTCCTGCACCGGCTGGGTGAAGTCCAGCTCCTCAAACAGGCTGTGCAGGAAGGTCCCCGGCGCGGCGCCGCGCGGGAACTGGTGCGGAGTCAGCTGCGGCTCTTCCACGACTTCGCCGACGCCGGCGGCATCAACATCCAGACGCGGCAGCAAATCCTGCCCGCCGCTGAAACCATGCTGCTGCAGTCCGGAGTAACTGGTCACCCGCCAGTCGTCGGCGATGCGGCGCTGCAGCTCACGCGCCGACAATCGCGGGATGGTCGCCGCGGGCGCCTGCCACGGGGTGAGATCCAGTTCGCCCGGTCTCTGTAATGCAATATCGCCATGACAGAAGTCCGCCAGCCGCGCAGCCAGCCCGGCGGCGTCCATGGCTTCGCCCGCCTGCAGCAGCCGTCCCAGCGCGCTGAGGTGGAAATCGCTGTTGCCGGATTTCCGGCTGCTGAGCGGCGCCACGCCGAGGCTGCAGTGCCAGACCGCGCGGGTCAGGGCGACGTACAGCAGGCGCAGATCTTCCGCCAGTCGTTCCGCCTCCGCCAGCTCGAGGCTGGCCTCATCCTGGCCCAGATCCAGCACCGCCGCGAACGTCTCGCGATCGTGGTAAAACGCCTGGTCCTGTTTACGAAACCGGGCGATAAACGGCAGCCAGACCAGGGGGTATTCCAGCCCTTTTGACTTGTGAATGGTGACAATTTGCACCAGGTGCTTATCGCTTTCGAGACGCATCTGCTGGCTGGCGGCGTTGCTGTCCGGCTCGGCGATATGCTGCGCCAGCCAGCGCACCAGGGCATGCTCGCTTTCCAGCTGGCTGGCCGCCTCCTGCAGCAGTTCGCTGATGTGCAGAATGTCGGTTAAACGCCGCTCGCCGCCGCGGGTCGCCAGCAGGTTCTCGGCGATATGCCGGGCTGTCATCAACGCCCGCAGCATCGGCATCACCCCGCGCTGCCGCCAAATCTGGCGGTATTCGCTGAACTCTTCCACCAGCGCGTCCCACGCCTGCTCGTCCTGGTTCAGGTTTTCAATATCCAGCGCGGTCAGGCCAAACATCGACGTCGCCAGCGCGCTGCGCAGGGTATTTTCCCGCTCCGGGGCCAGCACCGCCTGCAGCAGCCAGAGCAGCTCCTGGGCCTCCAGCGTCTCAAAAACGCTGTCGCGGTTCGAGAGGTAGACTGAGGGAATGCCCAGCGTCTGCAGCGCTTCACGTACCTGCGCTGCCTCCAGCCGGTTGCGCACCAGCACGGTAATATCCGAAGCCTGTACCGGGCGCGAGGTTTCCCCGCGCCACAGCAGCGCGCGCCCCTGCTGACCGGCGCTCAGCCAGTCGCGGATCTGCGTGGCGCAGAGCTGCGCCATAAAGGTCTGATAATCGCCAGACCCGACGGTGTCGCCGGGCATCAGCCAGACGTTCATCGCCGGTACGTCCGCCGCGTCAACGGTAAAGCGCAGCCCCTTGTTCTTCGCCGCCGCCTTCACCGGCAGGAACGGGATCTCGTGGAACATGAAGGGGTTATCGCTGAGGCTGAACAGCCGATTGACGCTGCCCACCATGCCCGGCGAGGAGCGCCAGTTGGTATCGAGGGTGTAGTGCGCGGCAACGTCGCCGCGCGCTTTCATATAGGTAAAGATATCGGCGCCGCGAAAGGCGTAGATGGCCTGCTTCGGATCGCCGATCAGCAGCAGAGCCGTCTCCGGCTGCCGGCGCCAGATGCGGCGAAAAATCCGGTACTGTTGAGGGTCGGTGTCCTGAAATTCATCGATCATCGCCACCGGAAAACGCTGGCGAATGGCGCTGGCCAGCGTCTCGCCGCTGTCGCCGCGCAGCGCCTCGTCAAGCCGGCTGAGCATATCGTCAAACCCCAGCTCGCCGCGGCGGCGCTTTTCGCGGGCGACCGCATCGCGGATCTCGACCATCGCTCTCGCCAGCACCAGATCGGTGAGCGTCAGCGAGGAGGCCAGCAACGACTCTACGGCGCTAAACAGGGGATGCACCGGCGGTTCGCCACCGGCTTTGGTGCGCTCGAGCAGAAACGACTGGGCAAATTTCTCCAGCGCGTCGGGCAGCTGGTAGCTTAACGTCTCTTCCTGCGCCCAGGCGTTCACTTTCTCCATCCACTTGCCCTGGTTGCCGCGATTAAACTTCCGCCGGTCAAGGCCGGAATTTTCCAGCACGCCTTCGATCTCGCCCACCTGCTCGCGCCACTGCTGCTTGAGCGAGTCAATGCGGGCGATGATCTGCTGATGGCGTTCGGCCAGCGTCTCGTTAGGGGCTGGCGGCGACTTAAGCTGCGGCGCTTCGCCCTGCAGCCAGCGGTCAAGGGACTTCAGCAGATCGCGCGGCCCTTTCCAGACGTCGTGGATCACCGCCGCGATATCGCGGGTCAGGGGATAGCAGTGGCGGCGCCAGAAATCGGCGCAGGCCTGATAGCGCAGGCGGGATTCATCCTCGATCAGCTGTTGCTCGAACAGCATGCCCGACTCGAAGGCGTTAAGGCTCAGCATCCGTTGGCAAAAGCCGTGGATGGTGAATACCGCCGCCTCGTCCATCTGCCGTTCAGCCAGCAGCAGCGTCTTCGCAGCGTCATCTTTATCGGCGATCTCCGCCAACAACGCGCTGTAGAGCGGATTGTCGGATTCGCCGCGCAGGCAGGCGATGCGCAGTTCGTGGATGTTGCTGCGGATACGGCCGCGCAGCTCTTCGGTCGCCGCCTCGGTAAAGGTCACCACCAGCAGTTCTTCAACGCTGATGGCGCGGGGATAGGCGGCCTCACCGCCCAGCCCCAACAGCAGCCGCAGATACAGCGCGGCGATGGTAAAGGTTTTTCCGGTGCCCGCAGAGGCTTCTATCAGGCGCTCGCCGATCAGGGGCAAGCGCAGGGGATCCAAAGACTCAGCGGTGTCGGTCATTCATTCTCTCGCATCAGGGGTAAGGATTGCTGCAATGCGCTGACGTTTTCCCACACTTTGCCGCCTTTCGGCTGGGCATAGTCCGCTTTGCCATTCTGGCTACCGGAAATCTGGGACAAGATCGTCATGCCCTGCGGATCCACCACCGTCTGATGGAAGAAGTCGGCAAGTTTTTGCGGCGTCAGCAGTTTAATCTGAGCCACTACTTTATCACGTGAATCAAAACGCATATTACCGCGATCGAAATCTTTGCTCAGTTTCGAGGCTTCATCGCCCAGCGTCTGCGGCGCCTGCAGCATCTGGCTTATCACCGCCTGCTGGAGCTGAGCAAACTCTTCCGGCTTCATCGCCCGCAGCTTCGCCTCCGCGGTGGGGAAGAAGGCCTGGAACCGCTGCCAGAGGAAGGCCGGCTGCTTATCGCTACTCTGCAGCAGGAAGCCCATGCCCCACTGGCGCCCCACGTTCATCGGGAAGGCAAAGACCGCGTAGCCGAGCTGCTCTTCAGTACGCAGCTGGTTGTAGAACCACGGCTGAATGATCTGCCCCAGCAGGGTGCTGGCGGCGGTGCTGCTGAACTCATCCACGTTGGGCGGCGCAAACACCGCGGCCAGCGCGGAGTCGGTGCTATTGCCCGCTTTGTTGAAGATCGCCAGCTGCTGCCGGTTCACCACCACGTCTTTATTGCGGCACCATTCGTTGCCGTCGGCGCCCAGCTGCTGCTGGATCTGGCGGGCCAGGGTCGTGGCGGCATCGGCGGTCATATTGCCGATCACCATCAGTTCAGGACGCCCCCTGGTTTTCAGGTTGGCGCGGTAGTCGAGCACCTCTTTAAGGGTAATGGAGGGCAGCAGCGCCCGGCGCACTTCGCGCTGGAAGTACGGCACCTGCGAGACCATCTGGATCGGCATAATCGCCTGATCGTAGGCTTTGCCTTTCTCGGCGGAATCCATCATCTGCGCATACCAGGATTTGGCCTGCTCCAGCTGCTCCTCAGTCGGCGTATAGCTGAAGTATCCCTGCAGCAGATCGCTGAACAGCGCCGGAAGATGCTGGGTATAGCCGTTGGCATTGACCATTAATCCGTTATTAGCGCCGGTAGAGAACGAAATGCCGCCAACCGCCGCCTGGTTACTGAGCTGGTCGAGGGCGATGCCGGCGAGATAATCGTTGAGGGCAAACATCACCTGCCGGCGAGCGCTGTCCATCGCCTGGGGATTACGCAGCACCAGGGAGATGTCCGCCTTCGGCTCGCTGGCAAAATACTGGCTCGGGGCATACACCACCCGCAGCGTCGGTTCATCCAGGATCAGCTGCGGATGCGGCCAGGCTTTATCGCTTTTGATAAGGGTGAAGTCATCCGGAATATAGGGGTTGAGCGCCGGCAGCTGCAGCTGGATGGCCTGCGATTTGTGCTGCCAGTCAGCGAACGTCTGCTCGCTAATCTTATCCACCTGATACGGCGCATCGACAAAGTAGGCCGTCTTGTTATGCGGCTCCTGGGGGCTGATATACCAGATACGGGCGTTCTGCGGGGTCATCATCGCCAGCCGGTCTTTGATCGCCTGCGGGTCGTACTGGTCGGCAATATTTACCACGTCCAGCGCATGCTCGACCGGCACCCGGATCATGGTGTCCGCCAGCCATTCCACGTAGTCCATGTCGCGGTTGATCGACGGATAGCGGAAATCGAGCGCCAGCACATGCGCCAGTTCGTCGAAATAGCGTTTGTCGATGCCCTGAGTACGCAGGAGGTCGAGGTAGCTGAAAATGGCCGCCGTCACTTCATCGCGGTGCGCCAGGCCTTTGTCGGTGAGGGTGGCTGAGATCGCCAGTACGCCGCTGTTGCCGTTTACCACCGGATCGGAATCGGCGCGGATACCTTCCGCCAGACCCTGTTTTTGCAACCAGTCAGAGAGCGTGCCCGGGCTGCGGTTGCCGATAAGATAGGTGACCAGCTCATCGGTTTTGCTGCGGAAGCGATCGCTGTTGTTGTCGATGCGAAACTCGACGCGCAGCACTTTACGCGGCATCGCCGGCACATAGTGAATAATGATGCCTTTTTGCGCATCCGTGACCACCGGGACGGTAATTTCCGGCCTGCTGATCTGACGATTCGGCACGCGGCCAAAGGTGTCCGCAGCCATGCGCGCCAGCGCCGGCAACGGCTTGTTGCTGTAGATCACCGCTTTCATCAGATTGGCGGAGTACCAGCTATCGCGGAAGGTGTGCAGCGCATCAAGCACCGGGCTGCCGGGCTTATCGCTGAGCGTCTCGAGGTTGCCACCCGAGAAGTGGGCCGCCGGGTGAGCCGGGTTGATGGTCTCCGCGCTGACCTGGGCCATGCGCATCCCGTCTCGCGTCCGGGCCATCGTCAGCTCGGCGTTGACCGCGTTACGTTCGCGGTCGGCATATTTTTTATCCAGCAGCGGCGCGGCGATGGCGTCGGCCAGGCGATCTACGGCCCCGTCCAGCGCATCATTTTCCACTTCAAGATAAAACGCGGTGCGGTAGGGCGCGGTACTGGCGTTATGGCTGCCGCCGTGCAGCTTAAGAAACTCTGCAAGGCTGTCAGGCTGGGGATATTTTTGCGACCCCATCAGCGTCATATGTTCCAGAAAATGCGCCAGCCCCTGATGATCGGCCGGATCCTGCAGGGATCCCACCGGCACCACCAGCGCCGACAGCGATTTCACCGCCTGCGGATCGGAAACCAGCAGCACGACCATGTCGTTATCAAGGCGGATCGCCTGATACTGACGCGTATCTTTTTCGCTTTTGCGGATCGTCTCCTGAATCGGCTGCCATCCGGTGTCGGCCTGACTAAACGGCGCCCAGAGGGCGGCCAGCACAACAAAAACCTTGAACCATAAACTGCGGGGCATTCACGAACCTCATCATTAACAAACTTGCGCTGCACAGCGTGCAGCCTTTTATGTCCATCAGTCCGTGATACGTTGCGCATATTAAATGAACCGCCATTCACTGCGCAATTTTTATACTATTTAAATTTGTGTGGACCGATGGTAACGATATAGCGGTAACAGATAACGCTGCGTCTGGGCAATGATTTCTTCGTAATGCGCCGGCTCCAGCGAACGCCACAGGCGTTGATACCAGATATCGGCGCCCTCCCCGCTGACCACCATGTTCCCTTCGTAGGTCTGCAGGAATTTGCTCCGCGCTTTCTGCTGCGTCTCTTCGTCCATTAAGATGACATCCTTTTCGGCGTCGTAACAGGCTTTCAGCCAGGCGCCACCGCTTTCCGGCAGCAGCAGCAGCGGCTGCGACATCCCCAGCAAATAGCCATCCACCAGCTCGTTAAGGTACGCCTGCGCCTCGGCGGGCGCCAGCGCCAGAAAGCGCCACTCTCCCTCTTTCCGCACAAACAGCCGGCTCTCGCCGGTGCCGCCGCTGGCGCAGTAGACAAGGTGTTCCAGCCAAAGTTGCATCCCCTGGGAGACGCTCAGCAGCGAAGGCCGCCAGCGCAGCAGACCGTCCGGCTGCACCTGCTGCAGCCAGCCGGTCAGGTTCACGCCGCCGCACTGCAGATCGATCTCCATGCTCTGCGCCTGCTGGCGCTCGGCCATCACCCGCTCGGCCAGCGCCTGCATCTCCAGGCGCTGCGTCTCCCAGACCAGCTCGCCAAAGGCGCCATACGGCAGCTCGCCGGCGGCGCGAAAGCGGCGGAACATAGCCGAGACGTCCTGCTCCTCAATAAGCGTATTGAGCAGTTGCTGATTCAGTTGATAACGGCTCAGCCCTTCAAGAGTGAACGGCTCGTCGTCTGGAATATCGTCCTCTTCGGCGCGGAAATTGACCCGCAAACGCTGCTGAAAGAACGCGCGTACCGGGTGCTGCCAGAAGCGCAGAAGCTGATCGAACGGCAGGCTGTCAATCGGCGGCGCGGTGAGCGGCTGTATAAAATCGCTATGCGCCTCTCCCTGCTGGCCGGCGGCCGCCAGCCATTCACGAGCGTAGCTCTTGTTCTCGTCTTCCTGGAAATTGGCAACGTCGAACGGCATGCGCGTATGCAGATGGGTGATGTGGGCTTTAACCCGCGCTTCGCTGGCGTCGCAGTCAAGCTCTTCGTCACCGGCGAGACAGTGGCTCTGGCCGATATAATCCACCAGCTCCTGCACCAGCACCGAAGGAAAACGCTCGCTGTTGTCCTGGATCGAACGGCCGATATAGCTGATATACAGCGTCTGCTCGGCGGACATCAGCGCCTCGAGGAACAGATAGCGGTCATCATCGCGCCGGCTGCGGTCGCCGCGCTGCGGCTTCTGGCTCATTAAATCAAAGCCCAGCGGCGGTAGCGTGCGCGGATAAACCCCGTCATTCATCCCCAGCAGGCACACCACCTTAAAGGGGATCGAACGCATCGGCATCAGGGTACAGATATTGACCGGGCCGGCAAGAAAGCGCTGGCTGATCCGCTGCTGATCGAGGCGCTGGGCCAGCTCATCGCGCAGCAGCGTCAGCGGCACCTGCTCGCCATACTGCGCCTCCAGACCGCTATCAATAACCGCCAGCCACTGCTGCTCAATCAGCGCCAGCGCCGCTTCGGTCTCACTGTCCGGCAGGAAAAAGTCATTCAGCAGATCGCGACAGACCGGTAGCCACTCCGCCAGCGGCCGCTGCTGGGCCAGGCCGCGTCGCCACAGATTAAGCTGCATCAGCAGCGACGCGAGGTTGCCCACCAGCTCGGCGATCAAACCGCTGGATTCGTCATACGGCAGCACCGACTGCCATTCTCCCTCGCGGCTGTCCATCGCGTAGCCCAACAGCATGCGGGTGAGGCCGAACCGCCAGGTATGCTGCCCGGTCGCCGGCAGGTCCAGCTCACGGACGTTGTCGTCATCCATTCCCCAGCGGACGCCGGACTCGTTCACCCACTGGCGCAGGTAGCGCAGCCCTTCTTCCGTGATATTAAAGCGCGCCGCCAGCACCGGGACGTCCAGCAGCGCCAGCACATCTTCACTGGCAAAGCGGCTGTCCGGCAGTGAGAGCAGCGTAATAAACGCCTGCAGCACCGGGTGCGACTCTCGGGCGCGACGGTCGGAGATCGCCCACGGCAGCCAGCGATCGCCGCTGGCGGCGCCAAACACCGCCTGTATATAGGGGCTGTAGCTGTCGATATCCGCCACCATGACGATGATATCCCGCGGCGTGAGCGTCGGATCCGCCTCCAGCATCGCCAGTAGCCTATCGTGCAGAACCTCCACTTCGCGCTGCGGACTGTGGCAGACGTGAATGCTCAGACTGCGGTCATCCAGCGTCAGCGGACGTTTGTCGCGACTGTGGGCAAATGCCTCTGCGCTCTGCCCGGCCACCGCCGCGTTGCGTAGTTCAAGGATATCCGACTGCAGGTTATGCAACAGGTTATCGGGGGCGATGTCGACAAAAGCGTCCAGCTCCTCATAGCGCTCCAGCCCCGCCAGCAGGTAGATATAGTCGCGCCCCAGTTTCCCCCAGGAGGCGAGCAACGGGTTGCCGACATCCTGTTCCCCGGCGTCATTAAACAACCCCGGCGCCTGCTCGGTGTCGCGAAACAGAGGTAGCGCGCGCGCCTCGCGGTGATGGCGCCGCTGACGCGACAGCAGCTTCGCCAGAAACGCCGGATCCTTAATGTCTCCCCAGTAGTAGCGGCAGGGGTTGGTAAACAAGACATAGACATCGACATGCTTACCCAGCGCCTGCAGCGCCTGAAGATAGACTGGCGGCAGCGCGGAAATCCCGCAGATGAAGACGCGCGACGGCAGCCCGGCGGGCGGTTCGTCCGCTTTTTCCAGGGTACTGATAAAGCGCTGGTAGAGATTGGCGCGGTGCCACTGCGGCTGCCCCAGCTCGGCGGTGTAGCTCACCAGCGCCTGCCACAGCGGCGCCTGCCACTGCTGGGCATCGCCGAGACCTTCCACCCGCTGGCCGGCCTCCCAGCGCATCAGCCACTCCGGGCGATAGACGAGGTACTGGTCATAGAGGTCCGCCACCCGGGCGGCCAGCTGAAACAGCTTGCGCTTGTCGCCGTCATCACTCAGATACTGGCGCAGCAGGATAAAATCGTCTTCCTCCAGGTGCTGCGGCAGGAGGGTCATCAGCTTCCAGCTCATGCTCTGCTTGCTGAAGGCGCTTTCGCCAGGAATATCTTTCAGGACGCGCACGAACATATCCCAGATAAAGCTCGCCGGCAGCGGGAACTCGATATTGGCGGCAATCCCAAAGCGCGCGGCCAGGGTCATCTGCAGCCACTGCGCCATGCCGGTACTCTGCACCAGCACCATTTCGGCCTGAAAAGGGTCATCCAGCCGCTGGCGCTCGACGATAAACTCCATCAACGCCTCGAGAACATCCAGCCGGTTTGAGTGGTATACCCTTAACATAATTGCTCCTGACTACTGGCTGACCGGGCAATGCAGCCGGGTCATCTGCACCCGCTTTGCAACGGGTCTACTGATCGTTACCGTGATGCTGACACATCTTTGCCTCGATGTCTGCATACGGCTTACCTGCCCGCGTGCCGGCGACGGCGGCGCGGAGAGCTGGCTATAGCGCCACGCGTCGCGCCACAGTTGACGGGTCTGGTTCAACTGGACAATTCCTTGCGCCATTCCGCGCTGATAGCCGCCCAGCGCGGTGACCGTCAGCACCATCAGCGCCATCGCCAGCACGGTCTCCGGCAGGCTAAACCCCCGCTGACGCTTCAGGGCATTTGACATAAGCTCGCCTCCCTGAGCGGGCAAAAATCGCTCCAGCCGTGGGCGGAAAAACGCACCTGCCCGCCGCGCACCTCGCCGGACTGCCAGACCTGCACCTCGCCGCTGGCGCTGCTGAGCACCAGTGAACCGTCGCCGAAGATACGCAGACAGGCGCGCCAGCCCTGCGGCGCCTGCTCCCGGCAGGCCAGCGCCACCTGCGCCGACCAGACCTGCTGTTTTCCCCACTGCAGCGCGGAATGGGCTATCGCCGTATCGCGGATCGCCTGCGTTTCGCTGGCGGTTTGCGCCAGCAGCGCCCGCTGCTGCAGGTTAAGCCCCTCGAGTAACAGGCTGCCGAGGGTCAGCAACAGGAGCACCATCAGCAGCGACGACATTCCACGCTGGCGGATCACAGGTTATACCCCGTCACCCGCTGCTCAACCTCGCTCGTCAGGCCCGTCTGTTGCGCGGAGCGCGCCGCCAGCGTCACGCTCAGCTCCGGCGCGAAGCCCGGGGTGACCTGACGTTGTACCGAGAAGCGCGTCACCACGATGGCGGCCGGGTTGGTGATTTTCTCCCATCCGCCGCCGCGGCAGTCGCTGGCCCCGCGCAGGGTCTCCAGCGCGCCGTCGCGCAGGCGAAAGCCGGTGCTCTCCGCCGCTGCCGCGGGGGAGGTTTCCCATCTCCCGTTGCTGTTCGCATCCCAGCGCACAATCAGACACTCGCCGCCAGCGGCTAGCTCCAGCCCGGCTCCGCCGCACGCTCCCCGGCAGTACCCGGCGCGCTGCAGATGTTTTCCCACGGCATGCACG
Source organism: Klebsiella sp. K47 (assembly GCF_051858335.1). Taxonomy (NCBI): domain Bacteria; kingdom Pseudomonadati; phylum Pseudomonadota; class Gammaproteobacteria; order Enterobacterales; family Enterobacteriaceae; genus Klebsiella; species Klebsiella sp. K47. The sequence continues at coordinate 75,564 of NZ_JBPYUI010000009.1, forward strand.
CGCTGCCACAGCTCGTTCTCCAGGGCCAGCTGTTCGCCCTGGCGCAGAATATGACGCTGCAGGGCAGGCAGAAAGCGGCAGGCCCCCATCAGCAGCAGCGAGCCGATGGCCATGGCGATAAGCGCCTCCGCCAGGGAAAATCCGCGGCGGCTCACTGACACCCTCCTGCGCTGTCGCTGCGGCATAAACGAATCCGCCCCCAGTGTGAGATCACAATGCTCCAGCTGCCGGCCGCGCTCTGCAGCCGCAGATTCCCCGCCCAGGCGGTGCTGCGCAGACCATAAAACCCCAGACCAGGCGTAACGCCAGCCAGCGTGATCCCCGGCCAGCGCGGGCGCAGCGTGAAGGATGTCCCCGAGGCGCAGTCAGGCCCCTCCCCCTCCGCGCTCAGGCACCAGCCCACTTCGTCCTGGCCGACGCGAAGCACGCGGTCCCGGTTGTAGGCGTTGGCGTCATCGCGCAGAAAGAGCAGAAAATCCCGCACCTGGACGGCGGTTTGCCACAGTCGTTGCTGCTGCTGCCAGCGCTGCCAGCCGTACAGGCCGCCGACGCTAAGGATCATCATCAGTGTCAGCGTTACCAGGGTTTCCATCAGGGTGTAGCCATGTTCTCTGTTCATGGCGTCGAGTATGCCGCGGCGATTGGCTCTGGCGCGACGACGGAAAATAGCTTTCCCGGCCAGATACGCAAAAAAGCTTTGCATACTCGACAGAAGGACATTTTTTTGCGAGCGTCTACCCAACTTCGCCCACCGCAACCACCTGTGGCCTGGGGGGCAGGAGAAAACAACCTTCTCCCGGTGGTAACGGAAAGCGCTCCCATCGGGTGGTGCGAAGGGCATAAAAAAACCGGCGCCATCGGGCGCCGGTTAGTCAACTCTGCTGGGGGTTAAATCGCCACCGGCGCTTTAATGCCCGGGTGCGGATCGTAACCTTCAATCTCGAAGTCTTCAAAGCGGTAGTCGAAGATCGACGCCGGCTTGCGTTTGATGACCAGCTTCGGCAGCGGACGCGGTTCGCGGCTTAGCTGCAGGTTGGTCTGCTCAAGATGGTTGCTGTACAGATGGGTGTCTCCGCCGGTCCAGACGAAATCACCGACCTGCAGATCGCACTGCTGCGCCACCATATGCACCAGCAGCGCATAGCTGGCGATATTGAACGGCAGGCCGAGGAACACATCGCAGGAACGCTGATACAGCTGGCAGGAGAGCTTGCCGTCGGCGACGTAGAACTGGAAGAAGGCGTGGCACGGCGCCAGCGCCATTTTATCCAGCTCGCCGACGTTCCATGCCGAGACGATGATCCGGCGGGAGTCCGGGTCGTTTTTCAGCTGGTTCATCACCGTGCTGATCTGGTCGATATGGCGGCCGTCCGGCGCAGGCCAGGAACGCCACTGTTTGCCGTAGACCGGCCCCAGGTCGCCATTCTCATCCGCCCACTCGTCCCAGATGGTGACGTTGTTCTCGTGCAGATAGGCGATGTTGGTGTCGCCCTGCAGGAACCACAGCAGTTCATGGATGATGGAGCGTAAATGACAGCGCTTGGTGGTCACCAGCGGGAAGCCTTCCTGCAGGTTAAAACGCATCTGATGGCCGAAAATGGAGATCGTGCCAGTGCCGGTGCGGTCATTTTTTGGCGTGCCCTCGGTGAGCACTTTCTGCATCAAATCAAGATACTGTTTCATGGTTCCTCAAGAATTCTGTTGCTGCGGACGGTGGCGGTAAGCCCAAACCATCATAATGATACCCGCAAGCACCATCGGGATCGAAAGAATCTGCCCCATGCTGATGTACTGCACCCAGCCGCCGGTGAACTGGGCGTCGGGCTGGCGGAAGAATTCCACGATGATGCGGAACAGGCCGTAGCCAATCAGGAACAGACCGGAAACGGAGCCGGTCGGGCGCGGTTTACGGATAAACAGGTTGAGGATCAGGAACAGTACCACGCCTTCCAGCGCCAGCTCGTACAGCTGCGACGCGTGACGCGGCAGCGCGCCGTAGGTATCGAACAGCGATTGCCATTCCGGATGCGTCGGCAGCAGCGCCAGGTCTTCGGCACGGGAGCCCGGGAAAATCATCGTGTAGTGGAAGCTCGGGTCTACGCGGCCCCACAGCTCGCCGTTGATAAAGTTGCCCAGACGCCCGGCGCCAAGACCAAACGGGATCAGCGGCGCGATAAAATCGGAGACCTGGAAGAAGGTGCGTTTGGTGCGTCTGGCGAAGATAATCATCACCAGGATCACGCCGATCAGGCCGCCGTGGAACGACATGCCGCCGTCCCAGACGCGGAACAGATACAGCGGATCGGCAAGAAATACCGGCAGGTTGTAAAACAGCACGTAGCCGATACGACCGCCCAGGAAGACGCCGAGGAAGCCCGCGTAGAGCAGGTTTTCCACTTCATTTTTCGTCCAGCCGCTGCCCGGACGATTCGCCCGACGGGTGGCCAGCCACATCGCAAAGACAAAGCCCACCAGGTACATCAAACCGTACCAGTGGAGGGAGACCGGGCCTAGAGAAAAAATGACCGGATCGAACTCCGGAAAATGCAGGTAGCCACTATTCATCTGTCACCATAAAGACTTGTTATTCCGCCGAAAGTGGACAGCGGTGATGATCCATACCCGAACAAAACGGGCACGCCGAAGGAGGCGAATCATAGCATAAGCCACAAGAGCGATCCGCGCCGAACGTGTAAAAGATATGTATACGGATGCTAACAGAATGCCGTTTTCCCGGCGGTACCCTACTTTGCCGGAGGGTGCGAGCAGAGGATCCCCGGGTTACGGCTTACGCCTCACCCGGGCTAGCGCTACCGCCCGCCGCGGATCAGGCCGCCGAGACCGCGACGCTCCATAAAGGCCGCCACCTGATGGCGCACCTCGGCGGTCATCTGCGCATCGAGGCTGCGACGCGACAGCTCCTGCGCCTCTTCGATATCAATGCGGCGCAGCAGATACTTCACCCTCGCCACCGAGCGGCCGTTCATCGACAGATGGCGGTAACCGAGGCCGATAAGGATCGTCACGCACATCGGGTCGCCCGCCATCTCGCCGCACAGGCGCAGATCGATGCCAAAGCGCTCCGCGTCATGGGCGATCATCGCCAGCGCCCGCAATACCGCAGGATGCAGGCTGTCATACATGCTGGCGACCCGGGTATTGTTGCGGTCGACGGCCAGCAGGTACTGGGTCAGGTCGTTCGTCCCTACCGAGATAAAATCGATCCGGCTGGCCAGCTGCGGCAGCATAAAGACCATCGACGGGACCTCCAGCATCACCCCCAGGCGCGGACGTGGGATGGCGTAGCCGATCATCTCTTCCACTTCCCGGCTGGCGCGATCGATCAGCCGACGGGCCTCATCCACCTCCTCCAGACTGGTCACCATCGGCAGCAAAATGCTGAGGTTGCCGGTGGCGGCGTTGGCGCGCAGCATCGCCCGCACCTGGATCAAAAAGATCTCCGGCTGATCGAGGGTGATGCGGATCCCGCGCCAGCCGAGGCACGGGTTCTCTTCGCTGATCGGCATATACGGCAGCTGTTTATCCGCGCCGATGTCCAAGGTACGCAGGGTCACCGGTTTGCTGTTAAACATCTGCAGCATGCCCTGATACTGGGCGACCTGCTCCTCTTCTGAGGGGAAGCCGCTCTGCAGCATAAAGGGAATTTCGGTGCGGTAGAGGCCAATGCCGTCAACAAAGCTGCCGAGCTTCTCTTCGTGCTCGGGGCTTAAGCCGGCGTTAAGCATGACTTTCACCCGCTCGCCGCTTTTCAGCTCCGACGCGCGCTGGAGATCGTCCTCCGCCAGGCGGCTGAGTTCGTTCTCTTCGCTGATAAGGCGCTGATACTCCTGCAACAGGACAGGTTCAGGATCCACCAGCAGCTCACCGCGATAGCCATCGACAATCAGCGTATGGCCATGCAGCAGCGAGGGCTGAATATCGGCGCCCATCACCGTTGGGATGCCGAGGGCCCGCACCATAATAGCGGCATGGGAGTTGGCGGCGCCATCGCGCACCACCACGCCGGCCAGGCGATCCTGCGGCACTTCGGCGAGGGTGGTGGCCGACAGCTCGTCCGCCACGAGGATAATGCGCGCCGGCCAGGTGTTGGGCCCCTGAATACTGTCGTCGAGATGGAACAGCAGACGCTGGCCCAGGGTACGCAGATCGCCGGCCCGCTCTTTCAAATAGCCGTCGCTCAGCGCGGCAAACTGTTCGGCGAACTTCTCAATGATCTTTTTGACGGCCCACTCGGCGACGGCGCCTTTGTCAACTTCGGCAAACAGCTCGCGACGCAGGCGGGCGTCAGAGAGCAGGTGCGAGTAGAGATCGAAGATCGCCGCCGTCTCTTTTTGCGCCCCGGCGGCGTAGCGTTTGCTGTAGCGACGAAACTCGTTGGCCGCCTCTTCCAGCGCACCGGTCAGGCGTTCGCGTTCCGAGGCGGTGTCCAGCGTCGAGGCTTCATACACCTGCTCCATCAGCGGCAGGCTGACGTCCATCCAGCCCTCGGCGATCGCCACCCCGGAAGAGGCCGGCAGAGCGCGAATGCGCGTTTGACGATACTGGCCGAACAGGGCGTTCAGCTGGGACTGGGAGAGGATCGCCGCCATCTGGGTGGCGAGGGTGACGAGGAAAGACTCTTCGCTTTCATCAAACTGACGCAGCTCGCGCTGCTGGACCACCAGCACGCCCAGCAGCTGGCGGCGCTGAATGATCGGCACGCCAAGGAAGGCGCGGAAGCGGTCCTCTTTGACGGCGGGGATATATTTGAAGCTGGGGTGTTTTTGCGCATCGGCGAGGTTGATGGGTTCCGCCAGGCGGCCAACCAGCCCCACCAGGCCTTCATCGAACGCCAGCGCAACGGTGCGCCCGCGAGGTTTTTTTAACCCGCGGGTGGCCATCAGGTAATAGCAGCGTCGGTCATTGTCAGCCAGGTAAACCGAGCAGACTTCCGTCTCCATCGCCTGGCAGACATCCGTCACCAGAATATCCAGCGCCTCGTTTAAACGCGGCGCGCTCGCGACCTTCTCGACTATTTCTCGCAACCGAGTGAGCATAATGTGCGTGGCTTAACCTCTTTTACGTCGATAAGCAGGCGCGTTTTGCGGCTTAGGTGCGCTCTCCGCCAGCGACATGGTCACGCTGGCGAACTCTTTCATCACCCGGCGGTAGACGTCGCGCTTAAACGACACCACCTGGCGAACCGGGTACCAGTAACTCACCCAGCGCCAACCATCAAATTCAGGTGTACTGCTGGTTTGCATATTGATGTCCGCATCATTGCCGATCAACTGCAAAAGAAACCACTTTTGTTTCTGGCCGATACAAACCGGCTTTGTGTCCCAACGCACCAAACGTTTAGGCAACTTGTAACGCAGCCAGTTACGGGTTGAGGCCAGGATCCGCACATCTTTACGGCTTAACCCGACCTCTTCAAACAATTCCCGATACATCGCCTGCTCTGCGGATTCTCCTGGATTAATGCCCCCTTGCGGGAACTGCCACGAGTGCTGACCATAGCGCCGGGCCCACATCACCTGGCCCTGACGATTACAGATTACAATACCGACATTTGGGCGGTAGCCATCGTCATCAATCACCGGACTACCTCAAGATAAGCTTCAATGTGAATGATTGTTTCACACTCGCCGGAAACGGTAAACCACTCTGTTCGCACACTGAGAACGGATAACATTTGAATAACTCACAGTAATTGCCAGAGTTATAAACAATGAAAGCGCGTGACAGCCGATTTTATTCACTTTTTCTGTGGATAGAGTTGTGAAGAAGTACGGAATTAACCCGGGAAAACCCAGAGTAATCCGAACATCGCATCGCTAGCATCTGAAAATAATAGTATCATATTCATAAAGTTAGAATATATTCCTTTCACACATTACAGCATAACGTGACGATCATCACACATGCGATCCGCCGACTGATGAAAGATCGAGCAATGTCGATTTTATCCACAGATTACGCGCAGGCCACCGGCAGATTTTCTCTAAAAATTCGATTTTCGTCGCACGTCAAGGCTGTAAATCGAACCAGTAGTGAGTCTTTTCCCCAGTTATCCCACTTTTCTGTGGATAACATGGTGTAAGATCCTGTTTATTGTCAGTGACCAGTTCTGGAAAACCCGTTTACACCGTTTTCATAAGCCGCATGATGAGTTTAAAAAGCCATATAAATCATGAGATTGGTATAGTTACTCAGAAAACGGTAAACTCTATCCACAACGCGCAAAATTAGCGCTCACTTTTTAACCAAAGGTATTACCCTATGCCCGCTATCGCTCCGCTCGCCTCACCGCCGCAAAGTCAGGAACAGCTGCTGGCCCAGGCCCGCCAGCTGGCCGGCTATTCGCTGGGCGAGCTGGCGGCGCTGGCGGGGATCCCCATTCCGCGCGATCTGAAGCGCGATAAAGGCTGGACGGGCATTCTGCTGGAGCTGTGGCTGGGCGCCAGCGCAGGCAGTAAACCCGAGCAGGATTTCGCCGCGCTGGGGGTCGAGCTCAAAACGATCCCCATCGACAGCCGGGGACGCCCGCTGGAGACCACCTTCGTCTGCGTCGCCCCGTTAACCGGCAATAGCGGCGTCACCTGGGAGAGCAGCCATGTACGGCATAAGCTGCAGCGCGTCCTGTGGATCCCGGTGGAGGGTGAACGCACCATCCCGCTGGCGGCGCGGCGCGTCGGCGCACCGCTGCTGTGGAGCCCGGACGAAGACGAGGAGCGCCAGCTGCGCATGGACTGGGAAGAGCTGATGGATCTCATTGTTCTCGGTGAGGTCGAGCGCATTACCGCCCGCCACGGCGAGGTGCTGCAGTTAAGACCGAAAGCCGCCAACAGCAAGGCGCTGACCGAAGCCATCGGCGCCCGCGGGGAGACAATCCTCACGCTGCCGCGCGGTTTCTATCTGAAAAAGAATTTTACCGCCGCTCTGCTTGCCCGCCATTTCTTGTTACAACACGATTAATTTTTTGTTCTGCGTTGGGGGTTGCATATAATTGCTGCTTTCTATTTTGCAGGACTTTGAACAATGTTATTTGCATGGATAACCGATCCTAACGCCTGGTTGGCGCTGGGCACATTGACGCTGCTGGAGATCGTGCTCGGGATCGACAATATTATTTTCCTCTCTCTGGTCGTGGCTAAGCTCCCCACCGCCCAGCGCGCCCATGCGCGCCGGATCGGTTTGATGGGCGCGATGGTCATGCGTCTGGCGCTGCTGGCCTCAATCGCCTGGGTCGTTAAGCTTACCAACCCGCTCTTTACCGTTTTCGGTCAGGAGATCTCGTTTCGCGATCTGATCTTGCTGCTCGGCGGGCTGTTCCTTATCTGGAAAGCCAGTAAAGAGATCCATGAATCTATCGAAGGTGAAGAGGAGGGGCTGAAGACCAACGTCCACTCCTTCCTCGGCGCCATCGTGCAGATCATGCTGCTGGATATCATCTTTAGCCTCGATTCCGTCATCACCGCCGTCGGCCTGTCGGATCATCTGTTCATCATGATGGCGGCGGTGGTGATCGCGGTGGGGGTGATGATGTTCGCCGCGCGACCTATCGGCGATTTTGTTGACCGTCATCCTTCGGTGAAAATGCTGGCGCTGTCGTTTCTGATCCTCGTCGGCTTTACCCTGATGCTGGAAAGCTTCGACGTCCATGTGCCGAAGGGATACATCTATTTCGCCATGTTCTTCTCTATCGCGGTGGAGAGCCTTAACCTGCTGCGTAATAAGAAAAACCCGCTGTAAACCACAAAATTGCAGCCTGGTCACAGGCTGCAACCCTTTTTCAGACTTTACTGCTTTTTATGTCTCACAAATCAGGCTATTAATAGACGGGTATGGGGTGCAGCTACTGAAGAGGTGTTGACGATGAAGAAATGGGCAGTATTGATTTCCGCCGTAGGACTGGCGTTCTCGGTTTCCGGTTGCAGCAGCGATTACGTCATGGCGACCAAAGATGGGCGAATGATCCTGACCGACGGTAAACCTACCGTGGATGACGATACCGGTTTAATCAGTTACGAAGATCAGCAGGGTAATAAAATGCAGATCAATCGTGACGACGTTTCGCAAATCATTAAGCGTTAATCTTTCCCTGTCGGCCCCAGCTTCTGTTGACGCTGCGCTTACCGACCACCAGTCTTTTGAGAAGAGTCGGGATATACCAGGACGCCGCGGGTTTCACCCACCGCCCCTCCTCGTCACCCGGCTTTTTTGATTTTTTACTTCCTCTTTTTCTCACCCTCTGCCATGTTGATACTCCTTTGTCGGGGAATGCCTGACCTTATAAATAAAAAGGAAGCTGGCTATGCAGTATCACCGTATCCCACACAGTTCTCTTGAAATCAGCACCCTCGGGCTGGGAACCATGACTTTTGGCGAACAGAATAGCGAGGCCGATGCCCACCAGCAGCTCGATTACGCGGTTGCCAACGGCATCAACCTGATCGATGTCGCTGAAATGTACCCGGTCCCGCCGCGCCCGGAAACCCAGGGGCTGACTGAAACCTACGTCGGCAACTGGCTGGCGAAACGCGGCAATCGCGAAAAGCTGGTGCTCGCCTCGAAAGTCAGCGGGCCCGCGCGCAATAACGACAGCAGCATTCGGCCCAATCACGTCCTGGACCGCAAAAATATCCGCGAGGCGCTGCACGCCAGCCTGAAGCGGCTGCAGACCGATTATCTCGATTTATATCAGGTTCACTGGCCGCAGCGGCCAACCAACTGCTTTGGCAAGCTGGGCTATACCTGGGCCGACGCCGCGCCCGCCGTGACGCTGCTGGATACCCTCGAAGCGCTGACCGAGTTCCAGCGCGCCGGGAAGATCCGCTACATCGGCGTGTCGAACGAAACCGCCTTCGGCGTGATGCGTTATCTGCACCTGGCGGATAAGCACGACCTCCCGCGGATCGTGACTATTCAGAATCCTTACAGCCTGCTGAACCGCAGCTTTGAAGTCGGCCTCGCGGAAGTGAGTCAGTTCGAAGGCGTGGAGCTGCTGGCCTACTCTTGCCTGGCTTTCGGCACACTGACCGGCAAGTATCTCAACGGTGCGAAGCCGGCGGGGGCGCGCAATACGCTGTTCAGCCGCTTTACGCGCTACAGCAGCGAGCAGTCGCAGAAAGCGGTAGCGGCCTATGTGGATATCGCCAAACGCCACGGCCTCGATCCGGCGCAAATGGCGCTGGCCTTTGTGCGTCGGCAGCCGTTTGTCGCCAGCACCCTGCTGGGGGCGACGACCATGACGCAGCTGCAGGCCAACGTGGAAAGTTTGCAGCTTGAGCTGAGCGAAGAGGTATTAGCGGAGATTGAGGCGGTGCATCAGGTTTATACCTACCCGGCGCCGTAAGAAAGCAAAGCCCCGGGTAGCGGCGTATACGCCTTACCCGGGCTACCGAAGAGCAGATATTGGCGACCCCCTCGCCCAGTCAAGCGCAGCGTAAGCCGGGAGGTTATTTACGCCGCCCCCAGACCCACAGCGCGGCGATGGCCACGGCGAATACCGCGCCAAAGCCTATCCCCACGGCGACCGGTGGAACGCCCACGCTCACCGCCAGGGAATAGAGCCCCAGCATCAGCAGCATCGCCACGTTCTCACCGAGGTTCTGTACCGCAATGGCGTTACCTGCCCCGACCGAATGTTTCCCACGCTCCTGCAGCAGCGCGTTCAGCGGTACGATAAAGAACCCGCCGAACACCCCGAGCAGCAGCAGCAGACCGAACGCCGGCAGCAGCGACTGCTGCACCGCAAAGGCTATCACCGCGATACCGATCAAAATCCCGGCCGGCATACAGCGCGACACCGTCTCCAGGGTCACCAGCTTCGCCGCCGCCCCGGCACCCAGCACAATCCCCACCGCCACCATCGCATTAAGATAGGTGGGCATGGCGTTGCTGGTAATGCCCAGCGCCACCGGCACCCAGATCACCAGCAGGAAACGCAAGGTCACGCCAGCGCCCCAGAACAGGCTGGTGCCCATCAGCGAAAAGCGGGTTTCGCCGTTGCGCCACAGCGTCCGGCAGGCGCTGAAGAAGCTGTGCGTCATTGGCTTAAAACGCCACGACTGCCCCGGACGCGCCGCCGGCAGCCTGGGTATCCACAGGTTAGCCACTACCGCCCCGCCGTAGACCAGCGCGCAGACGATCAGCGCCGCCAGCACGTGCCAGTCGGCGAGGATCCCGCCGGCCATGGAGCCCAGCAGGATCGCCGCGATGGTCGAGGACTCCATCAGTCCGTTAGCCTTCACTAACTTATCGCCGGTGGTGAGTTCGCCGAGAATGCCATACTTGGCCGGCGAATAGGCGGCGGCGCCAATCCCCACCAGCGTATAGCCGATAAACGGATTGACGCCGAAGCAGATGCAGCCGGCGCCGAGCAGTTTCAGGCCGTTGGCCACCATCATCACCCGGCCTTTGGCAAAGCTATCGGCGAACTGGCCGACAAAGGGGGCAAAGAGGATGTAAGCGCCCACAAACAACATCTGCAGGACCGGCTGGCTCCACTCCGGATAATAGAGCTGCTTCATCAGCGCCAGGGTGGCGAAGAGAAGCGCATTGTCGCCGAAGGCCGACAGGAACTGGGCGCAGATCACCGCCACCATCCCTTTCGAGTACAGCGAAGGGTTAGTATGTACTGACTCACTCATGGGTTGTTTCCGCCTCGTCGACCATATTTTTCAGGGTGACATAGTCTGGCTTGCCGCTGCCGAGCACCGGTAGCTGTTTCAGCCAGCGTATATCTCGCGGCACCGCCAGCTCCGGTACGCCGTGCTGGCGAGCGTAGCGCAGCAGGGCTTCACGAGTCAGTTCATTATCGGTGGTAAACAGCACCAGCGCCTCGCCTTTGCTGGCGTCCTGTTTAATCGCCGTGGCGTGCATTTTGTCCGGCGACGCGCCGAGGGCCACCTGCTCCACCATCTCGAGGGAGATCATCTCGCCGGCGATTTTGGCGAAGCGCTTCGCGCGGCCCTGAATGCGGACATAGCCCTGCTCGTCGAAGGTAACGATATCCCCGGTGTCATACCAGCCCGCTTCCATCTCGCCGTGCTGGTTTTCCGCCGCAGGCGCTTCCAGCATGCCGGGGTTTTCCACCCGCAGGTAGCCTTTCATGATGTTCGGCCCTTTCAGCTGCAGCCGCCCCCCTTGCTCAATGCCTGGCATCGCCAGCAGGCGGGCGTCCATCCCCGGCAGGATGCGGCCCACGGTGCCGACCTTCGCCGCCATCGGCACGTTAATCGAGACCACAGGCGCGCACTCGGTCACGCCATAGCCTTCGAGAATGCGCAGGCCGAATTTATCCTGCCACAGCTGTTTGGTGCTCTCCTGCAGCTTCTCCGCCCCGGCGACCACGTAGCGCAGGCGGTAGAAATCGTACGGATTGGCGAAACGGGCATAGTTGGCGAGGAAGGTCGAAGTGCCGAACAGCACCGTACAGTTGCGATCGTAGACCAGCTCCGGCACCACGCGATAGTGCAGCGGGCTGGGATAGAGAAACACTTCCGCCCCGGTAAGCAGCGGCGTCAGCAGGCCGACGGTGAGGCCAAAAGAGTGGAACAGCGGCAGCGCCGACATAAAGCGGTCATTGGCGGTAAAGTCGGCGATAGTTTTGATCTGCTCGACGTTGGACAGCAGACTCTTATGGCTGTGCACCACCCCTTTCGGATTGCCCTCGGAACCGGAGGTGAAGAGGATCATCGCCGCGTCTTCCGGCTGCTGCTTAACCTGCGCCAGACGCGGCGCCAGCAGATGAGCAAAAATCCACAGTTTGTCAGCGAGGGTGATATCGCCTTTAAGATCTTCCAGGAATACCCAGCGCACCTGGGTCAGTTGCTCCGGCAGGTGCCAGAGTTTGCCTTTATCGAGGAAGGTGCGCGAGGTGAAAATGGTGTTGAGCTCCGCGGCGGCTATCGCGCTGCTGAGCCCTTTCACCCCGGCGGTATAGTTCATCATCGCCGGAATACGCCCGCGGGCGATAGCGCCGAAAATCACCGCCGCGCTGATGCCGGCGTTAGGCAGCATCAGGCCGATCTTCTCGCCCGGCTGGCTGTATTTTTCCAGAATGCGGGCGACAAACAGGGTTTTGGTCAGCAGCTTGCGATAGGTATCCGGCTGGAAGTTGATATCCTCCACGCAGGGTTTGCGCGCGCCGAAGCGGTCCTGCGCCGCCAGCAGCGACTCATACAGGGTTTCCCGCGGGCGCACCGCCATCCGGGCTTCCATCATGATCTGATGCAGCATCTCCCCGGCGATTTTGCGCCGGTCGCGGGCGCGCGGCGCCTCGGGCATCGGCAGATGGGTGGGCGGCAGGAGATGCAGCTGAATACGCGGGAACAGGCGACGTTTCACCAGCCCCTTCAGCCGGCTGAAGGGTGTCAGTTCGGCGCCTTCAATACGCAGCGGCACAATGGTCGCCTGCGATTTGGCGGCGACAAAGGCGGCGCCGTCATAAATTTTCATCAGCGAGCCGCTGACCGAAATTCGCCCTTCCGGGAAAATAACCACCGGCCGCCCCTGCTCAATCAGGCGCACCAGATGTTTGATCGACATCGGCTTGGTCGGGTCCAGCGGCACAAAATCGATAATCGGCGTCAGCGCGCGCATAAACCAGCGCTGGCTGATTGAGGTATAGACCGCAAAAACCGGTCGGACCGGCAAAAACAGCGCCAGCAGAATGCCGTCGAGGAAAGAGACGTGGTTCGGGGTGATTAAGACCTTTTGCTGGTATAAAGCCTGCGTGTCGCCGGTCAGTCTGACCCGGTATAACCCCTTGAACAGCAGTCTGAAAAATCCCAAAAGCATAACAACTCCATGTGACCGGTTGATGAGTCAAAGCAGGTTACACGAGAAGGCATGGGAAAGCAGTGCAGCGGGGGGATTTTCGGAATAAAAAAAACCTGCGCATCCGCGCAGGTCGGTGTAAGACGTTCAGTACGAAGAGCGTACCTGAGAAACTCACCTATCAATACCTCTGGGATCTCGATTGTCACGTTTTTTGGCCGTAACGGGCCAGCGGGAAAACGCAAGGGAGTGAGCCTAAGTGCAACGAGGTATTACGATTTTCGCTATCTGTAACAACGCCGATAGCGGGCAAAAAAAAACCTGCGCATCTGCGCAGGCTGGTGTAAGTAAAGTGGTCAACGTGACGTTGACTCCACCTATCAATACCTCTGGGATAGCCAGAATATCAACCGGATCCGCGAACAAACCAGCGAACATTCGCAACAGCGCATCGCAAAGTGTAAGCAAAGGTTTGTATTTTCCTGCGCCGGTTTCAATTACCGATCGCGTCAATGTAAACAGGTCACCGATAAGCCCGCGCTGAATCACATTTGCGCCATTCCTTCGCCGCCGCGCCTTGAATCTGCCGCTCTTTCCCGTAACATAGCAGTATGTAAACGCTTACCCTAGAAAAGGCATGGTATGGCGACTATTAAGGATGTAGCCCGACTCGCAGGAGTCTCCGTCGCTACCGTCTCCCGCGTCATCAACAACTCTCCCAAAGCCAGCGAAGCCTCGCGTCAGTCCGTGGGCGCGGCGATGGAAACCCTGAACTATCACCCCAACGCGAACGCCCGGGCGCTGGCCCAGCAGTCAACGGAAACCGTCGGCCTGGTGGTGGGCGATGTCTCCGACCCCTTCTTCGGCGCGATGGTCAAAGCCGTCGAACAGGTGGCCTACCGCACCGGCAACTTTTTGCTGATTGGCAATGGCTACCACAACGTGCAGAAGGAGCGCCAGGCGATAGAGCAGCTGATCCGCCATCGCTGCGCGGCGCTGGTGGTGCACGCCAAAATGATCCCCGATGAGGAACTCGCCGGGCTGATGAAACAGATCCCCGGCATGGTGCTGATCAACCGCATCCTGCCCGGATATGAAACCCGCTGCGTGGCGCTGGACGACCGCTACGGCGCCTGGCTGGCGACCCGCCATTTGATCCAGCAGGGGCACACGCGTATCGGCTATCTGTGCTCAAACCATGATATCTCCGATGCGGAAGATCGGCTGCAGGGGTACTACGCGGCGCTGGAGGAGAGCGGCCTGCCGTGCAACGACCGGCTGGTCACGTTTGCCGAGCCGGATGAAAGCGGCGGCGAACAGGCGATGACCGAACTGCTTGGCCGCGGCCGCCACTTTAGCGCCGTCGCCTGCTATAACGACTCGATGGCCGCCGGCGCGATGGGGGTGCTGAATGACAATGGCATCGACGTTCCGCGGGAGATTTCGCTGATTGGCTTCGACGATGTCCTGATTTCGCGCTATGTCCGCCCGCGGTTGACTACCGTCCGCTATCCGATCGTCACGATGGCGACCCAGGCGGCCGAGCTGGCTTTAGCCCTGGCGGAGCAGCGGCCGGCGCCGGAGATCACCCATCTGTTCAGCCCGACGCTGGTCCGTCGTCACTCGGTGGTCGCCCCGCAGGAAGGCGATAAGTCATAGCGATAGAGGTGCACGGCGGTGGCCGGGTAATCCAGCCCCTCGCCGATGTAGCGCCAGCCGAAGCGTTCATAGAAATCCCGGCAGGTGGAGTAGAGATAGAGCTCCCGAAAGCCCGCGCGGCGGGCATAATCGATCACATGCCGCTGCAGTTTTCCGGCCAGCCCCTGACCGCGGGCGGCGGGCGCGACGTACAGCGCCGCCAGCCAGGGAAACAGATCCTGGCGGCTGATCAAATCGCAGCGCCAGAGGCCAATCGTGCCGAGCAACTGCTCGCCTTCCACGGCAATAAAGGTCAACGGCAGCGCCTCCGCCGTCTGGCTATGCTGCACGATGCTGGCGAAGAATTGCCGCGGCAGCGTCTCGCCGCCAAAGGCCTGCCACAGCCAGTCGGTCACCTGCGGGGCATACTGCGGCGCAGCGTACAGCGGCAGGATCGTCATACCAGCTTCCCCTGAAAAATCGGCACTGAGTCGAACAGATAGCCGTCAAAGTCGGGGGCGTCCTCATCGGACAGCTCCAGCAGGCTGTTTTTGACGTTTTCCAGATGCTGCCACATCGCCTGCCAGGCGCCCATCACATCGCGACGCCGCAGCGCGGCGAGCAGGGTCTGCCGGTCGCCGAGCCATTTCAGCCGCCAGGCGCGGCTGGCAATATGCACATTGAACTGCTGCCACAGCGGGCTGCTGTCCATCTGCAGCCAGATCCGCTCTACCGTCGCCAACAGCATCTGGTTCTGCGTCGCCCCGGCGAGCACCAGATGGAACAGACGAGCGTTATCCTGCGCGGTGTCGTTGAGAGCGATTGCCCGCTGCTCCTGTTCAATAATCCGCTTCAGATTGTCGATATCGGCGCGGGTGGCCATTTTCGCGGCAAAGGCGGCGATGTTGCTCTCCAGCAGCTGGCGCGCCTGGAGAATTTCAAACGGGCCGACGTCGCTGCTGAGCAGCTGCTCCTCTTCGCTGTCGTTCTCGTGGGGAATGCGCATGACATACACCCCGGATCCCTGACGAATATCCACCGTCCCCTGCAGCTCCAGCATCAGCAGCGCTTCGCGCACGATGGTCCGGCTGACGCCATAGGTTTCGGCAATATGGCGTTCCGGCGGCAAACGCGACCCGACCGGGTAGCGCCCCTGCGCGATCTGGGCGCGCAGGTCATCACCAATCTCCTGATAGGGCTTCTTTTCCGGCGGAACTATCGCTTTTTCCACAAAATCACCTGTGCGTTACATGCCTGCGAGTCAAATACGCCGCTATCTTAGCAAATATTGCCCCCGGCTAGCGGTATTCATCATCGATATCCAGCACCAGTTCACGCCGTTCGCCCAGTTGACGAAACCAGTGCGCCGAGGCTTTGGGTCGCCGGGCGCGATGGTTTTGCAGATCGATTTCGATAAGCCCGTAGCGGTTTTTAAAGGCGTTCATCGGCGATACGTTGTCGGTAAACGCCCACAGCATATAGCCCTGGCAGTTGGCCCCTGCCTCGCGGGCGCGCAGGGTGTGCCACAGATGTTCGCTGATAAAACGAATGCGGTAGCTGTCATCGATGACGCCTTCGCGGTTACGGAACTGGCCTTCGTTTTCCACCCCCATCCCGCTCTCCGCCACGAACCACGGGATGTTGCGATAGTCATTTTTTATCCGCATCGCCATATCAAAGATGATTTGCGGGTAGATTTCCCAGCCGCGGGAGGCGTTCATCCGCCGGCCGGGCAGCTCAAACGGCTCATAATACCAGGCCGGATGGAACGGGGTGTGCGGATGCCAGGCCCGCGACGGGGCTTTGACCCGGTGCGGGTAGTAAAGATTAATCCCCAGCTCATCGACGGTGTGCTCGCGGATAACCGCCAGATCCTCCTCGCTGGTCTCCCACGTCACCTGATGCTGCTCAAGCAGCGCGAGAAGCTCCGGCGGCCAGACGCCGTGCACCAGCGGGTCGAGGAACATGCGGTTGTAGAACAGATCGTAGATCTCCGCCGCGCGCAGGTCATGGGGGGCGCGTGAGCGTGGGTAGGTCACCTCCGGATTGAGGATGCAGCCGACGGTCCCGGGATAGCCGAGCTCACGAAACCGCTTCACGACGCTGGCGGTCGCCAGCACCTTATGATAGTTCCACTGCATCCAGATGCTGGTGTTCTGCTCATAGGGCCAGCGCAGAGCATCCAGATAGACCCGGGTCTGCACCACAATTGGCTCATTAAAGGTAAACCAGCGCGTCACCTTCGGGTGGTAGCGGGCAAACACCTTCTCCGCGTAGCGCACAAACAGCTCAACCACCGTTTTCGACCCCCAGCCGCCATACTTTTCCAGCAGATAGCCGGGCAATTCATAATGCTCAAGGCAGATCATCGGCGTGATGCCGTTGGCCAGCAGCGCATCGAACAGCTGGTCATAATAGGCCGCATACTCCTCATCCACCGTGACGTTTTCATAGTCGGTCAGAAAGCGCGACCAGTTGATTGAGGTGCGGTAGTGGGTCAGCCCGGCCAGCTTCATCAGCTGCACATCTTCCTGAAAGCGGTTGATAAAATCGGTGGCCACCGCCGGGCCATAGCCGTTATGCCAGACGTGGCGATCGTTTTTGTACCAGAGATCGGGCCAGGAGTCCTGCCCTGGTTTTTTCCCGCTCCAGCCTTCGGTCTGCCAGGCGGAAGCCGCCGCGCCAAGGATAAAATCATCGGGAATGGTCATCCGTACGGTAGTCATAGGCTCCTCAGACAGGGTTGGCGGTTTGTTGATTGTCTACCTGACGCTGCGCGGCATCGGCACGGCGGGAGGCGATTTTGACGAAAGGCAGATAGATAAGCACCGCGACGACGATGCAGATAAGCTGGGTCACCACCGCCCCCATCGAGCCGGCGGTGGAGAGCCAGGCGTTGATCAGCGGCGGTGTGGTCCAGGGCACCATCACCACCGCCTTGCCGGCGAAGCCGGTCAGGGTGGCGAAATAGCCGATGCTGCCGGTCACCAGCGGGGTGATGATAAACGGGATGGCGAGGATCGGGTTAAGCATGATCGGCATCCCGAAGATCACCGGCTCGTTAATATTGAACAGCCCCGGGCCTATCGACAGCTTGGCGATCTCTTTCATCTCTTTGCGCCTGGTGGCGATCATCACCGCAATCAGCAGGCCGATGGTCAGCCCCGAGCCGCCGATGCTCATGTAGACATCCCAGAAGGGCATCGTGATGATGTTCGGTACCTCTTTCCCCTGCTCAAAAGCGCTCATATTGACAGTGATCGCTCCCAGCAGCAGCGGCTCGCGGATCGGCTTGATCATCTGGTTGCCGTGAATGCCGATCACCCAGAACAGCTGGGCGACGAACATCAGCAGCAGGATCCCCGGCAGGCTCTGCACCACCCGCTCCAGCGGCTGCTGCACCACCTGGTAGACCGCATCGTAGAGATACATTCCCGTCAGCTGGTGAAAGAGAAAACCAAAGGTGGCGATCGCGGTGGTGGTGATGATCGCCGGGATCAGCGCGGAAAAAGAGGCAGAGACGTTCGGCGGCACGGTATCCGGCATTTTGATCTTCAGTCCCTTACGCCCCTCCAGCCAGCAGTAAATCTCCACTGACAGAATGGCGATGAACATCCCAAGGAACAGACTGCGGGTATCGGAAAACTGGCGCAGCAGGACATCTTTCACCACGTGCATCTGGCCATCGACCATCATCTCTACCGTGGTCGGCGTGACGCAGATAAAGCAGATCACCGCCAACAGGCCGGGAAACAGGCTTTTGATGCCGTTGATCCGCCCCAGCTCAATACCGATCAGAAACACGGCGCCGATATTGAGGAAGTTGAGCGTAGCGTAGTTTAGCGCGCTGGTGATCGGCTTCAGCGCCGCAAGAAAGGAGAGCGAGGAAAAGCTGGCGAGCCCATTCTTCGGATCCAGCACCATATTGGAGATCAGCACCGAAAAGGCCCCGACGATGATCACCGGCATCAGGGTAATAAACGCCGATTTGATCGCCATAATGTAGCGATAGCTGTTGAATGTCGTCGCGAAACGCCCCAGCGCGTCGATCAGTTTGTCCTGTAATGCCATAAAAGAGTACCTCAGTGTAAAGGGCTTATTGCGGCCAGGTGAACAGCCAGAGACTTTTGGCATACCAAAACATAGTCGCCAGGCAAAAATAGTTCTGTGACAGCGCTCGCAACGCGCACAGTGGTATCCCAAATATCCAATAAAATCGACATTGGCATACCAGAGTCTGTCGGCTCGTCAGTTCCTGCCAAAAGCGTGATCGCGATGGTTTTTCCGCCCCGCCCCGTCGATATGTCCCTTTTCGGTCTGTGATAAACTGCGCTTTACCACGTGAAATCAGGAATCGATGAATGGCTACAATGCTGGATGTCTCAATTCGCGCAGGCGTCTCGAAAGCGACGGTTTCCCGCGTGTTGAACGGCACAGGTCAGGTGAAAGAGAGCACCCGCCAACAGGTCTTTAAAGCGATGGAAGAGCTGGGCTACCGGCCCAATTTCCTTGCCCGTTCGCTGGCCAATCAGACCAGCAATAGTATCGGGCTGGTCGTCTCCACCTTTGACGGCTTCTACTTTGGCCGTCTGCTGCAGCAGGCGTCACGCCAGACCGAAGCCTGGGGAAAGCAGCTTATCGTCACCGACGGCCATGATACGCCGGAGCGCGAAGAGGAAGCGGTGCAGATGCTCGCCGACCGGCAGTGCGATGCGATCATCCTCTATACCCGGCACATGAGCGAGAAGGCGATCATGTCGCTGATTAACTCGATCGCCATGCCGCTGGTGGTGATTAACCGCGATGTGGCGCAGGCCCGCGAACGCTGCGTGTTCTTCGAACAGCAGGAAGCCGCCTTCCAGGCCGTGGAGTATCTGATTACCCAGGGCCACCGCGATATCGCCTGCATCACCGTCCCGATGCATACCCCTACCGGCCAGGCTCGCCTGCAGGGCTACCGCAACGCGCTGATAAAACATGGTATTGAGTGGGATCCGAGCCGGGTGAAGTATGGGGACTCGACGATGACCCGCGGCTACGAACTGTGCCGGGAACTGCTGGACGAGAAAGCCCGCTTCAGCGCGCTGTTTTCCTGTAACGATGATATGGCGCTGGGGGCGTCAAAGGCGCTGCATCAGGCGGGGCTGCGTATTCCACAGGATGTGTCGCTGTTTGGCTTCGACGATGCGCCAAGCGCGAAATGGCTGGAGCCGGGGCTGTCGACGGTTTATCTGCCCATCGACAACATGATCACTACGGCTATCGACCAGGCGATCAAGCTTGCCAATCAGCAGCCGATAGAAACGATCCCGCCGTTTACCGGCACGCTGGTGCTTCGCGAGTCGGTGACGACGGGACCTTTTTTTAAATAAGCTCTAAGGCCAGCAGCTCCTGGATGGTCTGGCGACGGCGGATCAGCCGCGCCTTGCCGCCATCAAACAGCACCTCCGGCAGCAGCGGACGGCTGTTATAGTTGGATGACATCGAAGCCCCGTAGGCGCCGGTGTCATGGAGCACCAGATAATCCCCAGGCGCTACCGCCGGCAGCAGGCGGGTCTCGACTTTGCCCCCCTCCTGCTGGGTAAAGACATCCCCGGATTCGCACAGCGGCCCGGCCACCACGGTTTCGACCTGCGGCGCGGCGCTGAGATCCCGGCCATCCGCCGCCAGAGCGGTGATATGGTGATAGCTACCGTACATTGCCGGGCGCATCAGGTCGTTAAAGCCGGCGTCAATCAGCACGAAGTGACGGCTGCCCATCTCTTTCACGCTGCGCACCTGCGACACCAGCACGCCGGACTCGGCCACCAGGAAGCGTCCTGGCTCAATCTCCAGTTTCACCGGGTGCCCCAGATGGGCCGCGATCTGCTCCCGGGCGCGGTTCCACAGGCCATAATAGTGGGCGGTGTCGATGGCCTCTTCACCTTCGCGGTAAGGAATCGACAGACCGCCGCCGGCGGAGATGGCCTGCAGATCCTGGCCAAAGTCGACGACCTGGCGCACCATCGCGCCGCACACCTGCTCCAGGTGACCATAGTCAACGCCAGAGCCGATATGCATATGGATCCCGACCAGCTGCAGCTGATAGCGACGCATCACTTCCAGCGCCGCCGGCAGGTGGCTGTACCAGATGCCATGCTTGCTATTCTCACCGCCGGTATTGGTTTTCTGGCTGTGGCCGTGACCAAATCCCGGGTTGACGCGCAGCCAGACGCGATGGCCCGGCGACACCTCGCCCAGCTGGCTCAGCATGTCGATCGAGCCGGCGTTCACCGGGATCTGTAACGCCTTCACCCGATCGAGGGTGGCGTCGTCGATCAGATCGGCGGTAAAGACGATATCCTCTGGATTCTGCTGCGGATCGTAGCCTGCCGCCAGCGCCCGCTCGATCTCCCCCAGCGACACCGAGTCCACCTTCACCCCCTGCTCACGCATCAGACGCAGAATATGAATGTTAGAGCAGGCTTTTTGCGCAAAACGCACCACGTCGAACTGGCTGAGCTGGGCAATCTGGCGGCGAATAATCTGCGCATCATAGACCCAGACCGGACAGCCAAATTCCGCGGGCAGGCGCAGCAGGTTGTCTGCGGTCAGGTCAGTATCGGTGGCGTAAAGCGAGTGTGGCATAAGAACTCCGGTGCAGTGCGTGTGTTGGTCGCTGTTTTTTTTCGATTACGCCACAGTGGCGGACGAATAAAAAATATCGTTTTATCGCGACTCTATGCAAAAATGATATGGTTCCAGCCGAGCCTCACGGAGACCGCATGCCAGCCGTCAATTTGCGTCATATCGAAATCTTTCACGCGGTGATGACCACCGGCAACCTGACCGAAGCGGCGCGGATGCTGCACACCTCGCAACCCACGGTCAGCCGCGAGCTGGCGCGCTTTGAGAAGGTGCTCGGCCTGCAGCTGTTTGAGCGGACCCGCGGTCGCCTGCAGCCGACGGTGCAGGGCCTGCGTTTGTTTGAGGAGGTTCAGCGCTCCTGGTATGGCCTGGACCGTATCGTCAGCGCCGCCGAGAGCCTGCGCGAGTTCCGCCAGGGCGAGCTGTCGATCGCCTGTCTGCCGGTGTTTTCCCAGTCCTTTCTGCCGCTGCTGTTGCCGCCGTTTCTCGCTCGCTACCCGGAGGTCAGCCTGCAGATCGTCCCCCAGGAGTCGCCGCTGCTGGAGGAGTGGCTCTCCGCCCAGCGCCATGACCTTGGCCTGACGGAGACCCTGCATACCCCCGCGGGCACCGAACGCACCCCGCTGCTGACGCTGAATGAAGTCTGCGTGCTGCCCGCCGGCCATCCGCTGGCGGCGCAGGCGACGCTGACCCCCGCCGATTTTCAGGGCGAAAACTACATCAGCCTGTCGCGCACCGACAGCTATCGCCAGCTGCTCGACGCCCTGTTCCTTGAGCATCAGGTTAAACGGCGGATGGTGGTCGAAACCCACAGCGCGGCCTCGATCTGCGCCATGGTGCGCGCCGGCGCCGGGATCTCGGTGGTGAATCCGTTAACCGCCCTGGACTATGCCGATAGCGGCGTGGTGGTGCGCCGCTTCAGCGTCGAGGTGCCGTTTACCGTCAGCCTGATCCGCCCCCTCCACCGCCCGCGCTCGGCGCTGGTCGACGCCTTTGTTGCCCACCTGCAGCAGAGTCTGCCGCAGATCCTCACGCCGCTGGCGTCGGTCCTGCAGAGAGCATAAAGTTGACCGCGTCTTCCGCGTGGATCGCCGCGGTGTCAAAGACCGGCAGCGGGCTGAGCTCGGCAGGCACCAGCAGGCCAATCTCCGTACAGCCGAAAATAACCCCTTCCGCCCCCTGCTCCGCCAGGGCGGCGATCGTCTGCAGATAATAATCCCGCGACGCCTCGCTGAAGGTGCCGAGACAAAGTTCGTCGAAGATGATCTGATTGATCTGCGCCCGATCGTCAGCCTCAGGGATCAGCGTCTCGATGGCAAACTGCTCCTGCAGACGACCGCGGTAAAAGGTCTGCTCCATGGTATAGCGGGTGCCCAGCAGCGCGACCCGGCGCTGACCTTTGGCGGCAATCGCCCGTCCGGTGGCATCGGCAATATGCAGGAAGGGAACCTGGCAGCGGGCGGCGATGGCATCTGCGACTTTATGCATGGTGTTGGTGCACAGGACAATGCCTTCGGCCCCCGCCTGCTGCAGCCCGACCGCGGCCTCAGCAAGGATCTCTCCGGCGCGATCCCAGTCGCCGGCGGACTGGCAGGCTTCGATGTCGTGAAAATCGACGCTGTGCAGCACCAGGCTGGCAGAGTGCAGGCCGCCCAGTCGCGCCTTAACGCCCTCATTGATCAACCGATAATAGGGGATCGTGGACTCCCAGCTCATGCCGCCTAACAGGCCAATGGTTTTCATCTTCTGCTCCTTATGTCGTTTCTGCCAGTGAAGCAAACTTGTGATCAACTTTCCACTTCTCTGGCCGCGTATTTCTTTTTCATGAAGAGTGGGATAAGTTAAATGAAACAATGTTTCACTTTAACAACAGGATCGCCAGATGTTTATTTTTCATAAAGACACCACCCTTGAAGACCTCGGCAATGGCGTAACCCGCCGCATTCTGGCCCACGACGGCAAAATGATGGCCGTGGAGGTGAATTTTGCCGCCGGCGCCGTCGGCCCGATGCATAACCATCCTCACGAACAGCTCACCTATGTGCTTTCCGGCGAGTTCGAGTTCACCATCGGCGAGGAGACGCGCGTCGTCAGCGCCGGCGATACGTTGTATAAGCGGCCGGGGATTATGCACGGCTGCGTCTGCCTGCAGCCCGGCACGCTGCTCGATACCTTTACTCCCATTCGCGAAGATTTTCTTGAAGGCTAATCCATAACGGGGGCGTTCGCCGTCCCCGGTTACTGCCCGGCGCCCTTCAATAAAAAGATGCTGCCATAATCATTATCCTGGTAATTATATTTCCCGCTCAGTTAAGCCTAATTTTTCATTCCTTTCAGGCGCCCTTTACGGCCAAAATGCTTACCACCTCACCTTTTTGAAACATCGTTTCGACTTTGATCACATTTCCATCCTGATCTGCATGACGCAGAAACAAATCGCAATAAAATGAAATTAAAACGGTGTTTTATAAAAAACAGTTCAGCATAAAAAAAGGGGCTGTCAGCCCTTACCTGCTAGACCAGTTAAAGAATAACCCATTAATTAACAAGGACATGTTAAGCAGAGGAAGCGTTCAGACATTTTTGCGTTGTCAGGCGTAAAAGGCCGACAGCGCGGCGTCACCGGATCCGTATTACAACTCGTAAGCCAGGTAGGTATGTATGAATGAAAACAAGCTGCTGGGATTGGCATGGATATCGCCCTATATCATCGGGCTGATCGTCTTTACCGCTTTTCCCTTTGTTTCATCTTTCTTTCTCAGTTTTACCGAGTACGACTTGATGAGCCCGCCGGTATTTAACGGCATCGAAAACTATCGCTATATGTTGACCGAGGATAGCCTGTTCTGGAAATCGATGGGGGTGACCTTTGCCTACGTCTTTTTAACCATCCCCTTAAAACTGGCTTTCGCCCTCGGCATTGCTTTTGTGCTCAATTTCAAACTGCGCGGCATCGGCTTTTTCCGCACCGCCTATTACATCCCGTCGATCCTCGGCAGCTCGGTGGCGATTGCCGTGCTGTGGCGCGCCCTGTTCGCCATTGACGGCCTGCTGAACAGTTTTCTCGCCGTCTTTGGCATCGATGCCATCAACTGGCTGGGGGAACCCTCCCTGGCGCTGATGTCGGTCACCCTGCTGCGCGTCTGGCAGTTTGGCTCCGCGATGGTCATCTTCCTCGCCGCGCTGCAGAACGTTCCGCAGTCGCAGTATGAGGCGGCAATGATTGACGGCGCCTCAAAGTGGCAGATGTTCATGAAGGTCACCGTGCCGCTGATCACCCCGGTGATTTTCTTCAACTTTATTATGCAGACCACCCAGGCGTTCCAGGAGTTTACCGGCCCGTACGTGATAACCGGCGGCGGTCCGACCTATTACACCTACCTGTTCTCGCTCTATATCTACGATACCGCCTTTAAGTACTTCGACATGGGCTATGGCGCCGCGCTGGCGTGGGTGCTGTTCCTCGTCGTGGCGGTCTTTGCGTCGATCGCCTTTAAGTCATCGAAATACTGGGTCTTCTACTCCGCCGATAAGGGAGGCAAAAATGGCTGATATTCAACAGATGGCGCCGGTGATGAGCGACGCCGATCGTGAGGTCGCCCGTACGCTGCGCCGGGAAAAGGTGAGCCGGGTGGTGCGCTACGTCGTGCTGATATTCGTCGGCCTGCTGATGCTCTACCCGCTGGCGTGGATGTTCTCCGCCTCGTTCAAGCCGAACCATGAGATCTTCACCACCCTCGGGCTGTGGCCTGCCCACGCCACCTGGGACGGGTTTATCAACGGCTGGAAGACCGGCACCGAATACCATTTCGGCCACTATATGCTGAACACCTTTAAGTATGTGATCCCGAAAGTGGTGTTAACGATCATTTCCTCCACCATCGTGGCGTACGGCTTCGCACGCTTTGAGATCCCGTGGAAGAAGTTCTGGTTCGCAACGCTTATCACCACCATGTTGCTGCCGAGCACCGTCCTGCTGATCCCGCAGTACCTGATGTTCCGCGAAATGGGGATGCTGAACAGCTATCTGCCGCTGTACTTGCCGCTGGCCTTCGCCACCCAGGGATTCTTCGTCTTCATGCTGATCCAGTTTCTGCGCGGCGTGCCGCGCGATATGGAAGAGGCGGCGCAGATCGACGGCTGCAACTCCATCCAGGTGCTGTGGTATGTGGTGGTGCCGATCCTCAAGCCGGCCATTATCTCGGTGGCGCTATTCCAGTTTATGTGGTCGATGAACGACTTTATCGGTCCGCTGATCTACGTCTACAGCGTCGATAAGTATCCCATCGCGCTGGCGCTAAAAATGTCTATCGACGTCACGGAAGGCGCGCCGTGGAACGAAATTCTGGCAATGGCGAGCATCTCCATTCTGCCGTCCATCATTGTCTTCTTCCTGGCTCAACGCTACTTCGTGCAGGGCGTGACCAGCAGCGGAATCAAAGGTTAAGAGGGAAATATCATGGCTGAAGTGATTTTCAACAAACTGGAAAAAGTCTACTCCAACGGGTTTAAAGCGGTGCATGGTATCGACCTGAAGATTGCCGATGGCGAATTTATGGTGATCGTCGGCCCCTCCGGCTGCGCCAAATCGACCACCCTGCGCATGCTGGCGGGCCTGGAGACCATCAGCGGCGGCGAGGTGCGGATTGGGGACAAAATCGTCAACAACCTGGCGCCTAAATCCCGTGGCATCGCGATGGTGTTCCAGAACTACGCCCTCTATCCGCATATGACGGTGCGCGAAAACCTCGCCTTTGGCCTCAAGCTAAGCAAGCTGCCGAAGGCGCAAATCGACAGACAGGTGGAAGAAGCGGCGAAAATTCTCGAACTGGAAGAACTGCTCGATCGCCTGCCGCGCCAGCTCTCCGGCGGCCAGGCGCAGCGCGTGGCGGTGGGCCGGGCGATCGTCAAAAAACCGGACGTCTTCCTGTTCGACGAACCGCTCTCCAACCTTGACGCCAAGCTGCGCGCCTCGATGCGGATCCGCATTTCCGATCTGCATAAGCAGTTGAAAAAATCTGGCAAACCGGCGACCACCGTCTACGTCACCCACGATCAGACGGAAGCGATGACCATGGGCGACCGCATCTGCGTGATGAAGCTCGGCCACATTATGCAGGTTGATACCCCGGACAATCTCTACCACCAGCCGAAAAATATGTTTGTCGCCGGGTTTATCGGCGCGCCGGAGATGAATATTCGTCCCAGCCAGCTGGTTGAGCACGGTGGTCGCCTGCATTTGACGCTGGGCGATCAGCGGCTGCCGCTCAACGATCGGCTGCAAAGCAAAGTTGAAACCCATAAGAATCAGCAGGTGTTCTTTGGCGTGCGCCCGGAGTTTGTCTCTCTCTCCGATGAACCCTTTGCCGAAGGTTCCTGCGCGGGTGAAATGGTACGCGTAGAAAACATGGGACATGAATTCTTTGTTTATCTCAGGGTTGCTGATTATGAGCTGACCGCCCGCGTGCCGTCGGACGATGCGAAGCCGATGATTGCCAGGGGACTGAATCGCAAAGTCTATTTCACCTTTGATCTCAACAAGTGTCACATCTTTGACGCCAAAACCGAACAGAACCTCTCTCTGTGAACCCTGGAGCATAACAATGAAAAACGTGCTGATAAGCGCCACCCTCTCCGCCACCCTGGGCCTTAGCGCCTTCTCTTCGCTAGCGCAGGATGTCGACATGCGTATGTCCTGGTGGGGGGGCAACGGCCGCCATCAGGTCACCCTCAAGGCGCTGGAGGAATTCCACAAACAAAACCCAGACATCAACGTCAAAGCAGAATACACCGGCTGGGACGGCCATCTTTCACGCCTGACCACCCAGATTGCCGGCGGTACCGAGCCTGACGTGATGCAGACCAACTGGAACTGGCTGCCGATCTTTTCGAAAAATGGCGATGGCTTTTACGATCTGAATACCCTGAAAGACGAGATCGACCTCAGCCAGTTCGACGCCAAAGAACTGCAGTCCACCACGGTCAACGGCAAGCTTAACGGTATTCCAATTTCCGTCACCGCCCGCGTCTTCTACTTTAACGACGAAGCATGGAAAAAGGCGGGCATCCCCTTCCCGAAAACCTGGGATGAACTCATGGCGGCGGGAAAAACTTTCGAAAGCAAGCTCGGGAAACAGTACTACCCGGTGGTGCTCGAACACCAGGACGTGCTGGCCCTGCTCAACTCTTATATGGTGCAAAAATACAATCAGCCGGCCATCGATGAGAAAGGGCGAAAATTCTCCTACAGCAAAGCGCAGTGGGCGGATTTCTTCGGTATGTATAAGAAGCTTATCGACAGCCATGTGATGCCGGACACCCGCTACTATGCCTCCTTCGGCAAGAGCAACATGTACGAAATGAAGCCGTGGATCCAGGGCGAATGGGGCGGGACCTACATGTGGAACTCCACCATCAACAAATATTCCGATAACCTGAAGCCGCCGGCGAAGCTGGTGCTGGGGGAATACCCGATGCTGCCGGGCGCCACCGATGCCGGACTGTTCTTCAAGCCCGCGCAAATGTTATCGATTGGCAAATCGACGAAAAACCCGCAGGCGGCGGCGAAAGTGATTAACTTCCTGCTGAACAGCAAAGAAGGGGTGGATATTCTTGGACTGGAGCGCGGCGTGCCGCTGAGTAAAGCGGCGGTCACCTACCTGACCGAGGATGGGGTAATCAAAGCCGACGATCCGGCGGTGTCCGGCCTGAAGCTGGCGCAATCCCTGCCCACCGCTCTGCCGGTCTCCCCGTACTTCGACGATCCGCAGATCGTCGCCCAGTTCGGCACCACCCTGCAGTACATCGACTACGGTAAAAAGTCGGTGGAAGAAGCGGCCGAGGACTTCCAGCGCCAGACCGACCGCATTCTGCGCCGCGCGATGCGCTAACCTGCCCGCCTGAACTCTCCCGTGGCGTCCGCCGCGGGAGAGCCTGCCTGAGTATCCTGTCAGAAGAAATATTTGAAGCGCACCCGGGCGCCGTAGCGGTCATCGGGATTCCCGCTCTTCGCTGCCGTGGAATCGAGCCACGAGGCATAGGCGCCAAGGTAAATATTGAAGTTCGGCATCGCCATGATATTCGGCAACTGCCAGGAGGTGTGCAGGGTATGGATGTCATAGCGCCCCGGCGCCAGGATAGCGCAATCGCCATCGCATTCGCTGGTCACCCCGGCCATATTGAACTGGTCGATTTTATTGTGCGCATAGATATAGCCCAGCTCCACGCGATGCCAAAGGGCGTTGATCCCGGCGCTGAAGTCGGTTTCGTCCGCCGCGTCCAGCAGGGCGGTACTCAGATTAACCACCGCCCCATCCTGCGGATCGCTTTTCAGGGTGTTCCAGCTCATGGTCAGCCCGTAGCCGGTGCGGTTTGACTGGTCGACCCAGCGTCCGCTCTGGCTCTGATAGCCGTAAGCATTGTTGACGAGATTGCTCTCTATCGCCGCGGCCGCCGACCAGGCGCCGGACTGCCACGCCGCCACCGGCCGCACGTACACCACATTTTTGCGGTTTTCCAGCGCGTTACCATGATAGTTCTGATCGACAAACAGCGAACTGCCGTCCTCCACCAGGGTGTTAACTTCGAAATACCAGTTATCCACCGTTTTGCTAAACAGAAGGTTACCGCCGCTGCTGCTGCGCCCGCGCCCCTCTTTCATCATGTAAATATAGCCATAGCCATCGGAATAGAGATCGTTGGCGGTATTACCTGAATATTCAATAAAGGTATCCTGATTCAGCGGGAACATATCCCAGGCTTCAAAGCGGCCTATTTTTATTTTCCAGTCATCCTGCTGGCCGAAGAAAAATACCGCATCATCAAGATTCATTTTGCCATCCGTATCCGCCAGAGGCTGCACGCTGAATCCGGCATATTGCCCGTCGGCGCCATTCCGTCTGCCATCGAAACCCAGCAGAATACGACCGTTAATATCCCAGCGCTCTTTATCGCCGGGCGCCCAGCTTTTATTCGCGCTGGTTTTGACCGACGTCAGACTGCCGGTGCGACTGGCGCCATCGAGGTTAAATTCGACGTCGCCATAAAATTTTAATTCGCCATTGTCATTTAGCTGCAAACGCGGCGAAGCAGGCGCCGCGCGGGCGACCGTCGCGGCCTGCTGCTGGCCTTTCAGCGTCTTAATTTCCGCCTCTGCGCTGGCGGCGCGCGCCTCCGTCGCCTTTAGCCGCTGCTCCATTTGCGCCAGTCGCTCCTCCAGCGATAACGGCGCCTGCGCCATAACGGATGGCAGATACAGAGACGTCAGAAAACACCCGACCCAGATTTTATTCATCGGTAAACCCTTTTATTATGGAATGAACTGAATTTTTTATTAATGGGTAACGCACGACGATGCAGGCAATAATAACCCGCCCATCGTCAAAGACGGGTTATTAACGACAACAGCCTTATTATTATTCGAGCTGCCAGGCGCCGGCTTCGGTTAATGCCGCCGAGCCGCTCCAGGCAAATAACGCTAATTCACGGCGGGGAGCCTGCGGATAGATACGGCTGCTCAGGCAGGCTTCGCCGTCATTGACAAAAACCTCCACCGAAGAGCTATCGAAAAATATTCGCAGGTTGAGATCCGCCCCGGCGGTCAACGGCACGCTGCGCGTCCCGCACAGGCCATACTGCGGATAATGCCGCTCCAGCACCAGACGCTGCTGTTGGGCATCCACGTAGATGCGCAGGCCATCGCCAAAGCGCAGACCATACTGCTCGGCGCTGCTGCGGGCGCAGTCCCAGCGCAGATTCACCTCCATCGCCTCGCAGTTGTCGACCATCGTCGTCTGCTGGTTGTTCAGGGTGCTGACCGGCCACGGGAACCAGGCGCCGCGCAGGCTCTCCACTTCTTTCGCCGGGCGCATCTGCAGGCGGTCATCCGCGCTCAGGCTCAGCTCGCGCGGCAGGGAGAGCATGCCCGCCCAGCCGTCCTGCTGCTCCGGCAGCGGCGATTCCCACATATCCAGCCAGCCAATCACGATCCGCCGGCCATCGGGGGTGGCGAAGCTTTGCGGGGCATAGAAATCGTGGCCGTTATCCATCTCCCGGAATTCGCCATGGCGAATAAAACGCTGGCCTGGCTGCCACTCGCCGATCAGATAGCCGCTCTGGAACAGATTACGGTTGCTGAACCCCGCGGCCTGCATCCCCTGTGGGGAAAACATCAGAACGCGTTTGCCGTTGAGGGTGAAGAAGTCCGGGCACTCCCACATATAGCCCATGGTGCTTTCCGCTTCATCCAGCACCCCCGCGTCCTGCCACTGGCGCAGATCGGCTGAACGGTACAGCCGCACCTGGCCGGTATCGCCTTCGCGCGCGCCGACGATCATGTACCAGCTATCTCCCTCACGCCAGACCTTCGGGTCACGGAAGTGGTGCATACCCGGCGGGGTGTCGACCACCATCCCCTGGCGCTCAAAGTGGATCCCGTCGCGGCTGGTGGCCAGACACTGCACCTGATACAGATTGGCTTCGTCGCCAGGATCGCCGTGGAACTTATGCCCGGTGTAAATCAGCGCCAGGGTATCGCCATCGACCACCGCCGAGCCGGAGAAGCAGCCGTCTTTATCCTCCGGGCCCTCCGGCGCCAGGGCTACCGGCAAATGCTCCCAGTGCACCAGATCCTTACTGCGCGCGTGCCCCCAGTGCATCGGCCCCCACTGGGTGGAGTACGGGTGATGTTGATAAAAGGCATGGTACCAGCCGTCGAACCACACCAGACCGTTTGGGTCGTTGATCCACCCGGCGCGGGCCGCCAGGTGATAGTGCGGATACCAGCGCAGATTCAGCGCCTGGCGTTGTGTCTGGAGTACCTGTTCAGCCCGGGAGATTGTGTAAGTCATCATTTTCACTCTTTTTGATTCAGATAGCGGTAGGTTGCGACACCAGCGGATCGGCGGAGGATTTGCCGGAGCGCAACAAGAAGATGGAAATAAAGGTGGTGCAGAACACCAGCAGGCCCATGATCAGGTAGGACTGGGCGAAGCCATATTTTTCATAGCTGTAGCCCGCCAGCGGCGACAATACGCTGGCGATAATCGAGCTGGTGCAGGCGAAGCCCACCAGATAGAGGGTGGAGGAGAGACGTTTATCGAAGTTGAGGCTGTTGTACTTAAAGATAGCCACCAGCAGTATCGGCAACTCCACCGCGTGCAGCAGTTTGGTGATGGAGATCAGCAGCGGCCCCTCCACCAGACCGGAGGCCACCATGCGCATCGCCATCACCATGCCGGCGAAAATCAGACCGTTTTTGGCGCCGATGCGGTTCACCAGCCACGGCGCGCAGAACATGCCGGCCGCCTCGAGGAACACCTGGAAGGAGTTGAGGTAGCCATACATCTCATTGCCTTCCTGCAGGGTCGCGAACTGCGATGAGAAATAGACCGGGAACTGCTGGTCATAGACGCCGTAAATGCAGGTGCCGATGACGAAGAAGACCAGCGCCCAAAAGCGCGGCAGCGTCAGCAGGCGCAGCGCATCTTCGAGGGTCACCTTACCGCCCGATACCGCCTCCTGCATCGCATGCGGCGCCGAGGAGACCCGCAGCCGCGCCAACAGGATAAAGAACACCAGCCCGGAACAGCTGGCGACGAGGAAGTTTAGCTGCGGATTGATGTTAAACAGCAGGCCGGCGAAGAAGGTGGCCACCGCCCAACCCAGCGAGCCCCACATCCGCGCCCTGCCGAATTCAAACTGGCTCTGACGCGCCACCCTCTCGGTGTAAGATTCCAGCACGCCGATGCCGCCGTTAAAGGTCAAACCGATATAGATCCCGCCAAAGATGCTGCCCAACAGGACGTTGATTTTCAGCAGGTGGCCGAACAGCAGATACGCCGGACCAGAGAGGATCAGCAGCGCGGTGATATACCAGAGCAGATGTTTGCGCAGCCCCAGCTTGTCCTGGATAAATCCATAGCAAACTTGCGCAAACAGCGCGGAAACCGACAGTACGGCATAGATAATACCGGTATCGCCTGCCTTCAGCCCAACCTCCTGGTGAAGCCAGATAGAGAGCAAGGAGCCGGATGACGACCAGGTCACAAAAAAGAAAAACAGTAAGGCACTGAGCAACGGGTAGCTGTGTGAGTGAGGCGCTTTCATCATGACATTCTCGTGTTAGAGGAATGCAATTATGGTAACGTTAACAAAAAACAAAACGCAGGTGGATTCGCTGCGATATATGATGTTAATCACAAAAGTTAACGTTAACATAATGAAGATGCGATCGCGATCAAAAATCAACCGCAACATAGCTCACGACGGCGATAGCAGAAAATCGTTTCACTCTTTTACATCAGCGACTTAGTTGTATAGCCTGTACTCTGCGGCAATGGCGGAGGAAAAAATGGCGTCCCTGAAAGATGTAGCAAAACTGGCGAATGTATCTCTGATGACCGTCTCACGGGCGCTGAACACCCCGGAGCGGCTGAAGCCCGAGACACTGGCCCGCGTGCAGGCCGCCATCGCCGAGACCAACTACGTCCCCGACCTGTCGGCGAAGAAGATCCGCGGGGCGCGCGCCACCCCCAGCACCATCGGCGTGCTGGCGCTGGATACCGTGACCACGCCCTTTTCGGTGGAAATCACCTTATCGATCGAAGAGACGGCCCGCGCCCACGGCTGGAACAGCTTTGTGGTCAATATGTTTTCTGACGATCGTCCGGAAGCGGTGGTCGACCTGCTCCTCTCCCACCGTCCGGACGGCATTATCTTTACCACCATGGGCCTGCGCCAGGTACCGCTGCCGGAAAAACTGCTGACTCTGCCCTGCGTGCTGGCCAACTGCGAAAGCCTCAGCCAGCCGGTGGCCAGCTATATCCCGGACGATGAACAGGGGCAGTACGACGCGGTGAAAGCCCTGCTTGCCGCTGGCTATCGTCGTCCGCTGTGCCTGCACTTACCCGCCAGCCAGCCGGCGACGATCCGCCGCCGCCGGGGGCTGGAGCGCGCCTGCCGGGAGGCCGGTATCGAACCGGACCATCTGAGCCATTCGTATATGGGCCAGGGCGATGAGCATTACCACGATATCCCGGCGGTGGTGCTGGCGCATATCCGCGAGGGTAAACCTGGCTTTGACTCAGTGATCTGCGGCAACGATCGCATCGCGTTTATGGTCTATCAGACGCTGCTGGGCCAGGGGTTACGCATTCCACAGGACGTGGCGGTAGTGGGATACGACAACATGGTGGGCATTGGCGATCTGTTTCTACCGCCGCTCTCCACAGTGCAACTGCCGCATTATGACATCGGGCGCCTGAGCGCCCTGCATATCATTCACGGCGACAACCATCGGGAGACGCGCAAAGTCGCCAGCCCGTGGTTGCCGCGCGCCTCACATTAACGATTACCGATGTTACGCAGCTTCTCGCCCGCCATCAGGTTGCGCTCAATGTGCTCGAGGGTGACATTCTTGGTTTCCGGGATCAGCCAGAAGGTGATGCCGATAAAGGCCACGTTGAGCGCCGTGTAGAGCCAGAAGGTGCCGGCGGCGCCAATCGCGTCAAGCAGCGTCAGGAAAGTGGCGCCGATGATCATGTTCGACACCCAGTTGGTGGTGGTCGAGCAGGTGATACCGAAGTCGCGGCATTTTAGCGGCTGGATCTCGGAGCAGAGGATCCACACTACCGGCGCCGCGCTCATCGCATACCCGGCAATACACATCATGGTCATGCCGACGGAGAGCCAGGAGAGGCCGCTGGATGCGGTGCCATTGTCGAACTGCATCAGGCAGTAGCCCAGCACCAGAGTGCCCAGCGCCATCACGCTAAAGCCGATTTTCAGCGCTGGCTTGCGGCCCGCTTTATCCACTGTGAACACCGCAATAAAGGTGGCAAACATAAAGGTCAGGCCCACCACCAGGGTGGCGATCATCTGCTGTTCAGTAGTGGTAAAGCCCGCCATTTTAAAGATACGCGGCGCATAGTACATGATGATGTTCATGCCGGTGAACTGCTGCATCGCCTGCAGCAGCATGCCCAGGAACACCGCCCGGCGCACGTTACGATTGACCTTAAACAACGCCCAACCGCCCTGCTTCAGCTTGAGGCTCTCACGGATCTCGTTAAGCTCGTCGCGCGCCTTTTCCGAGGTATCGCGCAGCATCCGCAGCACTTCTTCCGCTTCGATATGGCGTCCCTTCTCCGCCAGCCAGCGCGGGCTGTTCGGCAAAAAGACGACCAGAATGATCAGGATCACCGCCGGCAGCGCCAGCACGCCCAGCATGGCGCGCCAGTTACCGCTGTAGCTAAAGGCGGTATCGGAAAGAAACGCCAGCACAATGCCAAGGGTGACCATCAGCTGATACATACTGATCATTTTCCCGCGCACGTTCTCGCTGGCCATCTCGGAGAGGTACAGCGGCGCGGTATAAGAGGCAATCCCGACTGCCACGCCCAACACCACGCGGGCCACCAGCAGCACCTCCACGCTGGCGGCAAAAGCGGATCCGATAGAGCCGGCCACAAAGAGTACGGCCCCCGCCATCAGGCTGTATTTACGACCAAGGCGGAACGACAGCCAGCCGTTAAACAGCGCGCCTATCGCCGCCCCCAACATCATGCTGCTAACCACCCACTCCTGAAGCTGGCTGGATAAGGTGAAATGGTCGGTTATAAAGGGCAACGCTCCGGATATCACGCCGATATCCAGGCCAAAGAGCAAGCCCGCCACCGCCGCGGCGATGGAAACAAACCAGTTCATCCGCCGGGTATCACGTTGCGTCCGCGGCGATAATGTAGAGTCGTTACTGATTGAAGTCATTTTTTTCCTGCCACACAGAGTAAGACATAAGACGAAAGTACGTGACTGGTGGATGAATGGGTCAGGCAGGATAAGCCAAAGATATGGACTATATTGCTGGCAGGATGGGTTTTGTGATGGACATTAAACTTTCAAAGTAACAAAAAATGCGTTTCCAATAGTTAATAACCCTGTTTATACAGAGCGGTAACATTATACCTGTGTTCAGGAGTATGGACGATCCGCACTTTTGCGTATGGACAATAATTGCTCAGAAGGCCGGAGCGATACCACAGACCCCGGCCATCGCGGACGGTTAGCGCGCCAGCCAGCCGCCGTCCACCGCCACCGTGTAGCCATTGATGTAATCGGAGGCTGAGGAGGCAAGGAACACGACTGGCCCCATCAGATCGGCCGGTAGCCCCCAGCGCCCGGCGGGAATGCGATCGAGGATTTCGCTGCTACGCTGCTCGTCGGCGCGCAGCTGCTGGGTGTTGTTGGTCGCCATATACCCCGGGGCGATGGCGTTGACGTTGATGTTGTGTTTGGCCCACTCGTTGGCCAGCAGGCGGGTGACGCCCATCACCGCGCTTTTGGATGCGGTATACGACGGCACGCGGATCCCCCCCTGGAACGACAGCATGGAGGCGATGTTAATGATCTTCCCGCCGCTGCCCTGGGCGATAAAGTGTTTCGCCGCCGCCTGGGACATAAAAAATACGCTCTTGATGTTGAGGTTCATCACGTCGTCCCAGTCTTTTTCGCTGAACGCCAGCGCGTCCTCGCGGCGAATCAGGCCGGCATTGTTGACCAGAATATCAATATGGCCGAACTCCGCCACCGCCCGCTCCAGAAGCTGAGGAATACCGTCGATCTGGCGCAGGTCGGCGGTCAGGCTAAGAAAACGGCGTCCCAGCGCGGTTACTCGCTCGATAGTCTCCACCGGTTCGACGATATTGATACCGACAATATCGCAGCCCGCTTCCGCCAGCCCGAGGGCCATCCCCTGACCTAAACCGGTATCGCATCCGCTCACGACGGCCACTTTTCCCTGCAGGGAGAATGCATCAAGAATCATATTATGTTCCTTAGTCGTTCAGAGCCTGCTGTTTGCAGGCAAGGTTCTCTCGGCCCGGTCCGCGCCGGCGGCGCGACTGAGCGTGGGGCGAACTCTCGGGCATAGCCCACCATAATGAAAATAAAACAGAGTTCCGTTTTGCTGATGGGTGCCATCTTAGCCCCGCCCCCAGCCATTTTCAATATTATTTAAAACGATGTTTCATTTTTTATGATGATGATTACAAAAAAAGAAAAAGCGAAGGAGCCTCCCGGCACGCGCCAGGCCGGAAAAGGTTTTGAAAAGATGAAGATTCAACCGATTGTCTGCAGAGGTGCCGAAGCGAAGCCAGCAGCCCGCTGAAAACGCGGGAATTACGCTGAACTGCGTGAGCCATCACAAATAATGAAACAATGTTTTGATAAATTAATACCCGTCTTTTAAAACATATCACTCAGCGACACGCCTCTGGTCCAGCGGCATCGCAGGAAAGAAAGGAGCACTACATGGCTAAAGGCATGCGGGTCAAACTGAATTATCACGTCAGCCACGATCCGGATACCGGGGCGGAAGTCACCCGCTTAACCCCCCCGGAGGTCACCTGTCATCGCAACTACTTCTATCAGAAGTGCTTTTTTAACGATGGCAGCCATTTACTGTTCGCCGGCGAGTTTGACGGCCACTGGAACTACTATCTGCTGAATATCGCCAGCGCCGAGGCCGTCCAGCTAACCGAAGGCGCCGGGGATAACACCTTCGGCGGCTTCCTCTCCCCGGACGATAAGTCGCTTTATTACGTGAAAAATGACCGTATCCTGCTGGAAGTCAACCTGACCACCCTCGCCGAGCGCGAAGTTTATCGCGTTAGCGATGACTGGGTAGGGTATGGCACCTGGGTGGCAAACAGCGATTGCAGCAAACTGGTGGGCATTGAGATTGCCAAAAGCGACTGGACGCCACTCAACGACTGGCAGATTTTCCATGATTTCTTCCATAAAGGACCGCACTGCCGCCTGCTGCGCGTCGACCTGCGCAGCGGTGAGAGCCAGGTGATCCATGAGGAAAAAATCTGGCTGGGACACCCGATCTATCGTCCCTTCGACGACCATACCGTCGCCTTCTGCCATGAAGGGCCGCACGATCTGGTGGACGCCCGCATGTGGCTGGTCAACGAGGATGGCAGCCATGTTCGCAAAGTCAAAGCGCATGCTCCAGGCGAAAGCTGTACTCATGAATTTTGGGTGCCGGACGGTTCGGCGCTGATCTACGTCTCCTATCTGAAAGGCCAGCAGGGACGGACGATCTATCGCTTTGATCCCGAAAGCGGCGTCAACGAGGCCCTGATGACGATGCCGGCCTGCTCGCATCTGATGAGCAATTTCGATGGCACGCTGCTGGTAGGCGATGGCTCAGGTACACCGGTGGATGTCAAGGATACCGGCGGCTACTCCATTGATAACGATCCCTGGCTGTATGTCTTTAACGTGGCGGAAAAGCGCTACTTCCGCGTCGCGCGCCATGATACCTCGTGGGCGACGGTGGCCAACAGCCGCCAGGTAACGCACCCGCACCCCTCATTTACCCCGGACGATAGCGCCATTCTGTTCAGCTCCGATAAAGACGGTAAACCGGCCATCTATATCGCGAAATTACCCGCGCACCCGTCAATGCTGAGCGCCTGATCCACGCCACACTTCTTTCTGTAACTGGCCTTGCCCTCCTTCATGGAGGGCTTTTTTTGTCCCTTCTCTTTCCCCCATAAAAAAACCCCGGCTGACGGCGCCGGGGAAAACAAACGATGAGGGATGAATGGTCGGTCAGAACGAGTAAGCCACCCCAACGCGGAAGCGGGTCTGGCGATCGCTGCGGTCATTGACCCCGACGTTGCCAATTTCGCCATACGGCGACCAGTTATTATCCAGCTTATAGGCCACCTTCACGTTATATTCCTGCGAGTAGGGTTTATTGTCGTTGCGGCTGACCCCTTCCGAGCTGCGGGCATAGACATAGTTCAGCTCTGTACGCCAGTCGCCGAGGACAAATCCGGCCCACGCGTCGCCGCGGTTAACTTTGTCATCATCTTTGCCGGCGTTGTTCGGATAGCGGGTGTATTCATAGCGATAGCGAGCGGCGACATAGAAGCCGTTGTCGAAGCTGTACTGCGCGTGCAGGTGCGGCTTGTAGATGGAGCGGCTGTCGTTGCTCTCAATGGTAAACCCGGGGGTGAGGAAAAAGTTCGACGTTGCTTTCCAGCGCCAGCTGATGGTGTCTTCATGACCATTGCCCACCACGTCCGAATAGGGTTGCGAACCGTTGTCGCCACCCGAACGCCATTTGGCCTCGACGGTAAAGCCTAAGCCGTTGGCAAAGCGGTGAGAAACGGAGACGCGGTCAGCATTACTTTTATCACTCTTTCCGCCATCAATAAATTCATGACGTAAATCTATCGTTACCGCGGTTGCCGCAAAAGACATACCGCAGAGGGCGGCGAGAACCAGAGATCGTTTTAACATAGGGTACCCTTACAATAAATAAAATGACATTTCGTTTTTATGAAACATCATTTTATTTTTTAGACACCATAGTTTTAGTGACCAGGATCGTAGTTATTTGTTTCAAAAAAGGTGGCACAACAAGACGTGACGAAGCTCAATAATTTCGCCGGGGAGAGTGAAAGAGGGAGGGGAAAAATAAGGGTTCGGCAAAGCACGGCGCATAAAAAAGGCCTCCCGCAGGAGGCCATGGAAATCGAGGTATAGCGCTATGCGCGTTCTACCGCCAGCGCCACGCCCTGACCGCCGCCAATGCACAGCGTCGCCAGACCTTTGCGGGCATCGCGCTTGATCATTTCATGCACCAGCGACACCAGAATCCGGCAGCCGGAGGCGCCGATGGGGTGGCCGAGGGCGATCGCGCCGCCGTTGACGTTGACCCGGCGCTCATCCCACTCCAGTACCCGGCCAACCGAGATCGCCTGAGCGGCAAAGGCCTCATTGGCTTCGATCAGATCGACGTCGTCCAGCCGCCAGCCGGCCCGCTCCAGACAGCGACGGGTGGCATGCACCGGGGCAATGCCCATCAGCGCCGGATCGACGCCGACGCTGGCGAAGGCGCGGATCCGCGCAAGGATCGGCAGCCCCAGCTCCAGCGCTTTAGCCTCGCTCATCATCATTACCGCCGCCGCGCCGTCATTGATGCTTGAGGCGTTGCCGGCGGTTACCGATCCAAGGCGATCGAAGGTGGGCTGCAGGCTGGCCAGCCCTTCCGCGCTGGCATCCACCCGCGGTTGTTCATCGGTATCCACGGTGCGCGCCGCGCCGTTATGCTCGGTGACAACCGGGACGATCTCATCGCGAAAGCGACCGGAATCAATCGCCTTGCGCGCCTTATGCTGTGAGCTGAGCGCCCAGGCGTCCTGCAGCTCGCGACTGATGCCAAATTCCCGGGCCAGGTTTTCCGCCGTGACGCCCATATGATAATCGTTGAAAGCATCCCACAGCCCATCATGCACCAGACTGTCAATCAGCTGGCTGTTGCCCAGCTGGGCGCCGGTGCGGCTGTCGGTAAGCACATGCGGAGCGCGGCTCATATTCTCCTGGCCGCCAGCGATCACCACGTCCGCTTCCCCGCACTGGATCGCCTGGGTAGCGAGGTGCAGAGCCTTCAGGCCGGAACCGCAGACATCGTTAATGGTGATAGCCGATACGGTGTTAGGCAGCCCACCGCGAATAGCGGACTGACGCGCCGGATTTTGTCCGGTCCCCGCGGTCAGCACCTGGCCGAGGATCACCTCATCCACGCTGTGCGGATCGATTCCCGTTTTCTCCACCAGCGCCTTCACCACCACGCTCCCCAGCTCGACGGCTGAATGGCGCGATAATGCGCCCTGAAAGCAGCCAATCGGCGTTCGCAGCGCGCCGACGATCACGACATCCTTCATCCTCTACCCCTGCCCATGCATTTGCGCAAAGAAACAGCGATATACTAGATAATTGTTATCAAAAAACTTTGTAATTGTTTAAAAAAAGTGAAGCCAATCACAAAGAAATAGCTATTCGTTAACGTTCACGCCGCTGCAGATGCTGACGCAGCCAGCTGCCGGCCGCTCCCGGCGGCGCTTTCTTATTCCACAGCAGATCGACTGAAATTGCCCGCGGCCAGCCGGGGATATCGAGCGCCACCAGCCCGCCCTGCGGCGCAAACTCCGCCACCAGCGCGCTGGGCAGAATGCACCAGCCGAACCCCTGCGCCGCCATGCTGAGCAGCAGCAGGTAGTTTGGCGCCGACCAGACCTGGCCTGCGGCAGGTTCGGTGGCGCTGGCCAGAAAGGTGCTCAAACGCAGCTCGCGCCAGCTGCGCAGCTCATCCCAGGCGACCTTACCCTGCGCCGCCAGCGGATGGCCAGGGGCTACATAAATGCCCATCGCCGTCTGCAGCGGCAGGCGGGTGCTGCCGATATCGGTGGGGTAGCGCTCCCTCGCCTCAATCAGCCCCACCTGGGCGCGGGATTTTTGCAGGAGATCGATCACATCCTCGTCTTCGCCAATCAAACACTCAAACTCGGTATGAGGAAAGCGGCGGTCAAACTGCACCAGCAGATCTTCCAGCACGTCCGGGTGCAGAGTATCGGAGAGCACGAAGGTCAGCCGCGGCTCCGTCTCGCCGGACAGCGACACAGCCAGTTCGTCCAGCCGCTCGCTGGCGGCAAGAATCGCTTTGACATAGCTCAGCACCTGCTCCCCCTGCGGGGTCAGCGTCGGTTGCCGCGTTGCCCTGTCAAAGAGGATTACGCCGAGATCGGCCTCCAGATTGGCGATGGCGGTACTGATCGTCGACTGACTTTTCCGCAGGCGGCGGGCGGCGGCGGAGAACGATCCGCTGTCGACCGCCTCGACAAAGGCGGTTAAGGCTTCCGGTGAATAACGCATGATGTATCTACAATATCGATGGTTCCTATCTTTTGTTTATCATATTTTTCCATAAACTGCCGGGTAATTTCCTGTTCAGGCTAAAACTGGAGGTAGCTCGCCATGCAACAGACCCCACATCAGCGCAAGACGCTCACCGAACGCGTTATCCACGCCATCACCTTCGAAGGACTGGCGACGCTGATCCTCGCCCCTACCGCCGCCTGGCTGATGCAGCGCTCGGTAGTGGAGATGGGCGGACTGAGCATTCTGCTCGCCACCCTGGCGATGGTATGGAACATTATCTATAACGCGGCGTTCGATCGCCTGTGGCCGGTCTCCCGCTTCCCCCGCCAGCTGAAAGTACGCGCCCTGCACGCGCTCGGTTTCGAAACCGGATTCGTCATCATTGGCGTCACCATGGTGGCGATCGTGCTGGGCGTCTCGCTGCTGCAGGCGTTTATGCTGGAGATCGGTTTTATGCTTTTCTTCCTGCCCTACACCATGGCCTTTAACTGGGTATGGGACACCCTGCGCGAGCGCGTTATTCGTCACCGCCGCCCGCGCCAGACGGCGCGCGGTTAATCCCGGCGCGGATCTTCGACGATCCGCCGCGACTTTATCACCAAAAACTATCGCAACAGACGAACCATAAATATGGTAAATTGCACTCCTTTTTTTTGGTTTGACGGTTGATAAAGTCGCATAATGTCTAAAATTTGGTCTAAAGAAGAAACTCTATGGAGTTTTGCCTTATATGGCACTGCAGTAGGCGCTGGGACGCTATTTCTACCGATCCAGCTGGGTTCGGCTGGCGCCATTGTGCTGTTCATCACCGCGCTGGTCGCCTGGCCGCTCACTTACTGGCCCCACAAAGCGCTGAGCCAGTTTATTCTCTCGGCCAATATCGCGCCGGGAACCGGGATCACCGGCGCAGTTAATCACTACTATGGTAAGAAAATTGGCAACCTGATCACCGGCCTCTATTTCCTTGCCTTCTTTGTGGTGGTGCTCATCTACGCCGTGGCCATCACCAACTCGCTGGCCGAACAGGTGGCGCATCGCACGCCGATGACCCCAGG
Source organism: Klebsiella sp. K47 (assembly GCF_051858335.1). Lineage (NCBI taxonomy): Bacteria > Pseudomonadati > Pseudomonadota > Gammaproteobacteria > Enterobacterales > Enterobacteriaceae > Klebsiella > Klebsiella sp. K47. The sequence goes on from NZ_JBPYUI010000009.1 coordinate 117,404, forward strand.
GCTGCGTGCGCTGCTGAGTCTGGGGGTCGTGCTGGTCCTCAACCTGATCTTTCTCATGGGACGGCAGGTCACCATCAAGGTGATGGGCTTTCTGGTCTTCCCGCTTATCGCCTGTTTCCTGTTTCTCTCCCTCTATTTAATCCGCGACTGGCATCCGGAGCATCTCACCAGCCAGATGCAGTTCAGCCCGCAGACGCTCCACCAGGTCTGGATCTCTATTCCCGTGATGGTTTTCGCTTTTAGCCATACGCCGATCATCTCGACTTTTGCTATCGATCAGCAGGAGAAACACGGCGACCTGGCCATGGGTAAATGCAAAAAAATCATGAAGGTGGCCTACACCATCATCTGCGCCAGCGTGCTGTTTTTTGTCTTCAGTTGTCTGCTGGCGATCCCGGCAACCTATATAGAGACCGCCCGCGATCAGGGGGTGACTATCCTCTCCGCCCTGTCGATGGTGCCAGGCGCGCCGGGATGGCTGGCGGTGACCGGCATCATCGTCGCCGTCGTCGCTATGTCGAAATCGTTTCTCGGAACCTACTTCGGAGTGATTGAGGGCGCCAGCGAAATCGTCAAAAGCTCGCTGGGCCTGCTGGGCGTGCGTAAGAGCCGCGCTTTCAACCGCGCGATGTCGATCCTGCTGGTCTCCGCCTTCACTTTTGCGGTGTGCTTTATCAACCCGAATGCGATCTCAATGATCTACGCTATCAGCGGACCGCTTATCGCCATGATCCTGTTTATTATGCCCACGCTGTCGACATGGCTCATTCCGGCGCTGAAGCCGTACCGCTCGGTGGGTAACGCCATTACGCTGGTGGTTGGCCTGCTCTGCGTGTCGGTGATGTTCTTCGGCTAATCCCCTCTGGCGACAGCGGCTGCCTGAGCTGCTGTCGCACATTCTGACAATATTCTCCCCCTTGCCTTCCTTGTGAGCGGATTACACTTACGGCTTAGCCACCGTGAGGAGAGTTCTTATGTCCAGTGTCACCTTATCCGGTCGCGGCACGCTCGGCGATCGCCAGGTCTATCGCTTAGGTTACGGCGCGATGCAGCTGGCCGGCCCCGGTGTTTTCGGCCCGCCCAAAGATCCTGAAGAAGCGGTGCGCGTACTACAGGCCGCCGTCGAGGCCGGGATAAACCATATCGATACCTCTGATTTCTACGGTCCACATGTCACCAATCAGTTGATCCGCAAAGCGCTCCACCCCTACCCTGACGATCTGTGCATTGTCACCAAGGTCAGCGCCCGCCGTGACGAGAAAGGCAACTGGCTACCGGCCATGTCGCCCGCCGAACTGACCCAGGCCGTTGAAGACAATTTGCGTCACCTGGGGCTTGAGGTACTGGAAGTGGTTAATCTGCGCAGTATGCTGAGCCCGCACGGCCCGGTGGAGGGTTCGCTGGAGGCGCCACTCGCCACCCTGCTGGAACTGAAAGAGCGAGGATTAATCCGCCATATCGGCCTCAGCAACGTGACGGCAAAGCAGGTCGCGGATGCGCAGAAAATGACGCCCATCGTCTGCGTGCAAAATCTTTATAACGTTGCCCATCGCGCCGACGACGCGCTGGTGGATGCGCTGGCCGCCCAGCACATCGCCTGGGTGCCCTTTTTCCCGCTGGGCGGTTTTACGCCGTTGCAGGCGCAGGAGTTGAACGAGGTCGCGGCTTCGCTTGAGGCGACGCCGATGCAGGTCGCCCTCGCCTGGCTGCTCCAGCGAGCGCCAAATATTCTGCTGATCCCCGGCACCTCCTCCCGCACGCACCTCGCGGAAAATATTGCCGCTGCCGAGCTGGTCCTGCCCGCGGAAGCGCTGCGCACCCTCGATAATATCGCCACCGCCGCGCGCCGCTGACCTGCCAGACAAAATGGAGGGAACCCTATCCCTCCTCAATATTTGCCTGGAAAAACCTCACCGCTACTGGCACTATAGATCCTACAAATGGGGCGTGATCGACGATCGTTCTCTCATTATCCCCGTTAATTAAACTTAAGTTTTTATCCTTCGACCGGTCTCCAGCTTGGAGGCCGTTGTCGTTTTTGTCATGACCAAAATTCGAAACTCTTGATTACAGGAAATACAATATCAAATTCCAAGTTTATACATATCAATCTGGCTGCAAAGATAGTCAATAACATCAAACGCTCATAAAAACATCTGATTAACCCAATCAGAATGTTGCTATTGCTATAAGAAAAATCAAACGCCTCACGACAACTATTTACAAGGGATGCATATGACAGAGGGAACGATAAAGACCAGTAAGTATGAAATTATTGCTATTTTCAGAGAGGAGTTGCGCAAACGTACTGAAATTGAAATATTTTTTAACAACACCAGTATCATAACCCAACTGACGCGCGTGGACTTTGCCGAGTTTCATATTCAGACCCATCGCAAAATCCCGTCCGGGCATAAAATTCGCTTTCTCCTGCATAGCGATTCAGGGAAAATAGAGTTTAATGCGGCCCTGACAAAACATGACAATAGCGGTGTCGATAAAGGTATCCGCTACGCTTTTTCATTGCCTGAATGCCTGCAGGTAGTGCAGCGTCGCCGCGATCCCCGCTTTCGTTTACGCCATGAGCATGACTTTTATTGCCGCGGCCGCCATAAAAACGGCGAAAACTATCTTTTCGATATCAAAGACATTTCAGATGGCGGTTGCGCATTGATGACCAAAACGCCGAATCTTAAATTCCTCAGCCACAACGCCTTACTGAAAAACGCCGTACTGATGCTTGCAGAATATGGCGAGATCACCATCGACCTGGTGGTCAAAAATGTCATTGTTATCACCCTGGATAACGCTAATGAAGAGAGTGAGAGCTACTATCAGATATCCTGCCAGTTTAAGTTCCGCCATCTCGATGACCAGCGCAGAATAGAGAAGATACTGCTGGACCTTATCTTAGAAGCCAAGCGCAAAAAGAGAATCTGACAACCTTGGACAGTATATTGCTGTACACCAATGACAATCTCATTGGTCACTCAATCTATCACTACCTTATTGATAGCCATGAAAATGCCACCCGACTGAGTTATGCCGATGTCATCCATGAGAAACATCTGCCACTGGCCCAGACGATTATTTTCAATTTAATTAATAAGGATATTTCTGCCATCAGAATCGTCGATCTGCTGAATGCGCTCCGCCTTTCCCTGCTGCGCTGCCAGCAGCCGGTGCTAATGGTGAAAAGCGACATTGTCGGGCTGTGCAGAGAGTTGATAAACTTTGACAACGCTATGATTATTAGCGAGAAATCTCCGCTAACTCTTTTTTCATCTATCGTCCAGCGCGCCAAAGGCGTCAGCGAACTGCCGCCGCGAGGATTGCGCAAACAGCTTTCACCACGGGAGTGTCAGATCCTCGAACTGCTCATTGCCAACAATAATAATAAGCGTATTGCCGCCCTGCTCGGCATTGCTCATAAAACGGTTCATAGCCACCGCATCCATATCATGCAAAAACTGGGTATTGATAATTCCCGCACTATGAATCAGCGTATTGCCGCTCTCCATCAATGCTAAATGTTCTCCCGGTAAATCAGTAGCGGATAAAGCGTACTTATTCGCTGTTGATTTACATTTCCCGCCATTCCCATTAATCATCAGGTAGCCTATAATTAATGTATCCTCTGCCTATTGTCTGACTAACCTCGTGAAGAGGGATAATGAACACTAAAATATTCGAAGACAACATTTTATCTCGTAATGATATCGCTGTACGCTACGTCTTTCAGAAAATGTTTTCCCCACAAGGTACTCTGGTCGCGGTGGAATGCTTAAGCCGCTTTGATAATCTTTCTATTTCCCCCGAAGATTTTTTCCGCCATGCTACCGCCGCCGTTCGTGAACGTATTTTTCTCGAACAACTGGCACTGATTGAAAAGCATAAAGCCTGGTTTTTACGTAACCATATTTCCGCAACAATTAACGTTGATGACCATATCCTGAACCTGTTGCGCCAGAAGGATATAAAAGCCAAAATCGCCGCCATGACCTGCGTCCATTTCGAGGTAACCGAAAACGCCGAGAATCTGCTGCATAATTCTCTTGCCGCCTGGCAGAGCCCACAGGATACCTCACTGTGGCTCGACGACTTCGGCTCCGGCTACGCGGGAATTAACGCTATTCGCGGTTATCACTTTGACTATGTGAAAATTGATAAGGATTTTTTCTGGCACCTGATGCGCAAAGAGTCCGGCCGCCAGTTGATGGATGCGCTGGTGACCTTTTTATCGCGCAACCATCATAATGTGATTATTGAAGGTGTCGAAAGCGAAGCCCATAAAGAATGGCTGCAGGGAATGGAGTGGTTTGCTATCCAGGGACATTACTGGCGGGAAGTCAGTATTGAACAACTGGTCGCCGATGATATTGCCATGTAAACAAAGCCGGGAATTCCCGGCTTTTTAACGTCACTTAATTATAAACTAATTCCCACGTTGCCCAGCTGGTAATCGGCCCGCTGGTGGCGCTTTTCGGCGTTGGCGAAACATAGCCAACGTAATAGGTGAACAGGCCGCCGCTGACCGCGCTTTCCTGCAAACGCACCTGATTTTGCTGCGGGTCCGCCGGGACAATTTTATTACTCTTATCCAGCGTATTATTATCGTTAGTCGATAGGGCTAGATAAATATTCTGCGCTCCATCCGGCAAGGTATTGGCCAGATACCCGGCGTTTTCGTTACCGACCGCCGTCAGTAAAAAACCATCGACCCAGCGCACGCTGACCCGACGCACCTCATCCTGCGAGGCTGCTTCACCATCATGGCGCAGCTGGCAGTTTGACAGTGCCAGGGTAAACGGCTGCGGTTTCATAAACGCCCCGGCCCCGCGATCGTGGACTTCCGCCAGGCTGACCGGCGCCAGCCAGACATTACCGCTGCCGGCATGCTGGCCGCCGTTTAGCGCGACGCTACAGGAAATATCCGTCACCCGCCCGGCAAAATCGACCCGTCCGCGATCGTAATTGGTCTCAAAACCCCACGCCGAGGGGGCGGCGAGGCTGCCGCAAAATAGCAGCCACGCGATAGTGTTTTTCGGCAATCCCTTCATTCCCCCTCCCGTATTAATCGTACGTCAGGTTAAAGATCATATGCGACTCCACCTCGCCGGTGCTGGTCGTCGGGCCATACTGATAAAAACGCGCGTGTAGCGGTATGGTGATGTAGCGGGTCTCCTGATTATTCAAGCGGCCGACGGTGTATTTCTTATTAAACTGCAGCGGGGAGCCATCCTTCAGCACCTGGATGCCAATGCCTTTCGCCATCCCGCTGCCGGCTTTTTCATTCAGCAAGGCGCCCATGGTAGCGGTAGTGCTGGTGGCCAGGGTACCGGAGAACGAGGTGCTAATGTTGGCATATCCCGTTTCACTCAGGCCGCCGCTGCACTGCAGGTCGATATTAAAATCCTTCCCGCCGGCGGTGGTGCCGACCCCTTTCAGGTCGGTGCGCCGGATGGAACCCACATCGACATTCATATTTTTCCCGCTCAGCACCGAACAGGAGGGCGAGACCACGGTGATGGCGTTGGCGCTCAGATAGGTTTCGAGGATCGGGTTACCGCCGCTCTCCCAGTCGTAGGAGGTGTACTTACCCGCCGCCAGGGTGCCGCTGCCGGTGGTTGCCGCGGTTTTGATAATCTGCAGCGTAAAGCGCGACCCTTCGAGGGAATAGTTGGTGGTGTTATATACCCGGGACGAAAAGACATCGGGATAGACGATATTTACCGTTGCGCCGCCGCGGCTGAAACGCATGCCGATTCCCGGCACGTTGGTGGAGTAGATTTTATTTCCAAGGTCCGTGGCCCCTGGCGACACGATCTTCGCCGCAAAGCGGTTGGTGCCGGAAGTACAGCGATAGCTTGCCCCGCCGGGAGCGCTCATCGTCCAGTCGCGGGTAAGGATCACCGAGCCCACCGGCAGATCCGGGGGCACCACCACCCTGCCCACCACCATGTCCAGCATCACCGTTGGCGATGAGAGACGCGTACAGGAGGCCCAGGACGAGGTGGTTCCCAGCGCCATTAAGACGATAAAAAGCGTTAGTAATTTCCTCAGCGACATACGCTATCCTTTGTTGTTTGCTGTCCCAGATCCACCGAACACTGCCCGCCGCTCCACTTCACAATCGCGCGTTTGGCGTTCGCATCGCTGATAAACATCATGCTGCCCTGGCCGACAACGCCGATCTCCTTGCCGTCGGGGGAGAAAATACTTGCCGCAAACGGCAACGGCTCGTGGTTCGCCTGGCGCGCCTGCAGGGTGAGGTTGTTCTGCACCTTAGTGCCGAACGCGACCTTAACCACGCTGCCTTCCCACGGCACAACCTGCGCCACGGTGCGATCGAAGGCCACGTCGTCATGGCTGCCTTTCGGGTCGATTTCCACGGCGTTAATCCGGTACGGGCGCAGATACGGCAGGATGGCGTAACCATTGCTGTCCACACGGGTGCCCGGCGATCCCGGAAGCATCGCCCCGGCCGCGTCTTTGGCTTCAATCAGGGCCATCGTCGAGCCGCTTTCCGGTGAGAGCACCACGCCGCCGCTGTGGGCGATCATCGTCCCGCTGGCGCCAATGCCGCTCTGACGATAGCCTTCGCCCTGGCTGTAGCTGCCGTTGAGGGTGGTCCATGGCGTACGGTAGCTGCCGTTGAGCGCCACATCATGCTGACCGCCGGTGGCGGTGGTGGTCGACACGCCGTAGTTAAGGTTGTTTTCACTGTCCAGCGAACCGTTGATACCAATCTGCGAGCTGGCAAAGCGCGAGTTATTGAACGAGGTGTTCGACGTCAGGTTGGCGGTGCGGTTATCGCCAAACCACAGCGGGTAGCTGAAGTTGAGTGAAATACGATCGTCGCGGCGATGACCGGAGCTGTCTGGCGTATAGACGCGCTGCGCGCTCGCCGACCAGGAGAGACGACCAAATGAATTGTTGTAGCTGACCTGATACTGCTTCTCGGTCCCGGAGCGGTTCCAGTAATCGGAGATACGGCCGCTGAGATAAAACCCGCCCCAGCCGTCCGGCAGGTTCTGGTTCACCGTGAAGGTCATGCCGTTTTTTTGCCGCCACAGGGTGTAGTTGCTGCGACTATTTTTTTCCTGATCGACGGCGTACAGCGCGTCGTTGAGGTTGTAATAACCTTTCGTCGAGTAGCGATACGCCGCCAACACGATGCTGGTCTGGGTATCGGTAAACATGCGGTTAAAGGTCGCGCGATAGCTCTGACCCGAGTCATCATGGGCATCGCTCTTCAACCGCGAATGGGTGACGTCAAAAGAGAGCGCGCCGATGCCGGTGTTCATCCCGGTCCCCACCAGGAAGGCCTGATAGTCGTCAAAACCGGTGACCCCGGTGTAGCCGGTCAACAGATTGTTGATCCCGTGCTGCCAGGTCGCCTGATAGAGCATCGGCTTGTTGCGCAGCGCGCTGTCGTCCACTTTACCGGCGGAGAGCGCGTAGCGGGTCATTCCCGGACGCAGCAGCTGGGCGACGGAAGCGTAAGGCACGCTAAACACTTCTACCGAGCCATCCGCTTCTTTCACCGAGACCTCAAGATCGCTGCCATAGCCGGAAGGATAGACATCCTGCAGGGTAAATGGTCCGGGCGGAACGGTGGTCTGATAGATAATATTGCTGCCCTGGCGCACGGTGACGAGGGCGTTGCTCTGCGCCACGCCGCGAATTTCCGGAGCATACGAGCGCATGCCGTCCGGGAACATATTGTCATCGGTGGAAAGATTAACCCCGCGCAGACCGATGGTGTCGAAAAATTCACCATTGGTGAAAATCTGCCCGCCGCTGACGATGGAGTTGAGCTGTGGGATAGGGCGCTGGAGATAGGTCTGGTTGCTGTTCCAGTGCGCTTTACCCTGCTGCTGCTGCCAGTTCAGGTTGCCGATGTGCTTCAGCAGCCAGCCGTCCCACGACAGTCCGGCGTTGACGCCCAGATAGGCGCTGCTGTTATCCGACCCGCCTACCGAAGAGGTATGGCTGTTCCAGGCGTTCGCCATCCAGCCAAGATTGAGCGCGGTAATACCTTTGTCCCAGAACTCCGGGCTGACATAGTTTTTCAGGCGTTGATCTTCATAGATCTGCGGTACCGAAATGTTCAACCGCAGGGAGGACTGGACCAGGTTGTCTTTGACGTTTTCTTCGTTGCGCCAGGATTTGAGGCTACCGCAGTAGCCCTCCTGCTCGCTCAGCTGCGGATTGAGCTTTTCCGCCGCGATGCCATATTGGGCCAGCATCGCTTTGGTGTAGCAGACGCCCAGCCGACCATCTTTATCGCGCGCGATGCGTAAATCGTAGCGCCCTTTCCACTCGTCGTTGGTGTAGACGTCAAGGGAGTAAGTGCCTTCGGTAATCGCGCTGGTCGAAAAGCGCGACAGATCGACCTTTTCGCGACTGCCGACAATAAAGCCGTCGTTAAACTGATATACCGTTCCCGGGTTTTCCTGTCCGCTGGAAAATGGCGGAAAGCAGCACAGCGCGATGGCGATCGCGGTGCTTAATCTTCCCGGGCAGAATGACCTCTGCTTCATTAGCTTTTCCCTTATTTAACGGCCACTTTCACTGCGACATCGGCGCCATAGTCATTAATGTTGTTAACGGTCAGGGTTTCGCCGCGGTTGACGGCGGAGGAGAGCGCCACCGTTTGGCTGGACTGCGGCGCCAGCATCACGGTTTTGCTGTTCAGGGCTTTACCGCCGTCGCGGGAAATACGGCTGACGGTAATGTAGAACGGCGTCGGGTTGTTGATGGCGAGACCACTGCCGCTGGCGGTCAGGGTCAGCTTCTCGGCCGCCGCATCGCGGTTGCCCAGTCCGGCAGGACGATAAATAAATTTAAAGCGCGAACGGATCGCCAGCTGCAGCACGTTCTGGCCTTCATTTTTCTGATTGGCCACCACCGGCGGAATTTCCAGCAGATTCAGCCACCACAGCGTCTCTTTATCTTTCGCCAGACCGGCGCTGCTGCCGAGCTTAATACGCAGCGTCTGGCCGCTCTTGGCGTCAACACGCGAAATCGGCGGGGTGATAATAAACGGGGTGGTAATGGTATCCGGTGTGGCATCGGCATCGCCGTTATCCAGCCAGGCCTGCGCCAGCGCCGGACGGTCGGCGTTATTTGAAAGCTGTACCGTTATTTCTTTTTCATTTCCTGGATAAATAAAGCGGGTACCGTTAACAATAATATTGTTGGCATGGGCCGCAAAACTAAAAATGAAACAGAAAAAAAGGGCAATACGCTTCATGCTGACCTCAGAATAAAAATACAAGCGGCGGACATTGCCGCTTTATTATTGTTATTAACTGCCCCATCGCGGGGCAGTTTTATTTTCTGACGGAATTACTGGTAAGTAATTTCGTAAGTCGCGTAGCTGTTAACCACACCGGTGGTTACCGTGGTCGGCGCGCTGGTGGCGTAGCCTACGTAGTAGGTGAAACGCGCGCCATCGGCTACAGCGGAAGCGTCGCCTTTCGCTTTCGGCTGAGTGCTGTCACCCGGGATGATTTTGTTGGTCAGCGCGGTAGCGTTGTCAGTAGACAGCACCAGCTGGATGTTCTGAGCACCGGAAGCTTCGGTGTTCGCCAGGTAGCCCTGTTGTTTGTTGGTTGCGCCAGCCAGCAGGTTACCGCCGGTCCAGTTCACGCCCAGTTTGCTTACGTCATCCTGTTTAGTGCCATCAGCAGCCTGGCAGTTAGAGACGTCAATGGTGAAAGATTTCGGTTTCAGGTAAGTATCCGCTGCTGCCGCTTTAACTTCAGTCAGGGTTACCGGAGACAGGTAAACGTTCGCATCGCTGCCCTGGCCGTTAACGGAAACAGTACAGGATACATCGGTAACTTTACCGAAGAAATTAACCTGGCCGCCGCCAACATTGGTATCAGCTGCATGGGCAGCAGTCATGCCAAAAAACGCGGTTGCCATTGCTGCAGAAAGAAGAACCTTTTTCATTGCCATTTCCTTGTCAGAGTGAATTACGAATCAATGAGCACACTGTGAATTCGCATAGAACCAGAAACATCAGGCGATGCTGATTTATGCCACTGCTAATAGAATCTTCGACTGACCGGGAGCCGCAATATTTAAGGCGTCAGGTAACGAACCTAAAAATATAAGTTCGCTGGTGCTATCGGCGTCAAAGAATGCTATTTATTCGCCGACAAATATACATTTGTTCACGTTTCATTAAGTTATATAACAGATAACCATCGACTATTAATAAACAGTCATTGATAGATGAAAACGCGAGGGTGGTTGTTTACAGCGCAGCAAGCCTAACGCCAGAGCGAGAGAAAGTGACCGCAACAGCATGCAGAAAAAGCCCTCGGAAGGCCATCGCGATAAGTCTGAATCTGCCTTTGCGGTGGTGAAAACAGCACCAAACCATTCACACAACGAATGGTGAAAGCATGAATGAGGCGCATTCCTCTCCCTGAACAAGGGCAGCCCATGTGATATCCCCTTCCAGAAATAAATCATTAATTCATTGTTTTTAAATTAAAAAATAGATAAACGATCATGTTTTCGCCATCAAACCGCCATAAAAATGTGATCTAAATCGCACTTTTTGCCACGCGCGTTATAGTTAGCAGGCTTATTATAAGTCCATCGAAAGCAAACATGCTTTCCACCATAAAAGTTAAAAGGACAAACACCATGAAAAACGTAAAATTACTCGCCGCTGCCGGTATGCTCTCCCTGGTCTCTTTCGCTAGCTTCGCTCATCCGGTGAGCGTGACAGCAGACACCCTGGACAGCGCAGAAGCGAAAATCGCAACCATTGCGAAAGAACAAGGCGCTTCCTACCACATCACCGAAGCCTATACCGGCAACCAGGTCCATATGACCGCCGAGCTGTCTAAATAAGCGAATGGTTGCAGAGGGAGCTGCCGGACAGGCCGCCTGCGGGTGGCTGGTCTGGCTCCCGCCGCCCACCCCGCACGCAGCAATGCCGAGCCCCGTTATGGGGCTTTTTTCGTTTTTGCTCCCGCCGCCTGGCGCGCCAGCGCGCGCTGGATAGACAGCACGCTCGCCAGCACCACGATCAACCCCACCAGCGCCATCCCCTGGATCTTTTGTCCAAGGAAAATCCATCCCAGCACCACGGCGGTCACCGGGCTCAGCAGACTCATCGCCGACACGGCCACCGGTGAGAGGCGGCCAATCCCCCGAAACCACAGGCCATAGGCCAGCATGGCGCCCGCCAGGCACAGCCACAGATAGCCGGCCGCCTGCAGCACTGTTATCTGATGCAAAGGAGGGTCAACGATCAGCGCCACCGGGGCCAGCACCACCCCACCGATCGTCAGCTGCCAGCCGGTCAGCGCGACGATCGGCAGGGAGAGCGCCCAGCGCCGGGAGAGCCAGGTGCCCAGCGCCATACTGATCGCCCCGAGAAACGCCGCGCCGATACCCAGCGGGTCGAGGACGGTGTGCGGCGACAGCAGCAGCATGGCCATACCGAGTATGCCGGCGATGGCGGAGAACACCGCCAGCCAGGGCGAGCGCTGCCGGTCGACGCACCAGGCGAGGAGCATCACCAGCAGCGGCTGGATCGCGCCGATCACCGCCGCCAGCCCGCCGGGTAAGCGATAGGCGGCGATGAACAACAGCGCCTGAAACGCGCCGATATTTAAGATGCCGGTAACGATCAGCTTTGCCCATTCGCCGCGTTGCGGAAAACGACGGCTCCAGATCAGAAGAGCGATACCTGCCGGCAGCACCCTCAGCAGCGCAGCAATAAATGGGCGGTCAGGGGGCAGAAACTGGGAGGTGACGATGTAGGTCGTCCCCCAGATAGCGGGCGCCAGCGCGGTGAGCAGCAGGTCGAGAATCAGATTACGTGAGAGAAAAGCCATGATTTTATCTTCACTTCAAGGTAAATTAGTGAGTGAAGTATGTACCGCCAAGTATCTTGATATCAAGACAAGTGAGCACTAATGGACAAATCACCGCCGATCGACGCCGTGGATCGCATCCTCGCCCAGTGGCAGCGGGAGCGGCCAGACCTCGACTGCAGCCCCATGGGGCCGATAGGTCGCCTGAAACGATGCGCTATGCTGCTGGAGCCGCAGGTGGAAGTGGCCTTTACGCGCCACGATCTGGTGCGCTGGGAGTTTGACATGCTGGCGACGCTGCGGCGCGCCGGGGCGCCTTTTGTACTTTCGCCCACCCAGCTCTTCTCCACGCTGATGATTACCTCCGGCACCATGACCCATCGTCTGAAGGCGCTGGAGAAACGCGGGTTTATTACCCGCCTGCCCAATCCGGAGGATGCCCGCAGTATGCTGGTCGCCCTGACTTCCGCCGGACGCGAACGGATCGATGCCGCAGTGGAAACCCACGTCGACAACGAACGGCAACTGCTGTCAGGACTCAGTGACGGTGAACGCCAGCAGTTGGATCAGGCGCTGCGGGTGTTGATGCGACTGCTGGAAACGGGCTAACAGCCAGCGGCGATAAAGTCGCCGTTGGCGCTGATCGGCACCACGCTGAAAAACAATCCCACGGCAAAGAGGATCAGCGCCAGACCGCCGAGGATCTTCATCAGCGGAACCAGCCAGGGCCGCGGGCGGTGATTCGTGGCCAATCGTTTGACCGTCCGATGGCGCGCATAGTGAACCAGTAGCGACAGACCGAGGATCGAGAGCGCGGTGCCCAGCGCCATGCTCATCACCGCGGCGATGCCCCAGCTAACAATCCCCAACGCATTGGCGAATAATAAAATCATGATCGCCCCGCTACAGGGCCGAACGCCGATAGCCAGCACCACGCCAAGGCGCGTCTTCCAGTCAGCGCCCTGCAGATCCTGCCCCACGCCGTGATGGCCGCAGCCGCACGAGGCGTCATGCTGATGCGCTGGCGTCAGACGGCGAATCACCTGTTTTGTCGGCCACAGGCTTTGCAGAGCGCGAAAGATAACATAAGCCCCAAAGACGCCGATGGTCAGGGCGCTGATCTTCTCGACGTACCAGCGGCTGGCGCTAAGATCGCCAGCGGCCAGATTCAGCCCCACCGCAAGAATAAAGACAAAGAGTATCGCAGTGACGCCCTGCAACAGGCTGCCGAGAAAGGGCACCACCCGCGCCGCCGTCAGGCTCTCCTGATTGGTGCTCAGGTAGGTCGTCACGATAAATTTACCGTGTCCCGGTCCGACGGCGTGCAGCACGCCATAGAGAAAGGCCCCCACCAGCAGCCAGATACCGCCGCTGTACTGATGGTTATTCAGCAACAGAAGGTACATCACCAGATAGCGATGCAGGGTAATTTGGGTGGCGAGACACCACTGGAGAAAGTCACCCCAGTGGCTGTGCAAGGTGATAGCGGCGGCCAGCAGTAGAAGGCCGCCGCACCCGGCCGCCAGCAGGCGCCAGTCGCGGAGCGCAATCGGAGTCGTCATCGTTATACCATTGTAGTAAACGTAAACCGCCTGACAGCAACTTTACGACAGGCGAGCGAAGGCGTCAGCGCTGAAGGGTGAGGAATTTGTCGAAGCTGTTCACGGGATTGTTCGTAGTCACCAGGCTCCGCATTATCTACCGATCGCTATCTTCCCGACACCGTATTAGCGCAGAATGCCTCAATATCTTGAGCATACCACAGCTATATCTTTTTATGCGTTATTGGTTACCAATACCTTTTAACAGGAATAATTACTCAAAAAATCACAGATAAAAATAAATAAGTTATTTCTTGGCGAGCATTTTTTGTCAGTTATTATGCCGCGCTTCCGGCAACAATATTCTTTAACTGCTATTTATTGTACTCTTCAGCAGGATCACTTCCATGAAAAGAGGCTTACTTACCCTGGTTACTGCTGCCATCGCTTTCCGTACAGGCCACCTGGCGCAGCGACAAGCGCCAGGTGGCACGTGACGAAAAGTGGTGAACCGGCAGGCTTCGGCGTATCCTGGATGTGAGTCCTTCCCACGCCGAAGCGAGTATTCCAACCCGCCGCCAGACCGTGTCGCAATACTTACCTGTCCTCTACTACCTCCCATTGATATCTTCCTGTATACGTTGACCGTGACGAGTTTTCATCTCATTCAACCGCATGTACCAGATTAAGCTTACCCGTTGAAATACGGCGTAATGTGCTCTATTACAGACAATGCTATTATCACCAGGCTTTTTGCAGTATGGTTTAATCACTGTTGTAGTTTTGCAGTGAATGCTATCCAGACGACTTAAGGTTGTATTTTGTCTGAGAAATTTCTCATGCCATTCCCGAAGGTTGTCGGCGAGGGAGGCTGGTTTACTGGGGTGACATTGCCCAGTAGACAGGCAATCAATCATGACGGCATTGATAGCCGCCTTGCCGTGGCCGGAAGCCCAAGCCTTCATCATCATGCGGGTATCATCAAGAGGATCAGGGATGTACAGGACGTGGAAACCCCCAGGAAAGATTCATCAGTTCAGCCAGCTCACCCTTTCTTTATCCTTCAGATCGCGGCCTCTTATCGTTAGCAATGGAGCTAGCCCATGATACCGCTCGCGCTCGTAGCAAATTAAAACGTTATCACCACGCTGTTTCAAAATAAAAAGGCAGTCAAATTTAACAATGACCTGACGCAGGCTCGGAAAACCAAAAATATGCCTGCAATAAAAGGGAAAACCATGACGAATAACGCCGACATAAAAAAAAGGAACTTCCTGACTCAGAATGAAATTGAGTCTTTACTTAAAGCGGCCGATACCGGTCCTTATGCTGCACGTAATTATTGCCTGACGTTACTGTGCTTCATCCATGGTCTGCGCGCCAGCGAGATCTGTCGTCTACGAATATCGGATATCGACCTTGCTGCCCGATGTGTTTACATCCATCGGCTAAAAAAAGGGTTTTCGACTACCCACCCGTTGCTGGATAAAGAGATCTACGCCCTAAAGCGCTGGCTGGCCATTCGCAGCAGCTGGCCGCAGGCCGCCAGCGAATGGCTGTTTCTCTCCCGCAAAGGTAATCCCCTTTCGCGCCAACAGTTTTATCAGATTATCGCGTCCTCAGGGGGACTGGCGGGGCTGCCACTGGAGATCCACCCGCACATGCTGCGGCACTCCTGTGGCTTTGCGTTGGCGAATATGGGAATCGATACCCGCTTGATACAGGATTATCTCGGGCATCGCAATATCCGCCACACCGTCTGGTATACCGCCAGCAATGCGGGACGCTTCTATGGCATCTGGGACAATCCCCGTGACAAACAGCGATCGTCGCTGATCCAATAGCCTTGACGCCACGGATGGCGTTGTATCGCGATCGGTCGACAAATTAAAATATTCATGATTATTAACCCTGCGTTAATTAGGGTTACTGTTCCCACAAGCTCTTATTTAATCCTTATTACTGAGAGTTAATATAACCCTGCGTTTACTCAGGAATTAGACTGGGTATTTATTGGTGGGAAAAATTTCCGCGGCTGTGTTTTTAATAACGGCTGGTAGTGAAAAATATCCTTTCATTTTATATACCTGGCGGCAACCCGCACAGATACTATTGAGCCGATGATTAAAATCTTTAAAATTAAGAATTATCACCCGACGATATTTTTAGTGTCTGGCAATGTAATATGTTATCAATTCGTGATTAATCATCTTCACCCTGTACCGTTTTAGCATTACAGAACCTATTTCGTCATGGCGTATGGTTTCGCTGTGACGGTCATTCATACCTATTTTCAGGAGCAACTATTGTGAACCGACGTCGTTTTCTAACCGCCAAAGAAGTTCAGGCCATGATGCAGGCTGCTCGTCAGGGCCCTACCGGCGAACGGGACTACTGCCTCATTCTGCTGGCCTTTCGCCATGGCATGCGCATTAGCGAACTGCTGGATCTGCATTATCACGATCTGGATCTCCATGAAGGGCGGGTTAATGTGCGGCGATTAAAGAATGGTTTTTCGACGATTCATCCACTGCGTTTTGATGAGCGCGAGGCGATTGAGCGCTGGAGCCTGGTCCGTGCCGGCTGGAAAGCGGCGGACAAAACGGACGCACTGTTTATCTCCCGCCGCGGCACCGCGCTCTCCCGCCAGCAGGCGTATCGTATTATTCGCTCCGCCGGGGAAAATGCGGGTACCGTCACGCACACTCACCCCCATATGCTGCGTCACGCCTGCGGCTATGAACTGGCGGAAAGAGGGACAGATACGCGTTTGATACAGGATTATCTAGGACATCGCAATATTCGTCACACAGTACGTTACACCGCCAGTAATGCGGCACGTTTCGCTGGCATCTGGGAAAGAAATAATCTTTTAGAGGAAAAAGACCAGAAGACGAAAAATGAAATAACAGATTGATTTTAAAGAATTAAAAAAATAACGAACAGGTCAATTGGGGCCAAACTGTTTATATCATAAAAATGTTTTGACATATTTTGCAACTCACTGCGCCATATTTCCGCAAAAAAATCATATCTCATTGATTATTATCTATTTTTAAACCTGCAATTACTCAATTTTCTCTAACCATATCTCTGCTGCACCGGCGATCCGTCGCCAACGCCATCGCTATTCCTTTCGCACCCCCTCCCACCACACCAGATTATATTACCATAAAAACCAAATTTGGCAGAATTTAAAACTACAGAATACCAAATTGACACAAAATACAGATCATTTATCCCAACGAGTCAAAATGGCCCCAATTGTCTCATCGGTTGGGCGAAAACTGTGCAGAGCCGGCAGCCGGACCACTCGGCTGAAATCTGAAATGCCTGGAAGGCACAACGGCTGCCAATCCGGTTCGTTATTTCGACATCGTTCAAAGGAAAACAGTATGAAAATCAAAACACTGGCAATGATTGTTGTGTCAGCCCTGTCACTGAGCTCCACGGCAGCTCTGGCCGATACCACCACGGTCAACGGCGGGACCGTGCATTTTAAAGGAGAAGTCGTTAATGCGGCCTGTGCGGTGGATGCCGGCTCTATCGATCAAACCGTTCAGTTAGGCCAGGTGCGTTCCGCGAAACTGGCCACGGCGGGGAGCACCAGTTCGGCCGTCGGTTTCAACATCCAGCTGGATGATTGCGACACTACGGTAGCCACCAAAGCGTCCGTCGCCTTCGCCGGTACGGCCATCGACAGCAGCAATACCACCGTTCTGGCCCTGCAAAACTCTGCCGCCGGCAGCGCAACCAACGTCGGCGTGCAGATCCTCGACAATACCGGTACGCCACTGGCACTGGACGGCGCCACCTTCAGTGCTGCGACCACGCTGAATGACGGCCCCAACATCATCCCGTTCCAGGCACGTTACTACGCGACCGGCGCAGCGACGGCTGGTATAGCGAACGCGGATGCCACGTTCAAAGTGCAGTACGAGTAAGACCCGAGTCAGGCAGGGAAGCTATTCGGGCCAGGAGGGCCCGCTCTCTATTTTCAACCGGAGTGAAACGATGCAGGGAATGAAATCTGGTCTGCTGCTGCTACTGCCTCCGCTGGCGCTGGCCGGTAATCATTGGAACGTCACGCTGCCGGGGGGCAGCATGCGTTTTCAGGGCCTGATAATGGCGAGCTCCTGCCGCGTCGAAGCCGGCGATCGGCAGATGACGGTCAATCTGGGGCAGATCAGCAGTAATCGATTTCATGCTGTCGGCGAAGACAGCAACCCAATCCCTTTCGCGATTCATTTACAGGATTGCAGTACGGCGGTCAGCCAGCATGTGGGTGTGACCTTTCACGGCGTGGCTGATGGAAAAAACCCCGACGTGCTGTCGGTGGGTGAAGGTCCGGGGATCGCCAGTGGGATCGGTATTGCGCTATTCGACAGCCAGGGCCAGCAGCTCCCGCTCAATCGTCCAGCGGATCGCTGGATATCACTCTACCGCGGACCGACGACGCTAAATTTCGTCGCCAAATATCGGGCGACCGGACGCCAGGTCACCGGCGGTGCAGCCAATGCCCAGGCCTGGTTCTCATTGACCTATCAGTAATTAATCCGCAGACAAACAGGACAACACGGTGAGCAGACAAGGAGATAATGTGAGAAAAACGGCAACGATGGCGCATGGCTTACTGGCAGGATGTGTGCTTTTCGCCGCCAGTATCTTTAGCGCCAGCGCGCAGGCGGGCGTTGCGCTTGGCGCGACCCGGGTTATCTACCCGGCGGGACAGAAGCAGGTCCAGCTCGCGGTGACCAATAATGATGACAACAGTACCTGGCTTATTCAGTCATGGGTGGAAAATGCCGATGGTCAGCGAGACGGCCGGTTTGTCATCACTCCTCCGCTGTTTGCCATGCAGGGTAAAAAAGAGAACACCCTGCGCATTATCGACGCCACCAATAACCAGCTGCCGCAGGATCGGGAAAGTCTGTTCTGGATGAACGTGAAGGCGATCCCTTCGATGGATAAATCAAAGCTCAGCGACAATACCCTGCAGCTGGCGATTATCAGCCGCATCAAGCTCTACTACCGTCCGGGAAAACTGGCCCTGCCTCCGGATCAAGCGGCGGAAAAGCTGACCTTTAGCCGTAGCGGATCGTCGCTGACGCTGACGAACCCCACCCCCTATTACCTGACGGTGACCGAACTGAACGCCGGGACACGCATTCTGGAGAACGCCCTCGTACCGCCGATGGGCAAAACCAGCGTCAAGCTACCCGCGGATGCCGGGAACACCATCACCTATCGCACGATTAATGATTACGGCGCGCTGACGCCGAAAATGAATGGCGTGCTGCGCTAACCCAGAAGCGCCCCGCCGCGCGGGACACGCTGCGCATGACCAGAAGCAATGACAGCCGGGCAACGTCGGACCGGAGGGATAATGTCACATCGGAAATATGGACTGGATCATTTAGGTTGCCGAACTGCCCGGCGCCTGGTATCTCCGGCGCTGGCGCTGTGGCTCTGCTCACAGCCGTTTGCCGCGCGGGCGGACCTCTATTTTAACCCCCGCTTTTTAGCTGACGATCCGGCGGCGGTGGCTGACCTGTCGGGATTTGAAAAAGGCCAGGAGGTTCCGCCAGGCACCTATCGCGTCGATATTTATCTCAACAATGGTTTTATGACCACCCGGGACGTCACTTTCCAGGCCGATGCCCAGGGTCACGGTCTGTCACCCTGCCTGACGCGCGGCCAGCTGGCGAGCATGGGTGTGGATACTGGTCGGGTGCCGGGCATGGCGACGCTGGACAGCACGGCCTGCGTGCCGCTGACCACGCTTATCAGCGAAGCTACCACACGCTTCGACGTCGGACAGCAGCGCCTGTACCTCACCGTCCCCCAGGCATTTATGGGTAACCATGCGCGCGGCTATATTCCGCCGGAGCTGTGGGATAACGGTATCACCGCCGGGCTGATAAACTATAACTTCACGGGCAATAACGCCCATAACACCACAGGTGGCAGCAGCCGTTACGCCTATCTGAATCTACAGAGCGGCCTGAACATTGGCGCCTGGCGTCTGCGCGATAACAGCACCTGGAGCTACAGCAGCGGCGGTAGCACCTCATCCAACGAGAATCGCTGGCAGCACGTTAACAGCTGGCTTGAGCGGGACATCACGCCTCTGCGTTCGCGACTCACCCTAGGGGACAGCTACACCAACGGCGATGTCTTCGACGGGATCAACTTCCGCGGCGCCCAGCTGGCCTCCGACGACAATATGCTACCGGACAGCCAGAAAGGCTTTGCGCCGGTGATCCACGGGATCGCCCGCGGCACGGCGCAGGTGTCAATCAGGCAAAACGGCTACGAAATCTACCAGAGCACAGTGCCGCCGGGACCATTTACCATCGACGATCTCTACGCCGCGGGCAATGGCGGCGATCTGCAGGTCACGATCAAAGAAGCGGATGGCTCCCGCCAGGTCTTCAGCGTGCCCTGGTCAACGGTGCCGGTTCTCCAGCGTGAAGGCCATACCCGCTTCGCCCTCACCGCCGGGGAGTACCGCAGCGGCAACAGTCAGCAGGAAACGCCCGATTTTTTCCAGGGCACGGCCATGCATGGCCTGCCGGCAGGCTGGACGCTCTACGGCGGCACCCAGCTGGCAGACCGCTATCGCGCCTTTAACCTTGGGGTGGGGAAAAACATGGGCTATTTCGGCGCCCTGTCGCTGGATATCACTCAGGCCAACGCCACCCTGGCTGACGACAGCGAACATCAGGGGCAGTCGGTGCGTTTTCTCTATAACAAATCCCTGGATGAGACCGGCACCAACCTGCAGCTGGTGGGCTACCGCTACTCTACCCGCGGCTATTATAACTTTGCCGATACCACTTACCGCCGGATGAGCGGCTACAGTGTGGAAACCCAGGACGGCGTTATCCAGGTAAAACCGAAATTTACCGACTACTACAATCTGGCTTACAGCAAGCGCGGCAAGGTGCAGCTGAGCGTGACTCAGCAGTTGGGGCGCACCGCCACCCTCTATCTCAGCGGTAGCCACCAGACCTATTGGGGCACCGACGATGCCGATGAGCAGCTGCAGGCCGGCCTCAACGCCGCCGTGGACGATATCAACTGGTCGCTAAGCTACAGCCTGACAAAAAACGCCTGGCAGCAGGGGCGCGATCAAATGCTGGCGATCAATATCAATATCCCCTTCAGCCACTGGCTGCGTTCCGACAGCCGCTCGGTCTGGCGGCACGCCAGCGCCAGCTACAGCCTGTCGCACGATCTCAATGGCCGCATGACCAATCTGGCGGGCCTGTACGGCACCCTGCTGGAAGACAACAACCTCAGCTATAGCGTGCAGACCGGCTATGCCGGCGGCGGCAACGGCGACAACGGGAGCACAGGCTACACCGCCCTCAACTACCGCGGCGGCTACGGCAACGCCAACGTCGGCTACAGCCGCAGCGATGGCTTTAAACAGCTCTACTACGGGGTCAGCGGCGGCGTGCTGGCGCACGCCAACGGCATCACCCTGAGCCAACCGTTAAACGATACCGTGGTGCTGGTGAAAGCCCCCGGCGCCGGCGGCGTGAAAGTGGAAAACCAGACCGGGGTACGCACCGACTGGCGCGGGTATGCCGTCCTGCCTTATGCCACTGAGTATCGCGAAAACCGGATCGCGCTGGATACCAACACCCTGGCGGACAATGTCGACCTTGACGATGCGGTGGTCAGCGTGGTGCCCACCCATGGGGCGATTGTCCGCGCCAACTTTAACGCCCAGGTGGGGATGAAGATCCTGATGACGCTGACCCATCGCGGCAAACCGGTGCCGTTTGGCGCCCTCGCCACCGG
The DNA here is from genome assembly GCF_051858335.1 of Klebsiella sp. K47. Lineage (NCBI taxonomy): Bacteria > Pseudomonadati > Pseudomonadota > Gammaproteobacteria > Enterobacterales > Enterobacteriaceae > Klebsiella > Klebsiella sp. K47. The sequence continues at coordinate 138,606 of NZ_JBPYUI010000009.1, forward strand.
CGACAGCAACCAGAGCGGCAGCATCGTCGCGGACAACGGCCAGGTCTACCTGAGCGGGATGGCGCTGGCGGGCAAAGTGCGGGTGAAATGGGGCGATGGCCCGGACGCTCAGTGCGTGGCCGATTACCGTCTGCCGCCGGAGAGCCAGCAGCAGGCGCTCAGTCAGCTTTCGGTCGCGTGCCGCTAAGGAGATCATGATGAGAACACTGCAGTATCTGCTGGGCGCCCTGTTCACCCTGGGCGCACCGGCTGCGCTTGCCGCCGATAGCACGATCGCCATCAGCGGCTATGTCCGCGATAACGCCTGCGCGGTAGCCGGCGAATCGAAGGATTTTACTGTCGATTTACAGGATAACGCCGCGAAGCAGTTTTATGCCGTTGGGGCGACGACGCCGCCGGTGCCGTTCCGCATCGTGCTGTCGCCCTGCGGCACTTCCGTCACCGCGGTGAAGGTCGGTTTCACCGGCGTGGCGGACAGCATCAACACCAGCCTGTTAAAACTCGATGCCGGGGCCTCGGCGGCGGCAGGAATGGGGGTGGAAATTCTCGATCAGCAGCAGTCCCGGCTGCCGGTCAATGCGCCGTCATCCACCATGACCTGGACCACGCTGACCCCGGGCCAGACCAATATTCTCAACTTTTACGCCCGGCTGATGGCCACTCAGGTGCCCGTCACCGCCGGGCATGTCAATGCGACAGCGATATTCACCCTGGAATTTCAGTAAGCGGAGGCTGAAATGAAATGGACTCATGTGGGCTGGCTGCTGGCCGGCCTGTTAACCGCGAGCGCTTCCCTGCGGGCGGCCGACGTCACTCTCACCGTCAATGCCACCGTCGAGCTGGGCGATCTCTATACCTTTAGCCTGATCGGTGCGGGCTCGGCATCGGCCTGGCACAGCGTGGCGCTGGATCTGAGCAACTGCCCCGTGGGTACTTCACGGGTGAAAGCCACCTTCAGCGGAACGGCGGACAGCACCGGCTATTACAAAAACCAGGGAACGGCGGGCAATATTCAGCTCGAACTGCAGAACGAGGACGGCACCACGCTGAACAATGGCAGCAGCCAGTCGGTACAGGTGGATGAGGCCAGCCAGTCCGCTCGCTTCCCGCTGCAGGTCAGGGCGCTGTCCGTCAACGGCGGCGCCACGCAAGGCACCATTCAGGCGGTGATTAACGTCACCTATACCTACGCCTGAGCCAGGAGAGCATCATGATGAAAAAAATAATCCCCCTGTTCACCACCCTGCTGCTGCTGGGCTGGTCGATGAACGCCTGGTCCTTTGCCTGCAAAACGGCCACCGGGGCGACGATTCCCATCGGCGGCGGGTCAGCCAACGTCTACGTTAACCTGACCCCGGCGGTGAACGTCGGGCAAAACCTGGTGGTCGACCTCTCCACGCAGATTTTTTGCCATAACGACTATCCGGAAACGATCACCGACTACGTGACCCTGCAGCGCGGATCCGCCTATGGCGGTGTGCTGTCGAGTTTTTCAGGCACCGTGAAATATAACGGCACCTCTTACCCGTTCCCGACCACCACGGAAACCGCGCGGGTGATTTATGATTCACGGACCGATAAACCCTGGCCGGCCGTCCTGTATCTGACGCCGGTGAGCACTGCCGGTGGAGTGGCCATCACCGCAGGATCGTTAATCGCTGTGCTGATCCTGCATCAGACCAACAACTACAATAGCGACTCCTTCCAGTTCATCTGGAACATTTACGCCAACAACGACGTGGTGGTCCCTACCGGCGGCTGCGATGTCTCCGCCCGCGATGTCACCGTCACCCTCCCCGACTACCCGGGATCGATGGCCGTGCCGCTCACCGTCCACTGCGCGCAAAGCCAGCAGCTGGGGTATTACCTCTCCGGCACCACCGCGGACAGCGCCAACGCGATCTTCACCAATACCGCCTCCGCCTCGCCGGCGCAGGGGATAGGCGTTCAGCTGACGCGCAACGGCAGCGCCGTCCCGGCGAACAGCACGGTCTCGCTGGGCACCGTCGGCACCTCGCCGGTCAACCTCGGCCTGACGGCCACCTATGCCCGGACCACAGGCCAGGTTACCGCCGGCAACGTGCAGTCGATCATCGGCATCACCTTTGTCTATCAATGATGACCGACTATATCCTCTCACCCTGCTCGCTGGCCGCCCGCGGGTTGAGCCAGCTGATGGTGAACGCCGCGAAGCGGCCCGTTGAGCTGCCGGTCGAGGGCGTGTCCCTGCGGGAGCTGACCGCCGTGACGCGGATCGTGGTGTTTCTCCCTGACGATCCCCTGTGGATGCTCACCACGCTGCGCCAGGCGGCAAGGCTGCTCGACCAGGCCTTGCAGCCGTTACCGATGTTGATTCTGAGCCGCAGCCCGGCCATCTGGCTGTGGCAAACGCTGCTTTATCAGGTGAGCCATCCGGATCGTCTGCGCAACGTCCATACCGCCCCCGCCGATCTCTCCTGCACGGAGCTGGCCGATCGGCTGGAGAACGCACCGCGACTTGAGCGGCTTGCCAGTGAAGCCGCCCTGCTCCACGACAAACGAGCCGCCGGATTGAGTCATGCCGAGTTCAAAGTGATCCTCGCCCTGCTGCAAGGGCAGACGATAGGCGAGCAGGCCCGGCGTCTCCGATTGAGCCAGAAAACGCTCTACACCCAGCGGCTGGCCGGGGTGAAAAAGCTGGTGGAATGTCATCCGCATCTGGCCCCCCGCTTTCCGCGCACGCTGCTGCCGCGCTCACCCGCAAACGCACTGACGGCGTTTGAACAGGAATGGGTACAAGCGATTCACGATCGCCAGGTCTTCCCGGTTTTTCAACCTATCGTCGATAGTCGCTCACAGCTACAGGGGGTGGAGATCCTGATCCGCTGGCGCCACCGCGGCCAGGTACTTCACCCCCAGACCTTTCTGCCGCACTTCCGCGCCGACTACACCTGGCTGCTGCTTACGGCCGTTGTTCTGCAGGAGGCCGTGCAGAATATTAATGAGTATCCAGGCACCTTCTATTTTTCGGTCAACATACCCTCCTCACTCGCCGACAGTGACAGCCTGCTGCGGATGGTGGAAGCCGCTCGCCAGCAGCTTCGGCAGCCAGAGGGCGTGGCAAGGCTGGTGCTGGAATATGCTGAAACTATCGATTTTCGCCATCAGAGCCGCTCCGCCGCCCACGTGGCGCAGCTGCAACGTGCTGGCGTGCGCGTGATGCTGGACGACTGCTTTTCTCAGGGGAGCGTTATCTTTCCGGCGCGTCGACTGCACTTCAATGCGTATAAACTGGATATGAGCATCGTCAATGACGCCCAGCACGATCCAAAGGCGCTTGCGCTAATAAAAAGCCTGGCCTACTACTGCCAGTTAAGCGACAGTCGCTGTGTGGCGGAAGGGGTGGATTCACTGGCGAAATTTACGCAGTTAAAATCGCTGGGGATTGATCGCTTCCAGGGCTATCTGTTTTCACCACCGATGCGGCGCGAACATCTCCCGGATCTGATCCGCCGCTTTTCCCACCAGCGCGATCCGGCGAAACATTGAGGGTGCGAGAAAAGCGCACCGGTTAGCACCGGTGCCGGTACGTCATGCGCGAATATCGTCGTATTCGCGGGTGTTATCGAATTCATGTTTGGCAAACGGGCAGAGAGGGATAATCTTCCGCTGCTCCTGGCGCATTTTTTCCACTACCTTCGCCACCAGCTGTTTCCCCACGCCCTGGCCTTTCAGGCTGGGATCAACATCGGTATGTTCGATAATGCTGAGGTGTTCGCCGGTGGGAACAAAAACAATCTCCGCCACCTGATTTCCCTGCGCGTCGTTAACATAAAATTTGTTATGCCCTTCCAGTATTTCCATCTTCTCCTCGCTTATTTATGACGATATTGCAGAGCGCCGCTCGGGCAGGTATCAATCACGTTTACCACCGTCGCGACATCCACTTCATCCGGGATAATCCACGGCTTACGCTTCAGGTTGAAGAGCTTCGCGCTGCCGCGCACGCAGTTCCCGGAATGCTGACAGATCGCCGTATTAAAGTAGACGTCGATTTTCTCTCCGGTGTAGGCCCGGTAACCGGCTTCCAGTAATTCCTTATCCATGACATTGCCTCGGTCGTTTTTATCTTTCAGGCTAAGCATAGCCCTCGCCGTGGCGGCTGACTATGCGCAAGCGCGGGAATTGACGCCTCACATCATGCTCTCCCATCGCACAAGGATCCCGCAGTCAACGATCGGTTGACTTTCATTCCCACAACGAGGCGATTACACTCATGACACACTGGTATGATCACTCAGGGATGTTCCATTGAATCATATTGCCACCATCGCCCGCCCGGCGCGGTTACTGCTCGTCTTGCCGCTTTCCGGCTGCTCACTTTCGCCAGAGATCCCGGTATTGGGCGCTGCTTTTCCCGGCTGGTTTTTCTGCTTACTGGGCGGTGCGTTTTTACTGATCCCCTGCCATATCCTGATTACCCGTAAAGGCTGGCAGCCGCGCTTTTCTCCCCTGGTCTTCAGCTACGTCGCGCTGATGTTCCTGTTCGCCACGTTGCTGTGGTTTCTGTTTTTTGTTCACTGATCGCTTATGACAACTTCCCGCACTTCCCTGTTACGCAAAAAGTGGCCTCTGCTGGCGCTGGTCCTTGCCGCCATCCTGGCGCTGATCCTCGTTATCTGGCAGTTGCAAACCTCGCCGGAGACCAATGACGCCTATGTCTATGCCGATACCATCGATGTAGTGCCCGAGGTCAGCGGACGCATCGTGGAGATGCCCATTCGCGATAACCAGCGGGTGAAAAAAGGCGATCTGTTGTTCCGCATCGACCCCCGCCCCTATCAGGCAATGCTCGATGACGCGAAAGCCCGGCTGACGACCCTCGACGCGCAGATCATGCTGACCCAGCGCACCATCAAAGCGCAGGAGTATAACGCCCAGTCGGTGGCGGCCGCCGTCGAGCGCGCCAGAGCGCTGGTTAAGCAGACCACCTCCACGCGTATCCGCCTTGAGCCGCTGGTGCCGCAGGGGTTCGCTTCCCAGGAAGATCTCGATCAGGCGCGCACCGCTGAGAAAGCGGCGCGGGCGGAGCTGGAGGCCACGCTGCTGCAGGCCAAACAGGCCTCGGCGGCCGTGACCGGCGTGGATGCCATGGTGGCGCAACGCGCCGGGGTCCTGGCGCAAATCGCCCTCGCTGAACTGCATCTGGAATTTACCGAAGTGCGCGCGCCGTTCAACGGCGTGGTGGTGGCGCTGAAAACCACCGTCGGCCAGTACGCCTCGGCGCTGAAGCCGGTCTTCACCCTGCTGGATGACGACCGCTGGTATGTGATCGCGAACTTCCGCGAAACCGACCTGAACAACGTGCGCCCCGGCGTGGCGGCGCGGATCACCGTGATGACCAACCACAACCGGACCTTTAACGGGGTGGTGGATTCGGTCGGCTCCGGGGTCCTGCCCGAAGGTGGGAGCGTCATCGAAGGGCTGCCGCTGATCCAGAAAAGCATTAACTGGGTCCACGTCTCGCAGCGCTTCCCGGTGAAAATCGCCGTCAGCGATCCCGACCCGGAACTGTTCCGCATGGGCGCCTCGGCCAGCGCCGTGCTGCAGCCGTAGCCGGGCGACGCTATGTTTCCTCTCGCCCATTTTTTACGCCAGGAACTGCGCGACGCGCCGGGACGCGCCAGCTACACGCTGCGCCTGACGCTAAGCTGCGCGGTGCTCATCACCCTGTTTATGACCCTGCAGATCCCTTTCCTGGCCGTTGCGCTGATCGTCGTGTTCTACGTCAGCCAGCCTAACGTGTTGATGATTAAGCTGGTCAGCGTGGTCTTTTTTGTCACCGTCACCGTGGCGCTCGGCGGCGTGCTGCTGATCATCAAGTGGACCTATGACTACCCGCTGATCCGCCTGGCGGCCTCCGTGGCGCTCTTTTTCTGCGCCCTCTATCTGATGCGGGTGCTGGGCAAGCTGGGACTGGCCTTTTTCGTGGTGGCGCTGGCGGTGATTTACGCTCAGACCTTCCCGTCGATGACCAGCCAGAGCGAGATCCTGGTGCGGCTGCTGCTTTGGCTGTGGGTGGCGATTAACACCGCGATCCTCGTCACCCTGCTGGTCAACGCCTGCTTTCAGCAGGCCTTTCCCGGTAACCAGTTTAAGGCGCGTCTGGCCGGGATGCTGCACGAGGTCGCCCGGCGGCTGGCGGCCCCGGACGCTGAAGCGCCACCGACCTTCGGCGAGACCGCCGCGCAGTTCAATCAGCTGCAGTCGCTATTCGCCCAGGCCAGCAGGGCGACACCGGAGATCGCCGCCGATCCCCAGGCCTGGCGCTCGCGGCTGGCCGCCACTTTGCGCTGCTACCAGCTGACGGCCCTGCTGCAAGCAGACGAGGCGGATAGTGACGATCGCCAGCAGCTGTCGCAGGCGGTACTTCAGCTGAAGAACGCCCTTAGCGAGGGGCCGTTTGACGGCGCTATTCCTCCCCTGACGCTCAGCGGTCGCGGCGTCAATCGCGCTGTTCTGCAGGAGATGGCTACCACTCTGCAGCGGCTGGCGCAGGGTGAGCCGGTTGCCCTGCCGCAGGGTGAGGTGGAGAAGGCGCCCCTGCTGGCGCCGGACGCCTGGCGCAACCCGGCATATCTCCATTTTGCGCTCAAGACCCTGCTGGCGACCCTAATCTGCTATGTCTTCTATACCGCTGCCGACTGGCAGGGTCTACATACCATTATGCTGAGCTGCGTGATCGTCGCCCAGCCCGGGCTGGGCGCCACGATGCAAAAGACATGGCTGCGCATCGGCGGGGCGCTGCTCGCCTCCCTGCTGGCGCTGCTGTTAATCGTCTTTGTCCAGCCCTGGACCGATTCGCTGACGGGCCTGCTGGCGATGTCCCTGCCGGTGCTGGCGCTGGCGGCGTGGATTGCCGCCGGCTCGGAGCGTATCGCCTACGCCGGGATCCAGATTGGTTTCACCTTTGCGCTGGCCTTTCTCAGCTGGTTTGCTCCGCTGACGAACCTCACCGAGCTCCGGGATCGGGTGCTGGGCATCCTGCTCGGGGTGCTGGTCTCCTCCATTGTTCATTTGTATCTCTGGCCGGACAGCGAAGCGCCGCAGCTGAAAACCCGCCTTGCGGCACTTTATCGCCGGCTGGCGGACTGCCTCGCCGCCCCGAAGGAGGCGGTTCCGCTGGCTCCCCTGCTTGTCGCCTTCACCGACAGCGAAGCGCTGCTCCACCGGGTTCGCGCCGAACCGCTGGGCACGTATGCTCACCCCTGGCCCCAGGCGAAAGGCTGGCCGATGCGCGCCACCCTCGCCCAGGCCGAGGAGATCGCCCGCCTCAGCGAAGGCTACCGACTCAACGCCACGCCGGGAGACCCGACCCTGGCCCGCTGCGCCGAACAGCTGCGGCGCTACGCTGAACGTATCGAACAGGAGGCGACGGCGCCTGGCGAACAGCTAACCGCCGAACTGACTAACCCCTTTGGCCCGGCGCTGGCCGCCGCGCTGGCCGCCCTGCCCGACTGGGGGCCGACACCGATAGCGACTGAGCAACAGGCTAAAACGTCATGATGATCCTTCCTTTCTCCGCGCGCCTGCGCGGCACTCTTTTTACCCTGACGCTGACGCTGCTCAGCGGCTGCGCGCTGATCCAGGATGAGCCTGCCCAGGTCGCCATCGTCAATCCGCAGCAGGCCCAGCTGGCGCAGGTGATCCACCTGGCGAACAGCGACTGGCCGGCCGCCCGCTGGTGGGAGGCCTATGATGATCCTCAGCTCAATATGCTGATCAACCGGGCGCTGCAGAACTCGCCGACCATGCAGGCCGCCCGGCTGCGCATCTCCCAGTCGCAGTCCACGGTGGAACTCGCCCGGTCGGCAATGGGCCTGCAGGCCACCGCCGTCGCGGCGCAAAACCGCCTGCGGATCACCGACAAATCCTTTAGCTGGCCCTACTCATACTCCCTGCCGGTGGATAAAAACGGCCCCTGGTATACGCTGAATACCGTTGGCGTCGGGGCGCAGCTGAATATCGATCTCTGGGGGGCCGATCGCGCCCGGGTCGCCGCCGCTATTGGCGAGAAAAACGCCCGGCTGGCGGAGACCGCCGGCATTGAGCTCGACATCGCCAGCAGCGTGGCGCAGCTCTATTTCGCCATGCAGGCGACGTTCCAGAAAATCGCGCTGCTGCAGGAGCTGGAGGGCATTGCCCGATTCTCGGTGGAAGCCCACGAGCACCGGACCCGGCGCGGCCTGGAAGACAGTGTGGATGTGGCCAACGCCCAGGCCGAACAGCTCGCCACTCGCCAGCAGATCATTAGCGCCGAGGGGATGCTGACCCAGTATCGTGAAACCCTGCGGGCGCTGATCGGCGCCGATGCGCAGAGCATGCCGGCCATCCATCCGGTGGCGCTGCCGGCGCTCCAGGAGACGCTGCCGCCGTCGCTTTCTTTCGAGCTGCTGGCCCGCCGTCCGGACCTGCAGGCGCTGCGCGGCTACGTCACCGCCTCCCTGAGCCAGGTCGATGCGGCGAAAGCGGCCTTCTATCCCCATTTTGATATCAAAGCGTTCTGGGGCTATAACGCCCTGAGCGTCGGGGATCTGTTTAAGTCCTCTTTCCAGCAGATCAACCTGCTGCCCGGGCTGTATCTGCCGATCTTCGACGGCGGTCGTCTGAACGCTAATCTGCAGTCGGTACGCACCGCCAGCAACATCCTGATCAAACAGTACAACCAGGCGGTGCTGGATGCGGTTCGCGATGTCGCCATCAGCTCCAGCCAGCTTAACGACCTGAATCAGCAGCGCGCGCTGCAGCAGCTAAAAGTAACCGCGGCGCAGACCACCACCGATAGCGCTCGCGCCCATTATCAGCGCGGCCTCCTCAGCCGCTACGCCGCCGAAGAAGCCCGCCGGGCGGTCCTCGCCCAGCAGCTGTTGCTGCTGGACATTGAGGCCCAGCGGCTAAGCACCGACATTACCCTGATCAAAGCCCTGGGCGGCGGCTATCGAGGGCAGTAACAAAAATGCCTTCCCCGAGGGGAAGGCAATCAGACTGCAGACAAAGTGCAATCTTCAGCGCTTGCCCGGCGGCGCTGCGCTTGCGCAGGCCTACAGCTAACTGCATAACTGTCTGATATTGGAGTTTTTTGTAGGCCGGGTAAGGCGAAAGCCGCCACCCGGCAGAAAGGCGGGCACAATAACGAAACGGGTTTGTCATCCGCCAGAATGCCTTCCCAATAGGGGAAGGCATTAAGCTGAAGAGGCGGGGTGGATGCGCGGCGATTACACCAGGGCGCGCAGCTCTTCCCGCATATAGGTGGAAAAGAATTCCGGATGCTTAATCACCAGCCGTTCGCCGGCGGCGACCCGTTCAGCCCACTCCGCCACTTTGTCGGTAAACCCAGCGCTCCAGCCCTGCTGTTGGCCGCGCGCAGCGACGTCGGCCGGGGTGGCGGGTACGCCCAGTTCTTTTAAATATTTGAGAATTCCCTTCGCGGTACTTTCATCCATAGACTGTGGTACTGGCTCAGACGTATTCATACCACCGATGAAATCCAATGCTTTATCAATGACTGCTGGCATAGGTGTGTCCTTATATTAACCACATAGTAAACCTGACTACACTATGGACCGGAAAGCGACGTGATTTCAAAGAACACGCTCACGTTATGGGACATCGCGCATTGAGAAAAGGGGATTTTGTTCTGCTGGGGCGGGGATTGGACAAAAAACAAGCCGGCCCCACCGGGCCGGCCTGAGGATCGCGTCAGGCGTTGCTGAGGGATTTTTGCGCGGCGCTGGACCGACTGTTCTCCAGCATCCGGCGGACCGGGACAATCAGCACGGCCAGCACGGCGGCGCAGATCAGCAATGCGATGGAGCAGCGGGCGAAGAGGTCCGGCAGCAACGACAGCTGATCGGCCTTCACATGACCGCCGATCAGGCCCGCCGCCAGGTTACCCAGCGCGCTGGCGCAGAACCACAGCCCCATCATCTGGCCGCGCATTCTCTCCGGCGCCAGCAGAGTCATGGTCGCCAGCCCAATCGGGCTGAGGCACAGTTCACCGAGCGTCAGCATCAGGATGCTGCCCACCAGCCACAGCGGCGACACACCGGCCCCGCCGTTGCTCAGAACGTTCTGCGCCGCCAGCATCATCAGGCCAAAGCCCGCCGCTGCGCACAGGATGCCAATCACGAATTTGGTCATACTGCCCGGACGAACGTTTTTACGCGCCAGCGCAGGCCACGCCCAGCTGAATACCGGCGCGAGGAGAATGATAAACAAGGCGTTAATCGACTGGAACCAGACCGCGGGGATCTCAAAATCGCCGATCATCCGGTTGGTGTAGTCGTTAGCAAACAGGTTGAAGGAGGTCGGTTTCTGTTCAAACGCGGACCAGAAAAAGGCCGCCGAGACCAGCAAAATAAAGCATACCAGCAGGCGCGCCCGCTCTTTACGGTTGAGTCCGGCGAAGACGAACAGCCAGATGAAATAGAGCGCCACGGAGGCGGCAATCACATAGACCAGCACGCTGGCCACCGCCACCGGGTTAATCACGATCGTGCCCAGGCTGATAAGCGTGACCAGCACCGCCACTCCCAGAGCCAGCGCCAGCAGCCACGCTCCAACGCCATTCTTTTTCGCCACCGGGCTGTTCCAGGTGGAATCGAGGCCAACCTCCGCGTCATAGCGCTTCATCGACGGTACGGCAAAGACACGGAAAATGATCAGCGCCACCAGCATCCCGATCCCCCCGATGCCGAAGCCCCAGTGCCAGCCATGCGATTTGATAAGCCAGCCAGAGATCAATGGCGCGATAAACGAGCCGATGTTGATCCCCATGTAAAACAGCGAAAAACCACCGTCGCGGCGCGCGTCGCCCTTTTTATACAGGGTGCCGACCATCACCGAGATACAGGTTTTAAACAACCCGGAACCCAGGACGATAAACATCAGACCGATAAAGAACAGATCGTTGCCCAGCCATGCTGACAGAGCGATCGACAGGTGCCCCAGGGCGATCAGGATAGAGCCGTACCAGACGGCGCGTTGTTGGCCAAGCCAGTTATCCGCCAGCCAGCCGCCAGGCAGCGCGGCCAGATACATACTGCCGGCAAAAATCCCAACGATCGCCGAGGCGTTCTCTCGCGCCAGGCCCATGCCGCCGTCGTACACTGTCGCCGCCATAAACAGGATCAGTAAAGGACGGATGCCGTAAAACGAGAAGCGCTCCCACATTTCAGTGAAAAACAGTGAGCCCAGCGGATAAGGATGGCCGAAAAAGGTACGGCTTTCGTTTTTATTAACAGAGGAATGCATAAATTCTCCAGGTAAGGTGCGCCGCAGCGCAAGTTAACCGTATAAAGCAGGCTGACGATTTATAATTTGTTTGTATTAACATCAAACACGAGCATTTTTAACCATTTGATAACCACGCAATGGTTTTGTCCAGCCCCTTACCTTCCCTTTTTAGATGAAAAGTCGACAAACATCTAGTTTTACAGATTTAATGTTCGCAATAATGCAAACGACGTTGACTTTATATCATTACGCACAAAACGAAATTTTACCCATTAAAAACAAACAGTTAATAATTTATCGAGAGACATAAACCACCGGCGCAGAGGCGGTGTATAACGGCAGGAAAAGTAAGGGAAACAGACTGGATAGTGGAGAAATAGCGCTAATCGAGAATATTGTCAGCAATCCAGGCGCTACATACCTGGAGAGCCTACCATACAGGAGGATTAACACGGCATGCCGGCTGCTACAGCCGGCGCCATTCTGCGCGCTATTTCACACGCTGCCCTGCGGCATCAATGACTGGCTCACCGTCCTCCTTCACGAATGCGCCTTTTTGCGGCGCCGTCAGGATCTCCAGCACCACCTCTGACGGGCGGCAGAGTCGGGTGCCCTGCGGCGTCGTTACGATCGGACGGTTAATCAGGATCGGATGCTGAAGCATAAAGTCGATTATCTGGTCGTCAGTAAACCGGTCTTCCGCCAGGCCCAGCGCGTCGTAGGGTTCGACGTTTTTCCGCAGCAGCGCGCGCACCGGGATCCCCATCGCGGCGAGCAGCTGGCGCAGCTCATCACCCGACGGCGGCGTCTCCAGATAATAGATAATGGTGGGCTCGGCGCCGCTGTTACGGATCAGCGCCAGCGTATTACGCGAGGTGCCGCAGTCAGGGTTATGGTAAATGGTGATGCTCATAGTACGTTCTCATGGCTGGTTGAAGGAGAGACGCAGCGCCAGCGCGGCCAGCGTCACAAGCAGCACCGGCAGGGTCATGGTGATGCCGCAGCGGAAATAATACCCCCAACCGATGGTGATGTGCTTCTGCGCCAGCACATGCAGCCACAGCAGCGTGGCCAGGCTACCAATTGGCGTGATCTTGGGCCCCAGATCGCAGCCGATGACGTTGGCATAAATCATGGCCTCTTTGATCGTCCCTGTTGCCGCGCTGCCATCAATCGACAGGGCGCCGACCAGTACGCTGGGCATATTATTCATTATTGAAGAGAGGAAGGCCGACAGGATACCGGTGCCCAGCGTCGCGGCCCAGAGCCCGCGCTCCGCCAGCATGTTCAGCACCGTGGTCAGATAATCCGTTAACCCGGCGTTTCGCAGACCATACACCACCAGATACATTCCCAGCGAGAAGATCACTATCTGCCACGGGGCGCCGCGCAGCACCTTGCCGGTGTTAATTACCCGCCCGCGCTTCGCGACAGCAAACAGGATCCCGGCGCCGAGCGCCGCGATGGCGCTGACCGGGATCCCCAGCGGTTCAAGGGCGAAAAAGCCAGCCAGCAACAGCAGCAGCACGCCCCAGCCGGTGCGGAACGTCGCTGGATCTTTTATCGCCGTGGCCGGCGCTTTTAGTAACGCCATATCCCAGGCCGGCGGGATATCCTTGCGAAAGAACAGGTGCAGCATCGCCAGGGTGGTGAGGATCGCCGCGAGATCGACCGGCACCATCACCGAAGCGTACTCCCTGAAGCCGATGGCAAAGAAATCTGCCGAAACGATATTCACCAGATTCGACACCACCAGCGGCAGGCTGGCGGTATCGGCAATAAATCCGGCGGCCATGACAAAGGCCAGCATCGTTCCCTTGCTGAACCCCAGCGCTCGCAGCATGGCAATCACGATTGGCGTGAGGATCAGCGCCGCCCCATCGTTGGCAAACAGCGCCGCCACAGCCGCGCCGAGCAGGATAATCCAGGTAAACAGCAGACGACCCCGGCCTCTTCCCCAGCGGGAAACGTGCAGCGCGGCCCATTCGAAAAAGCCAGACTCATCAAGCAGCAGGCTGATAATGATAACGGCGATAAAGGTGGCGGTCGCATTCCAGACGATATGCCATACCACCGGGATATCGGCTACCTGTACGCCACCGGTGGCCAGCGCCAGCGCCGCGCCAAATGCCGCGCTCCAGCCGATCCCTAACCCCCGCGGCTGCCAGATCACCAGTACCAGGGTCAGGATAAAAATCGTACCTGCCAGCAACATCGTTCCTCCGCCAATCACATTCGAAAAATCATATATGTTAAGATAAATTTTTTACCGGCAACCCGGCCCGCCAGCCAGTCTGCTGATCATCAGCCGCACATCCTCCTGCTGACTGAGCCAGGCCTGCTCAATCACCTGCGCCGCCCAGGCCGGCATCTGCGGAGAGAGGCGGTAATGGACCCACTTACCCTGTTTACGATCCAGCAGCAATCCGCTCTCACGGAGCATCGCCAGATGGCGGGAGATCTTGGGCTGGGACTGGGCGAGCGCCGTACAGAGATCGCACACGCACAGCTCTCCACGCGCCTTGAGCAGCAATACGATCCCCAGCCGAGTTTCATCGGCGAGGTTTTTGAACAGTTGCAGGGGCAATAAAGACATGATTTCTCCTCAAGCGTGACGGACAGCATACGGGGCCACAAAGAAAGATCAATATACATGCGAAAAAACGTATATATTAATTCACGTCTGCGATGAGCATCCGGGATGTTGCGCCCCGCCATCCCTGCTAAATAGCACGGAAAAATGCCGCGTTTTCTTTTATCCATCATCGAAATATGTCAGGCTGGAGATCCCATTGGATTGCCAGGGCTTTCAGGATGAGTACGATTTATGTGGTTGTTTTAACGTATATAAAACCGCTCGAAGAGGTTGACCGTGCGATCCCCGCCCACATCGAATGGCTCAAAAAAGGCTATGCCGACGGCCTCTTTCTCGCCTCCGGCCGCCGTATTCCCCGCACCGGCGGCGTCATTCTGGCAAAATGCGATAGCCGGGAAACTCTGCAAGCGCGTCTGAGCCAGGATCCCTTCCAGCAGCTGGGTCTCGCCCGTACAGAGATTATTCCCTTTGAGGCCAGCATGGCGTCACCCGCGCTGCAGTCGCTGTTATAACCCTGTCTGAAAGCATATCCCGGAGGAAAAATGCAGCCGTACTTTCACTGGATCAATGAACCTGCCGAGTGGCGCCGCGATTCCGACGGCCTGACGGTGGTCACTAATAAGCATACCGACTTCTGGCGCCATACCTGGTATGGCTTCGAGCGCTTCTCTGGCCATCTCTATGCCGCAGAAGTGGCGGGCGATTTTACCCTGCAGGCAAAAATCTGTGCGGATTTCACCACGCTTTACGACCAGGCCGGGCTGATGATGATGGCCGACGAGCAGACCTGGCTGAAGGCGGGAATTGAGTTTAATGACGATGCCCCGGCCATCGGCAGCGTACTGACGCTAACCCACTCCGACTGGGCCACCGGGCTTTTCCCCGGCGACCCGCGCACCTTCTGGCTGCGGCTGACCCGCAAGGGCGACGCGTTAAGGCTGCAGTATTCAACCGACGGCGAGCGCTGGCCGCTGCTGCGGCTCGGCTACTTTCCGCCAGGCCCGGTGAAAGCGGGCGTCATGTGCTGCTCACCGGAGCGCGCGGGACTGGCGGTTGCGTTTCAGGATATTCAGCTTTCCCCGCCGCTGGACAAAGCGCTGCACGATCTGAGCTGAACGCTAGCGGGAAGACCCGACTTTCTCTGCATCCTGGGGCCCAGGATTGCAGGGTTCGCTGGTGCCAGGGAGATAAAAATGACCGTGCTTATCGGGATCGGTGCCGCCAGGGCACCCTGCCCGACCCGAGGAATTATCGATATCGCCGCCGTTCGAACCGTTGCCGCCGTCGGCGCCAGCGCTCACCGACTGCCCGTTATGGCCACCGTGAACACCATGCGCAGCACTGGCCGAAAACGCCACCAGCGCGAATATACAGACTATGAAGCGTCTGCCCATTGATACCTCTCCCTTATTGATATTCCCAGCCTATGACGTTGGTGATGGGTTAAGCCGTTGAGCGGCAAAAATCATCGCGATAAAAACCGCTTTATCCGCAAGGAGTATAGGGTTAAGACTGAGGGAAAGACAGGATCTGTGCCTTCAGATATTTCGCACGCAAAATAGCCTTTATTCCGCGGCATGCATTATCAGGAAATCAATCAGGGCTTTCACCCTTTTCGTTCTGCCTGCGTTTTTTGGGTAATAGAGATAAACCGGCGGATAGGTTTTCCAGTAGTCCTCCATCACGGGAATAAACTGCTCACGATCGGGCTGTAATTGCAGGATTGGTTCAAATAAACGGCCAATCCCCAGTCCGTGGCGAATACCGTCGGCCATGACGTCAATATCATTGCTGATTAACTGTCCGGGCATCTCGACGGTGAGCTGCTCGCCGTGGTCATTGAGGATCAGCGGCAGGATGCGGTTGTTGGTAATAAAGCGATAGCCAATCAGCCGGTGATGATGGAGATCGGCAGGCATCGCGGGCACGCCATATTCGGCAAGATAGGCAGAGGAGGCGTATAGCCCTTCACGAAACGGCTTCATTAACGGGCGGGCGACCACGCCGCCTTCGAGAATATCGCCAAAGCGGATCCCAAGGTCGAAACGTTCTTCAATAATATTGACGGTACCGTCATAGACCGATATTTCCAGCTGGATCCCCGGATATTGCTGACAAAATGCCGCCATCGCCGGTTTGAGAATAAGCAGGTAGGCAAAGCGCGAGAGGGTTATTCTCACTGCCCCGGAGGGCTCCTGATTCTGGTCGCGGATGATTTCCAGCGACTTTTCCAGTGTCTCCACCGCCGCGGCGGTCTGCTCCAGCAGCTGTTGCCCGGTTTCCGTCAGCTCGATACGCCGGGTAGTGCGCACAAAAAGGGGGTGGCCAATATGCTCCTCCAGCAGCCTGAGCGCATTGCTGACCGACGGCGGCGTGATTTCGAGCTTGCGCGCGGCGGCCGAGATATTGCCCTCGCGCGCAATGCTCTGAAAGATGCGTATCTGATTATAAAGCGTGTTATTCATAGCATCTCCTTAAGACACCCTCGCCTGATTATTAAGTACAGGCTAAATATTCTTAAGTCAATGACCGCCTAATCTTCCCCCCCTGCGGCTCGTATACTTTTGTCTCTTCCCGCTGATAACGACTTTCCGGAGACAACTATGCGAATTTTATGTCTGGATATCCCTGCCCCCGGCGCGACGCTGGAACACTATGCGCCGCACCTTACCGCAGAAGCCCTGCACGCCTGGGGACTGTACAAGTCAGGCTTTATTCGCGACATCTATTTCCGTCAGGATCGACCCGGCGTCGCTATTTTCCTCGAGTGCGACACCGTGGAAGAGGCGAATAATGTCATGGCCGAATTTCCGCTGGCAAAAGCGGGTCTATTAACCTTCGAGTGTATTCCACTCGGCTCGTTTATTAGCTGGGAAAATCTCTTCTCTGCTGAATTTAAACATCAGGAGTAACGTTGGGAATGGCTCATATTCTTGTCGTTTCCGGGCATCCGGATCTTAACCATTCCATCGCCAACGCCACCATCCTCGATGAGCTGGCGACCGCCCTGCCTGATGCGGAAATCCGTCGTCTGGACTGGCTCTATCCGGACGGCAAATTCAACATCGCCGCTGAGCAGGAAAGCCTGCTGCAGGCGGATGTGATTGTCTGGCAGTTTCCCTTTAGCTGGTATGGGCTGCCCGGGTTAATGAAACAGTGGCTGGACGAGGTATTTGTCCACGGCTTCGCCCATGGCTCAACGGCGAAACTGGGTGGTAAAAAGCTGATCCTCTCCTTCACCACGGGAGCGCCACAGGCGCTCTATACCGCTGACGGTTTCTTTGGCCATGCCATTGAGGAGTATCTCCTTCCCTTCGAGACCACGGCCAGGCTGTGCAATCTTGAGCTGCTGGCGCCGGTTTATACCTGCGGTATTAGCTACGCCGACCGGGATGCCGACAAAATCGCTCAGCAAAAAACGCTTGCCCGGGAACACGCGGCCAGACTGATCGCGCAGCTTAAAACTCTGGTGGAATAACCCAAAGGGAGAAAATAACGATGCAGTATACCCGGCTCGGGAAGAGTGACTTACTGGTCTCCCGTATCTGCATGGGATGTATGGGGTTTGGCGATCCGTCAACGGGTCAGCATCGCTGGACGCTGGACGAAACAGCCAGCCGGGACATCATCCGCCACGCTCTGGAACAGGGCATCAATTTTTACGATACCGCCATCGCCTATCAGAACGGCTCCAGCGAACGGTACGTTGGCCGGGCGCTGCGGGAGATGGCAAAACGCGAGGAGGTGGTGCTGGCCACCAAGTTTCTGCCACGAACCGCTGCCCAGATTGCCGAGGGGATCAGCGGAAAACAGGCGATAGCCCGCTCGCTTGACCAGAGTCTGCGAAACCTCGGGATGGACTACATCGACCTCTACATCTACCACATCTGGGATTACAACACCCCGGTTATCGACGTGCTGGAGGCGCTGCACACCGCAGTGACCGCCGGCAAGGTGCGCGCGATTGGCATTTCCAATTGCTATGCCTGGCAGTTGGCGAAGGTGAACGCCCTTGCCGAACGCGAAGGGCTGACATCCTTTGTTTCTGTGCAGAGCCACTACAACCTGATTATGCGTGAAGATGAACGAGAGCTGTTCGGGCTGTGCGCGGAAGAGGGTATCGCCATGACTCCCTATAGCGCGCTGGCCAGCGGCCGTCTCTCCCGCTTAGAAGGCCACACGCGGCGAGCGGTGGAAGATGATTATGCCCGGGGCAAATACGACGGCACGGCAGAGCAGGACCGGATCATTATTGCCCGCGTCGCCGAACTTGCCGAACGGCATCAGGTCTCCATGACCGAAATTTCGCTGGCCTGGCTGCTGACTAAAGTCACCGCCCCGGTGATCGGCGCCACGCAAAAGCATCATGTTGACGGCGCGGTCAACGCTGTAGCCCTTCAACTGAGCCCGGAAGACATCCGTTATCTGGAAGAAGCCTACCAGCCGCACGTTCTCACAGGCGTGATGGCGCAAAACACGCCGCAAGCCAAAGACCATCATCAGGTGTGGACGCGGTAACCCTCTGTCCTGTTCAGCAGGGAGAATAAAACATGAAAAACGTGATTGCCGCGGCAGCCTTGTCGCTTGTGCTGTCTGATTTTACTTATGCCCACGAACAAAGAGATGAAGCTATGATGAAAATTACCCCTTCCACCCTTGCGGACGCTGATATTCAAGCGGTCTCCCCGGCGCTGGCGCGCTTCGGCCGCGAGGCCATCAGCAACGACCTCTGGCAACGTGACGCCCTGTCCGCCCGCGACCGTAGCATCGTGACCGTAGCGATGCTGATTGCCCGCAACCAGCCAGGCGAGCTGAAGCACTATATTGCCGTTGCGCTCGATAGCGGCGTGACGCCAGCGGAAGTGTCAGAGATCATTACTCACCTCGCCTTCTACGCTGGCTGGCCCAATGCGATGTCAGCCGTCAGCGTCGCTAAAACCATCTTTGAAGCCAGGGGCGTGACGGCAGAGGCCCTGCCCGCCGCCTCGCCAACGCTGCTGCCACTCAATGAACAGGTAGAGAAACAGCGTGCAGACACCGTGGAAAAAAATGTCGGCCCCATTTCGCCTGGCCTGGTTAAATTTACCGCCGACCCGCTGTTTCTCGACCTCTGGCAACGGCCCGCGCTTACGCCCCGCGACAGAAGTCTGGTGACGGTCAGCGCGTTAATCGCCGCCGGACAGAGCGCGCAGATTGGCTACCACCTAAACAGAGCTATGGATAATGGGCTTTCGGCTGAAGAGGCCGGAGAAGTAGTCGCCCAGGCGGCGTTCTACGCGGGATGGCCAAATGCGTTTACCGCCGCCCCGGTGGTCGGTGAGGTATTACGATCGCGCGAGAGCAAAACTGAATAAAAAAGAATAAAGGACAGGGAAGCTGTCCTTTATTTATCGTTAATTGTTAATTTAAAGGTACCACGAGGGCTTTCGATTAGGTCTCGCGGAAAGAACATAAACGGTCTATCGAAGTATGGAGACTTCGATCGTGAGTCTGTTCACATCGCTCATTGAGAAAATTGCCGTTCCGTATGCCGTCATGAGTCTCATCCTTTGAAAGCAGCGATCGCTGTGGCGAGACGGTAGCGCGGACATGTCTATTTGGTCCAGAGATGGACATCTCAATTTAGCTACTACACCGCTACTTCGATTGATGTGTTTTATATTAAATATCAATGAATTGAATTATACATTTAATATAAATTGATGTTATAGCAATCGCTATACAGGCTCCTTAGTCATGACTGACCGGGCCACACCGCATATCGCAAGAATTTGCTCTCTCAGCCAGCGGTGACCGGGGTCGCGTTCCATTCTTGGGTGCCACATCTGCGATACCGTAATACGACGGCTTTTGAACGGCAGCTCGAAAAGGTGTACCTGGTCCGTTACCTGCTGATTGAGTAAATAGAGTGCGGGTATCATGGCGATAAGATCCGATTCCAGCGCCACGGAAAGTGCTGTCGGAAATCCCGGTACGACGCTTGCAATTTTACGTTTTGTCCCCAGTTCGGCCAGCGCATCGTCAACGGATCCGTGCAACGCGCCCTCGGGTGACGCTACCACATGGCCCCAGGCGACATAATCACCCACGCCTATTTCAGCCTGCTTAGCCAGCGGGTGCCCTTTACGGACGACGCCAACAAACCGATCCTCAAACAGTCGTTGCAGCCGTATTTCTGGCCCCATATTACTCTGAACGCCAATCTCCAGATCAACCAGCCCTTCCCGAAGATAGCGCGACGTTTTTTCCGGCTTAGGCGCGAAGCGTATACAGACGTCCGGCGCTGCGTCGGCAACCGCTGCTATAAGCGCAGGCCCAAACGCCACCACAAAACCATCGTTTGCCCTGATGGTAAAAAGACGCGCCAGATTTTGCGCGCTGAACGTTTCAGTTGAGGGCTGTAATACCGCCCTGGCATCGTGCACTGCACGCCTGGCGCGATCCCGGGTCGCTTCGGCCCACGGGGTCAGTACCATGTTACGCCCGGCGCGTACCAGGATCGGGTCTCCTGTGACATCGCGTAACCTGCTTAATGTCCGGCTCATGGCCGAAGTGCTGAGGTTCAGACGACGAGCCGCACCTGCGACACTCGCTTCACTCAGCAATACGTCGAGAGCTAACAGCAAATTAAAATCGGGATCAGACATTACCCTTCCTCCCAGCACATTAAGATAAGGCGTTTGATGCAACAATAAAGTGAAAATAGTGCGCCTTCCGCCTGGTAAAAGCCATCTTTATAGTTTTGTCATCCATACACTCTTCTCAGAGGACAAATGATGACGCTCTTTTCCAGTCAACCCGGCGACGAAGGACTGCCTGGCCCGGCGCGCGCACGGGTGATGGCCGCAATAATGACCACCACCTTAATGGGCGTGTTTGATGGCACCATGATCAACATTGCCCTGCCCTCCATGGCTCAGGAGATGCAGGTACCTGCCAGTATTGCCGTCTGGTTCGCCAACGGGTATCTGCTGGCGGCTGCGATGACGCTGGCGATATTCGCGGCGCTTGCGGCCCGTCTGGGTTATCGCCCCGTATTTCTGGCGGGCCTGACGACCTTTACCCTGACATCACTGGGTTGTGCGCTGGCGAATAAGCCCGAAGTGCTTATCGGTATGCGCGTGCTTCAGGGGATCGGCGGCGCGGCGACGCTGAGTATTGCCCCCGCAATACTCAGGTCCGTATTTCCCGGACGCTTACTTGGCCGCATTCTGGGGTTCCATGCCCTGCTCATTGCCTCGAGCTCCGCTATCGGCCCGGTATTGGGCGGTACGATCCTTCACACCCTTAGCTGGCAATGGCTGTTTGCGATAAACGTTCTTCCCGGCACCCTCGCCTTACTGCTGGCGCTCAGAGCGCTGCCGCGGGATGCGATCCGTATGCAGGCGCCCTTCGACACCGTGGGCGCCATATTGTCGGCGCTGCTGTTGGGTTCGACGATCATGGCGGCGAACAGCCTACAGAACGCTACTTCTCAATTCGGCAGCCTTTGCTGGATGGCTCTCGCTGCGCTGAGCGGCATGGCTTTTATCTGGCAAATCCGCCGCACGGGTTCTCCCTTACTGCCGCCGAGCATGTTTAAAAATGAACGTTTTACCCTCGCGGCCTTCACGTCGATGGTTGCTTTCGTCAGCCAGGGGATCACCTTTATTGCGCTACCCTTCCTGTTTCAGAGCGAATACGGCTACAGTCCGGTAGTGTCTGCCCTGCTGTTTACGCCGTGGCCATTAGGGATCGTGCTGATTGCGCCGCATGCAGGCCGTTGGGCGGACACGATATCAGCCCCGGCGATATCCACCCTGGGGCTGGTGATATTTGTCGTCGGTTTGATCCTGCTGGCGACGTTACCCGCCAGACCTTCAATGTGGGATATCTGCCTGCGAAGTCTGGTATGCGGAATAGGGTTTGGCTGCTTTCAGAGTCCCAATAACCGGGAAATGCTCTCAAACGTTATTCGTGAGCACGCGAGTTATGCGTCCGGTGTTTTATCCATTATGCGCACTTTCGGGCAGTGCCTGGGAGCCGCCGCCGTAGCCGTTCTGCTGGCAGCAGATGAAAGGTCAATTCATGTTGCGCTGTGGAGCGCCGCCGCGGCCTCTGCGGTATCGGTCGTCGTCAGCGCGAGCCGGTTGCGTAAAATCGCTCATCCTGCGGAAACAGGATAAGCGCGAAAATATCACTAAACGCTACGACTCCAGCGCCAGCAGCGCAAAACGCCGATCCCGCAACCAAAGTGGAGTCCTCCGTCGGAGTTCAATAGACTAACAGAATGCTATAATCGCTGATTTATCAAGGGAAAATTGAGTTAGGTAGACTTCAGGAGACTTGAATTTGGAGCGGCGAAGGGAGTAGAACCAACAGGTGAAAAGCCTTACGTATAGGCAATCCAAATGTTTATAAAATTAATTCTATACACATTTCTATACACATTCGGTCCTCGCTAGGGTGAAGCCGCATTCAGTTATGGCCGGTGGCTATCCGTCAGAAGGCTGATCGCTATAGGTTGCCAAGTAATCACCCGGACATAAGAATACCCACAACCCAAAATCGTGCACAAATTTATGCCCGGAAAATTTCTCTATATACATGCAAAATGTGTTGGTTCGGTTGGTTCAGTTGTCTCAAAACGTAAAGACCTTTGTTTTGTTTGATTATTTCTCAGAAAATTGAACCAACAGCACCCTGTTTTGAACCAACATTTGGCGGATTGAACCAACATTTGCGATGTTTCAAACGCCAAAATCATACGTCCTGCCACTAATCAATGATTCTCTTACGCCACTCTTTGGTCATTGGACAACAAGTGGATGATATCTGGACGTTTGAATCTACATCGGCACATAACCAGGAGTAATCCTCTGCATTTCTGATACGACACTTGCTAAAAACCCCACCATTTTTAATACATACGGTTGAATTAATTAATGAAAAAAGCTTTTGGTAGGAAAGAGTTGTTGCTGGTGGTGCCGTTATCGATGAGTACTATCGACCGCCTTGAACATAAAGGTCGGTTCCCAAAACGCTTTTATATTACAGACGGACGCTGTGCCTGGGATGGAGATGAGGTCGAACAGTGGCTTGACGAAAGAAAGGCCGCAAACACTGGTATTTTTGGTGGAAAAAAGCCACCTGTTAACAAGAGAGTTTCTCGCCCGGTAAGTAAGGCAACGTGATACAATTGGAGAAGTCCTACCTCAGATCCTCAAGACTGGCCGCTACGTTCGGGAAGAAATTTCCCAGGCCGATCGATAAAGCCCGCATGCTGGCGCAGGAGATGACCAGCAGCATGTTGCCGGCGATCATGGATGCATTGCAGGTCGAGCAGAAGCACTACACCTTCCCTCTTAACCGACGCTATCAGGATCACATCCATTCAACTGATGGTCTGCGTGAACTGGCGAAAAGCTCAATGGTGATGAAGCTGCTCCGCGAACTCGATGCTGACGGGCATGATGTGTCCGGCGCCGCCGCAGAGGTCACGGCCATGCTCAGCTACATTGTTGGTATCGGCGCCGTACTGCGCGATATAGAGACGCACGCTCAGTACGTGATGGCTAAGGCTAAGGGTTACTGAGGCTGCTGGCGCAGGGAAGCGCCTTAAAAAGCATGATACGTAACCTATTCATATCTATTGATATCGCGTTTTTATTGCTCTGCTCGTCTTGCAACCAACAATACCTGTGAGTATATTTAGCCCAAAGGTATTCAACCTTTTGTTGAGCACCTTTTAGATGCCTGATACGTCCGACACACAACATGGAGGACGAAATGAACCTGAACACGATAAGAAAAGCGATGCCATACATAATCCCTGAAGCAGATTTCGACAGAAAACTGAACATGTCGGAGAGAAATGTTACTCACACCGAAGACTACATTGCAAAAGGTGTGAATGACTTTACTCTGCCAGGGTTTACTACGCCATATGGTTATCGCCTTGTTAAGTCGATCAGAGATGACCATTACAGGCTGATCACAGACAGCGAAAATCCTGAGACAGTCTACGCGGTAAAACTGATTTTCCGCGAAGACATCGTTGAAACCAGAAAAAGTTGTACTCAGATTTTAGTCTGGCGTACGCCTAACGTGATTCATGACCGAGCTGTACATGGACTGCCTCAGATCTTCTTCGCGTTCTTCCTTGAACACTATGCGATAGTGGTATCTGACGAGCAGCAAACGTTAGATGGCAGAAGATTCTGGGAACGAATGATCTCATGGGCTATAACCACTAATGGTTATCATGTATACGTTTCTGATGGGACTGAAATGGATCGCCCATTAACGTTTATGACATCATGGGATGATTTCTATAGCGTATGGGCTGACTTCTGCTGGGGTAATGACCAAGATATTCATACCCACCGCCTTCTGGTAATTAGCAAAGAAAAACTACATTAACTTAAAGCCCGCCCAGCGGGCTTTTTAATGGATGAAATCTGAGCACAGCGCTACAATCATAAAGCCACGTTCAGTGGTCTACACATGGTAAGTGAAAATGAAAAAAGCATTCGCAGTGCTGTTTGTTCTGTTGTCTCTGGGTTCAGCTACACAAGCTTTCGCTGGTAACTGCCAGCATCCTGATGATACTGCAGCTGATGGCTCACGCTGTGGCGGCCGTTCTGCTGACTCCCGCCCCGGCGGTCAGTGATAATTAAGGCCGCCGCAGCGGCTTTCGTGACATGTCACACTACTGAACTAGTAATCATTTTTACAAGACCAATGACATAACGGAAGTTACAGATGCGTTCGATACTATGCTGTATAGTGTTAGCTTTACCAACTTTAGTATTTGCTGGTGATGCGCGATACGAGATACCAACCGAAAGCATCATGGCAAAATCATTAACGCCATCGTTAGATGGCGTTCCTGCCAATGTGGAAAAAAGCTTAAGCATAAAAAGCATCTCCGCTACGAATGATGACATCGTTGTTTTAGTTAAGGTAGGTGCTATAGATACTACAAGACCTAAAAACGAATCTCACCTTCCAGATAGTGTTCAAAATGTTGCTACAAAAAACATGATTGTGAAAAAATATTGTTCTCCATTTGGTAATGGCGATCCGTTTTTCGATACTCTAAGTCAAAGGAATGTTACTCTGCATTATCATTTCGTCTCAGTAAATGACATAACATTCCTCTCATTCAATGTTAGTAAAGCTGATTGTGATTAGCGCATACCAGGGTCAACCTGGTTAATCAGCGGTGCAATCCAGAACAGATTATTACCCGGCAACAACGTACGCACACTGTGTAGAACACGGTCGCCGGCATCGCCATTGAGCACGCCTGCGGTTACATCGGTAACGGTATCCAGCAGGCCAAAGGTTGGCCCCAGCGCAGAACCGATAAAGCCGCGGCTGGCGTAACGGGATTGAGTACCCGTGCCGAGCAACGGCCCTAAGCCAAACATCCCGCCGGTGGCCTTCTCCGCCATGTTGTTATATTCCATCAGCGGGCCGAGGATGCCGGACCGGTCGATACCTTCCAGAGCAAGTTTCTGAGGTGACCAATCCACTTCTTTACCGTTAGCAGACTGTTTTAAAGCGTACGTGAGCGCGCCGAGTGCAATCTGAAACGCCGTGCCGTAGTAAAACTGCGCGGTACCTTCTGATAAGCCGCCGATTGTCGCCCTGTTATATGATGCCGTCGTGAATGAGCGGAACTGGAACACTGTGCGTCCGATCGGAGAGCTGGCCCACAATGGCGTATCGCCTACCCCCGGAGTGATAATGATGTTGTTGGTATCCTTCAAAACTGCCGACTGGAATACACCTGCTGCGTAATCATCATCCCATTTTTCAAAATTGCCAATATGCCAACCATCAAGCACCTCGCCATGCTTACGAAATTGTTCGCTTATGCGCGCGGCTGTAGCCGGACTGATACCCAGTTTCGCAATCCGGGAAGCCGGAGCTGCCCCGGACAGAATACTGTCAGCGGTCACCATGCCATTAATCGCTTTGTTAAAGTCGTTATACACCCCCATCAGCGTGAGCTTTCCGAACACATCAGTTACGCGATCTAGCCCAGCTTCCGCCGCGCTCGTACGCGTGGAGCTGTCAACCAGATCAGCCATCAAGCGTGACCGGGAGTCAAGAACCGCTTCAACCATAACCCCCATCTTTTTCATTTCGCTTTTGTTAGCGGCGAACGCCGGTGATCTGGATATCACGGCGCCATAGCCCTTCATGGTTTTACTGAATCCATTGACCATCACGCCACGGGCAAGATCGGGAATCGCGGATACAGTCATGCCGCCGAGTTTGGTAACGAAGTTTACATTACGCATGGCACGGCCAGCTCGTACAAAAAAGGATGATGGATCGTCAGGCATTCCATACGTACCGACCAGCCGATCACGCATGGCAGTAATATCCCGGATATCATTCTCGCGGGCTTTGGCTAATTTAGCCTGATCCTGGGGGCGTGCCCGCATCAGTTCATCATATTCATCCTGTATCGCCTTAAGTTGGGACTCAAGGTTACGGTTTCCGAACACACGAGTTAATTCGATATCAGGAGAAGCCTCTCGGATATGCCTCTGCAATACGTAGTTAGCATCACTCTCCAGATAATCTCGCATCATATTGTCTGGGAGATTTAAAGTACGCTGCCGGGAACTGCCAGGGACTTTAACAGTAAAAACGTTCGTAAAATCCTGGGGGATTTTTGCGCCAACAATTTTATTTATCGTTGCGTCTGCGGCGATCTCTGCATCTTCCCGTGACATAGCCGAAGCACCACGCGACCACCAGTTAACTAAAAGATCGCGGAATTTATCGCGCTCCTCAACAATTTTCCCCACCCTGTAGACTCGAGGAAAATAACTGGTCTGGCCCAACGCTTTTAGCTCCGCATCAGGAGGGAGTAAACCTAAATCCTGCTGGGCTACTTTCACCCGGTCTACTACCTGACGCAATGCACGTGCAGCATCCTGAACAGCAGCGTTCCCGTGGATATCACCATTTCGCATAGCATCGCCAACCTCCTCACGAAATCTGGTGTAATTGAGATCTCCGCCATCAGCTTTATATTTGGCATACGCCTGTTTATTGGTTACCACCACCGCAGCTTCTTCCCTTCGCCATCCACGCACACGGGTTTCAGCTGCAACGGGGGTCTCAAATCCGCGCTGATTACCACGCAGCGCAAAGTTATTTTCCGCCAGCTCCAGTGCCGTGATCCGCGCGTTGCGCGACGGCGACGATATAACACGTGATATTGGTGTCATGTACCCGCCAGCTTTTAACGCAATATCTGCCGCCTTTCCTCCGTCGAGGGTGAGATCGTCAAGAGTTGCCTGTCTGATCTGCATAGCGCCCACGCTTCCGCCATCCGGTAGACTATCCATACCCCGGTTAATAGCGTTAGCCGTGCCGGCATTTTCCAGCGCATCAGCCATTTCCCGCGTGGCCGCGTTCCTTACTCCGGGGGATAACATTGCGCCAGCACTTGCAAAAATACCGCTGAACATAGCGCCAGCAGCAATGTGCGCGGCGCTCTCTTTGGCGGTTCGTGTGTACTGCTGCTGATTCAGCGCAACTTCGCTAATTGCAGTGCCAGCGGCGCCAATCGCGACCTGAGAACCGATACGCGCGGCAAGGGTACCCTGAGCCCCGGGGATGAACATTGACGCTATGGTAACCGGGTCGATAACACCGGCGGCGATACTCGCCAGCGTGCCAGCGGCGCCCGCTTCCCCCAACACCCGGCGATCTTCGTTTTCATCATCAATCTGACTTTTAATCCAGGCGGTTTCCTCTGGTGACTGAGAATCCGCGAACGCCGATCCCCATTGCTCATAACCCTTAATCTCATTTTTATCTGAATAAGGATTGTAGCCGTCAGAAGGTTCAAATTGTTTAGCCGGGCGAAACATTCCCGCCAGCAGGTTATTCTGTCGAAATGCTGCATTCCATACAGAAGGCTCAGCCTGCTGCGGCTCCGGGTTGGTACCCTCTGGCAAAGAAACGTCAAAGCCCGTAGGGGCCTGAAGTGCGTTATCCATAACACTCGGCGCGTCTGATTGCGGATAGATAGGCATTATTCATTGCTCCATGAGAAATAGTTTTTAAAGCGATCCACTCGTTCATCATGCAAACGTTGGTACTGTTCATCGAGCGCGCGATGTTTTGCCTTAAACCCACGAATATCTTTACCGCGGGAGATCTCGGCTTCTTCTTGCTGTGCCCTCTCCTGCTGCATTTTTTTGTAAGGCTCCCACTCTTCTAACGACGGTTTCCAGCGCATAGGCCGGCCGAATTTATCGTAATACGGCTGTACGCTCTCGATACCCTCTTTATCCTTCATGCGAACCATAATGGCGTAGTCACCATTGTGCGTGGTTAAAACATCTGGGGTAATTTCCAGCTCGCCACCGATTCTGGATTCAGGGGTATTAGAAGTGATAACGGGGGCTGAACCTGAGGTAATTCCTAATTGGGTCGGACTGGTCGATATTTCATCGCTGCGATCGCCATAGGAAAGGCGCTCTTTTTCCTCTTTCCACTGCGAAGCCTGCCAACCCGATGGCCCGTAGTTATAGAGCGCTTCAGGTGCGTATTTCATAAACTGGGCGCTACCGTTCACATCGCTGAGACTCCACGTGCGGGCGATCTGGGTATTTGTCATTTTTTTGGCGACATCAGCATTACCGCCGGAGTTGCGGTAATTAATATCGTAAAGGGACTGGTAATCATTGCGGAAATTGACAGCGTTAATATTCTGGTCGTCAGCACCAGGCCCGCCGAAGCTGTACCACGGCGACATATTACTGACGGCAGAATCTAAAGCGCTGCTGCGTTCTTTTTTGTATTCTTTAGTGCTCTGCGTGGAGGTTAGCTGAGCTTTTAGGGCATCAGTCTGGTTATAGGTAACGTTCTGCGCCTGCTTCACTGCCTCATCGGACGCCATACCCGCATCGGTCAGCTGTTTTACCGTTAGATAAAAACTCTGCATATCCTTCGGCATATCCCCCACCGACGCGGGGTCCGTGTCGTAAAGGGCGTCAAATAAGGTAGAGCCCTGTTTCACCACATCCGGGCTGCTGGAATGGGCGATCGCATTCAGTTGCGATGTAACTTGCGACGGGATAATACCGGTCTGGTTTACCTGCTGTACGATAGCGTCGTGAGTGGTGGCATCGTTAATGCGGAAATTAAGCGCCGATGGCGTATTGTCCGCCGCCTTCTGCATGGCTTTATTGCTCGGGTCGAGTTTCTCACCAGAGATCAGCGCGTCATTAAAGCGGCGTGCATCGCTCTGCGCCTGATTATTCGCGTTACTTTTCTGTACCAGCGCGCTGAGTTTGCCGTACGCGTCGAGTTTCAGCGCGTAATCTGGGTCGTTCGCCTGCGGTTTCACTTTCGCCAGCTCGGCCTGCTGCTCTGCCGGGGTGACGTACTGGATAGCCTGGAAAGTTCTGGCGTTATCGATCGCGATATCCAGTTGCTTGACCGCCGTCTGCCCCTGATCACCATAGGCAAACATTATAGTGGCCGCGTTCGGCATGGCATCCGGCACTTCGCCGTTATACAGTTGCGCCATCGTATTATTAAGAATGGGGTCAACCTGCTGGCGCAGTGCTGTACGCTGCTCGCGGATCTGAGCCTCGGCGATATTGTCGATTTTGTTTACCGCTACCGGGTCAAGACCGGTTTTGTTTTTGTTATAGCGGGATAACCAGCCGCGCGTCTCGCCGGGCAGCTGTGCGACGAAATCGGCCATAGATATTTCACCCTTACGCGGGTCGCCGACCTTAGCGATTAGCTTATCGACGTTACCCATCCCCCAGTTATATGCGGCCCCGGCCAGGGTTTCAGACTGATACTTTTTGCTTAGCTGCCCGGCGTAGTCTTTTGCTAACTGCGCATGCTGTTCAGGATCATCAGGGTTATATTCCTGTCCTCTTTTAGCCGCAAGTTCTTTGCCTGTTTCAGGCATTAACTGAAATTCTCCCTGGGCACCTTTTGGAGATGTAACCAGACTACCGTCAGCATTGCGGTGCTTTCCACCGCTTTCAACAATACCTACAGCCCGCAGATCCAGCACCCCACTATCATCCGCTGAGAAATCACCGCTAAGCCATCCCATTGGATTGGCTACAGCATAATTTTTAGCTCTTAGCTCAGTTGCTTCCTGGTTATCCTTTTCTATTTCTGCAAGCATTTGCTCTCTTGACCACCCTCTTGCAGCCCCATAGCTCGAAGTTGCAATTATTCTCTGCTGTCTAGCAAAAGCTGCTGCCTGCTGATCATTCCATGATTCTGATTCTCTTTGTATCCATAATTTTCTGGTTGCATCCTGCATACCAGACTCATATTGTTGGTGCTGATCTACTTCATATCTTACGGCCTGATTTTTTAATGACAGGATTTGCATTTGTGCCTGACGCATAAAGTTGTCGCGCACATCACCATCTGGCAGAGTGGCAGCTATATCCTCAGCATGTTTAGTAGCCTTTGAAACAATCAGATCTGATTGCCCAAGCGCGGCTTTTCCTTGTTTGGTTATTAATCCATTTTGTTGGTTGTTCATTTGATCATCGCCAAATGCGGCGACTTTCAATAGTCCATCCTGAATATTTGCTACATCAGCTTTACGTTTGGCCTGAACCATCATATTAATCGATGTATCCGCGGCCTGCTGGATACCCTGAACAAGTGGATTCTCCGGCACGCGTAAATTAGTGGTCATTACCGGGGCGGCTTGCGTCTGGCTCTGGCGCTGATACTGCGGTACGGTTGGCATGCTTTTCTCCCGAGAATGTTATGTTAGAAGTATCATGGGGCTAGTGGTATTTACTCCCACCAGGTGCTGGTGCTGATTTCCCATCGGTTTTATCTTGAGCGGTATCATGCAGGTCAGATGATTGAACGGTAGCTGGTTTTGTTGCGGCCGCGAGAAAGTCTAAAACCCCTAATGGATAACCAGGTAATGCGTACTTGGCCACAGAGACAGCCAACTCATACCGTTGAAGCAAATCGGTTAGGGCGATCTGTTCTGTTAACGATGCTTTGTCGATGATTCTCTGGACTTCCTGCAGTAACTCTTCGTCAGTGATATTCATTTCATAGTTACCTTTATTAACCCTAAAACACTTAACATCTGCATGAATAATAAGCAGTTAGTTATTTTGCTTTGTATCAACAAGTTAGAGCCTTTAGCCCAAATGCTGTTGCAAGGCTTTGTCCACCAGCCCCCTTGCGATTTCATGGATAGTTGGCGCAACGCCGATACCTGATTGCTGGCGCTGCTTTTCCTGAATTTTTCTGATTGCCTGAATTTGTGCCTCGCTGAGCAAGACAGGTTTGACGGACTGTTTTGACATGACCACCTCCTGATATTTATACAGTCAGTTTAATTTCATTAAATGAAATGATCATTGCTTATATTGCAATTATTGAAAGAATAAATTCGATCGTTGCCAGAAAGGAAATTGATTAATTAGCGAACAAAATAGAGGGTGGATAAGGCTCATAGGCAAAACACGTCACATTTGCCTATACATAGCCAGAACACATCAAGCCTGCCTATCTATAGGCAGAACACACCGTTTCTGCCATACATAGCCAGAACACACCATTTCTGCCTATAAATAAGATATGGGCATTTTCATGGGGTGGTATGGTTTTACATGTAGCGTTCAAACTGCCACGCAGCGGCCAGATGCGCAGGCTCATTCAGCTGAATCACTTCCAGCACCCACAGGTAGGCATCAGTTTGCTTATGGCCGGTAATGACTTTCTGGAGTGGCAGTGGCTTTATCAACGCAGGTACGCTCGAAAAGAACGGCTCAGGGATAGTGAACAGAGCCCTGTGAGCTGGATTATCAGCGAACAATCCACTGCGCTGGCAGAAGCTACTCACCGTGCTGGGCCTGAATCCCATTTTACTCGCGATCGTGCGGTATCCGACGCCACTGCGTTTAAGGCGAACAATCTCCGCTTTCTGTTCTGTAGTCAGTCGCATATTACTGATCCATACCAATGTCAAAAATCATCGTCATAAGGTGGTGATGTAGCCCCCTGAAACACCGGACAGTAGCTGTATCTCCAGATAAGAGATAGGCTTGAATATATGTCTAACACTAACGCCAATTTTGAGATGACCGGGATCCTGTTAGGGCAAGAAGCCCGTAAACGTAAAACTCCTCAGGAGAAGATCGCCATTATCCAGCAGACGATGGAGCCGGGCATGAATGTCTCCCATGTCGCCCGCCTGCATGGTATCCAGCCCAGCCTGCTGTTTAAGTGGAAGAAGCAATATCAGGAAGGCAGCCTCACCGCCGTTGCGGCCGGAGAGGAAGTCGTTCCTGCTTCTGAGCTTACTGCTGCTCTGAAGCAGGTCCGGGAACTTCAGCGCCTTCTGGGCAAGAAGACGATGGAAGTTGAGATCCTGAAAGAAGCCGTGGAGTACGGCCAGTCGCGAAAATGGATAGCGCACGCGCCCTTGTTGCCAAAGGACGGGGAATAGCCCTGGTCAGCCGCACCATGGGCGTGTCGCGTGCGCAGCTGTCACTGCGGATTAACCGTTCTGCCGACTGGCAGGACAAGCGCTGTAACCGGCGTAATGACGAAGCAGACGAAGAAATACTGTCGGCTATCCTCGACATCATCAGCGATATGCCGAGTTATGGTTATCGACGCGTGTGGGGCATCCTGCGCAAGCAACGTCGCACAGAGGGACAGCCACCTGTGAACGCCAAACGGCTTTACAGGATAATGAGCGAGCATAACCTGTTGTTGTTGCATGACAAACCAGAGCGACCGAAGCGTGAACATAAGGGCAAGATAGCGGTGGCAGAAAGCGATATGCGCTGGTGTTCAGATGGCTTCGAGTTCGGCTGCGACAACGGCGAAAAACTGCGGGTAACGTTCGCGCTGGACTGCTGCGACCGTGAGGCCATAGACTGGGCAGCAAGCACGGGAGGCTATGACAGTTCAACCGTGCAGGATGTGATGCTGAGGTCGGTGGAAAAGCGCTTCGGCGACAGGTTGCCCGATACAGCGGTGCAGTGGCTGACGGACAACGGTTCAGCGTATACCGCGTATGAAACGTGGAGGTTCGCGAGAGAGCTGAATCTGGAGCCCTGCACAACAGCGGTGAGCAGCCCGCAGAGTAATGGCATGGCCGAACGGTTCGTGAAAACGATGAAAGAAGACTATATCGCGTTCATGCCAAAACCGGATGTGAGAACAGCACTGCGAAACCTTGCAGTAGCGTTCACGCATTACAATGAAAACCACCCGCACAGCGCGCTGGGATATCACTCCCCGAGGGAATACCGGCGGCAGCGGACATCGTTAACTTAAGATACAAAAGCTGTTCGGAGATGGAGGGTCAAGATCAGGTGGCGTCTGGTCGTATCCTTCATACCCGGTGGTGGGCGCTTGATGTTCATGGGCCCGTCGTAGGGCGTCTGTAGCTTGCCCCTGTTGTCCCGCTTTACCTCTTGGGCGTACCGTTCTGGCACTGAGTACACTGTCCGCAATGACCTGATAGCCTTGCTGTGTACCGCCATCCTGACCAATCCACTGATTGAGCTGCATATTGCCCGCCACACTGACAAGGTCGCCTTTACGATGTTTGGCCAGCGCATCGGCCTGTTTACCAAAAGCAATCACGCCCAACCAGAAAGTAGCCTCTCCGTTATCTGACGCATTACAAGGCAACGCCACCGCCAGACGGGCCATAGCCATGTTCGTACCTTTTCCAGTTGTTCTGGTCTGCGGGTCGGCCACCAGCCGGCCATACGCTGAAATTTGAGCTGTCATCGCTGTGATCCTCTCTCTTCTGATGCCCTGTACCTGATTCAGTGTTGGTTCAAAATGGTAGTTTGTTGCCTCAATGTTGGTTCATTTTTCAAACATGAAACCTTATTAAACAGATGCATATCACTACTGAGGCAACTGAACCAACTGAACCAACACCTAAACTACACACATGAAAGAATGCTTTTACTCTGGCTGGTCGTCATCCGGCAGATACTGCAGTACATAAAACCATGGCTGCCGCCCTTCTATACGGGGGCCCTTTTTTTGGTACCCGCGACCGTTACTGGGTGGTGTGAGCATTCCAGCTTTCTTCAGGACTTCAGCAAATTGTCCTTTGTTGAACCCTCGCGCGATTTCATCATTGAAGGTTGCCGGAAAAGCATAGAAAACAATCAGGTCAGTATCATGATTCCCTTTGGAACGGAACCCTGCCAGATTAGGAATAGGCAGATCTCTTGGTTCATATGGCAACGGTGCAAACCTACTAAGTCCGAATCTGTTCAGGAAATCTTCGGCTTGCTCGATAATCTGCTGATGCTCTTTGTTGCCAGTACCAAATTCGCGTAGCCAAGCGTTATAGCTGTATTGGATAGCATCCCGACACGTTTGCTCATCCCAACCGGTGATCACCTTACCCAACAGCAGTGCGGCTTCCAGAATCGCGAACCGGGCGCTGACGCGATGGACCTGCTCCCCATAATCCGACGGGATCAAGCTACGCCAGCGTTCTTCCGCTGCTCTGACAGCGCTTACTGACTCGTGCTGGTGGTCAGCCAGCCACTTAATCCACTCACGCCCGGCCACTCCGTGGTGATGCTGGTATGCATCCTTCAGAGCATCGGCATGGTGTTTACCATTGGTATGCTCATGAAAACGCACTGCCCGACGCATTGGAATGTTAAGCAGGCGAACCAGTTGGCCCGCTTTAGCTTTACGGCCGGCACTGGCGATGAATGTTTCCAGATCCATCTCACCGGTACTGATGGCCACAGTACGCCAGCGCTTCAGGTCACGGTTTCCGCCTTCCTTCGCTCCCTGCAGCTTACCCGTGCCGTTAAACAGTGCGTAGGCAGATTTGTAGACCTCCACCGGATCAGCGCCCTGGCCGATTTCGTCTAGCGGCATCAGCGCGTCATTATGTGCGGCAGCTTCATTCGCCAGCCCCAGCGCAGTACCGTACCAGGTGAGACGCAGTACATCTGGATTGCCGTAAAGACTGGAGGCCACATTAGCAGTGGTAGTCTTACCCGCGCTCGACTGTTCGTAGAGGTGGATACCGAATCCATCAGCACCAGCAAGGCCAATCAGCGGGGCGGCCAATGCTGCGGCTACACCAGTCATCATCGAGTAATTCCCAAAGGCAAGACGTCCTACACTCTCCCTCCAGCTATCAACGGTGCCGCTGGTGGTGTAACCGGATGCTGCAGAACTCCGTCCATTAAAAAGCACCGGTTGTTCTGGCGTACCGATGATCTCACCATCGGGCATGATATAGGCGCCACACTGCCAGCCCGTAGCATGAGCAATGCGCCATACCTCTCCATTGGCACAGCTCTGCAGCCAGTCGGCTAGCGTTGCACGTAAACCGCTTTTGGTTGTGACGTTTACCCCACCCGACTTGAGCGTTCGCCATCCCTCACGCTCACCGATATCAGCAAGTGGTATCGCCTGGACGGTGTCCCCCTTCGAACCTAATGCCTGCCAGCGCAGGATCAAATACCGGGTTTTACTGTCATCAATGCCAATACCGACAACCTCCAGAGCAGAGCACAACCAGCTTTCACGGCTGATGATTTCCCCGGTATCTTTGTCTGATTTGGGCTCAACCCAATAAACACCGTCAACACGGCTTTCGACATGAGGTCGCAGGGATTCAGGTTTTGATGCGCCCTTCTTCCCTCCGTTGATCACTTGCAGTTTCGCGGACACTTCAGGCTCCTGCGGTTGATACATCGAATTCTTAAACGCCGTTGTAGCGGCTTCTAGGCCATGCTGCTGGTGGTAGTCGTTCCAGTCGGCCTTTTCCACCGTTGGTGGTAAAGCCACCCATCCAGAGACGGCCTTTGCAGCTTTCTCCGCAGCGTCTTTGCCTGTATTTGGCTCTCCGGGCTTAATATCGTTGTCGGCAGCAATGATGATCTGCGCATTCGGGTAACGCTGATGCATGGCCTGGGCGACGGGCTGCAGGTTGCCAGCGTCTATGGCGCATACCGTCAGTGCTTCCGGGCGTATCAGATGGACAGATAAGGCTGTTGCCAGCCCTTCAGCAATTAAAACACTCTGCGGTGCGTCTGCTACGTTTACAGCATGGTATGCACCTCGCTTCGCCGAGCCGGTCAGAAGACGTTTTTCACCCTGTGGTGTAATGGTCTGCGCAGCTGTTACTGTGCCGGTATCGTCCACCAGCGACAGCAGCAAGCTGCCGTCCGCCAGGATCGGGAACGTGAATCCGCTTAGTTCTTTCCCTGTCAGGTATTGGCTTTCTCCGGATGCGGCCGCATTTGTGAGCCTCTGCCAGTGGCTCACAAATAAACCGCGGCGCTGTTCTATTTCAGCCAATTTGCGCCGTTGGCGTTCCTGCTCGCGCTGCTGGCTTTCGGCTTTCATTTGTTCCCGCTTCTGGCTAGCTGTCGCTTCGTCCTGTTTCACCGTCCGGTAATCAATACCCAGCACATCAGCGGCAAGCTGCGCCGCCTCCGTGGTGTCACAGTTGTTAACCCGCTTGATTAAGTCCAGCCCGTCACCAGCGCCGCACTGGTTGCAGATAAAGCTACCGCGGCCGCCATCATCGAAACGGAAGCGATCCGAGCCTCCGCAGGCCGGGCACGGTGCGTGCCGGCGCGGTGAATCCGGCACATCGATATGCAGCCCAGCCAGCACTGTAGGCCAGCGATCAGCTGCAGCCAGGGTAACTTCACGGATGAGGTCGATATTTTTCATTCGCAATCACCATCTTCCAGACGTGCGTTATGCTCTAGCTTTTTCAACAACTGAGTACCAATAAGTTCGGCGGAGTCTACGAGGTGGCTTTTGGTGTGTGGATCGCTGACATCATTAATTGTTCTTAGGATTGCCAACACACATTCTGTTTCGTAGGTGAGTTCATCGAGCAGATAAGGCTTCTCAGCGATCGCTGTAGGGAGGCAGTTATTACGCATGATCCACCTCCGTCAGACGGATGCGGCCAGCGAAAAAACAAACATGATCACGCACTAAAGTGCGACGGGCTTCGCGTTCAGAGACCGCGGCAACGTGGAAGATTTTTACAGTGACGGATTCGATATCGCGGCGTATAGCAGCGATGATCCAGATAAATTGTGGATTTTGGGTAGGGGTAGTAGCCATAGTGGCAGCCTCTATACAGTGAATCGTAAATTCACCACCATGAGACGCCAATCTCAGACTGGTGGTGAGCTGAACAAGGTTGGCGTAACCGGCCTGTATAGACACCGGCCTTCCTTTCGGAAGCCTCATCCAGCCCACCATAATTTGGGTGTGCAGGAATTTTGCCGACAAAAAAACACGCTTAGTGCGTGTCGGCACTATACAGGTTATCAGGACGCCAATCCCGGCACCAGATTTTGCTGGTGCCTTTTCAGGGTAGACTAATACACCAAGCGCCAGCAAGTGGTTTTTGCGTATAGTCTCCGCAATGTGATTACAGCTGCAATTTATGGATACTGCAGGTGAGCAGGGAGGTTGAATTGGGTTAAACATTTTCTCCCCCCAGTAACGGTTTTGTGCTGAGCAATGACGCAAATGTATCCATTCTGCGTGCGACTTCCCGTACTGCATCACTCGGGCTCATTCCGCTATGCACAGCTTCGTTAAAAGCCGCTTGTTCAATTTTCTGCATTACTACCAGCAACCCTAATTGCTGCTCGTCGGCGGATCCGCGCTCACCATCCGACAGGCCAGCTAAACGATTTTCGGCTCGGGCCAGATTGATATAGTGATGACGCTGCGCGCCTAACGCCTTAAGACCATCACGGCTTTCGTGATAACCAGGCAGATATTCGCGACGAATGGGTTCAACGACTCGTCGTTTAGAGAGCGCCTTAGTTATGTCTAGCTTGAACTGATTCATTCGTTCAGGATCACGCCCACGAATAATACGGAGTGTGTAATCAAGTTGTGGCTCGTTAAGCAGATAACTGATTTCTGGTCTTCCGCCTTTACTCTTAGAGTTTCCCGATTTCAAATCGGAAAACTCTTTCAGAGACTGACGTGGTAATGTGCCAAGTTCACGCAATTTGCTCTGATGCATTTTAATCGTCGCGACTAGGCTTCCATGTTTTATTCCGGCGCGATCAGCAATTACTCGAGAATCAATACGCACTTCCTGTTTGTGTAGGGTAAGAAATTCTCTCTGGCTGCCTATAGGGTGAGTTAAGCCCTGCCCTATGAGGCCATTAATGTTTTTCATCGTTGGTTACCTGAGGTTAATTAGTCAGATTTAAGGCTGCATGGACTGTTTTCTTTGCATCAGGCCACCTCACCACGCGATTCAGCAATGCGTCGATCGATCCACTCATCTATTTCACCTTCAACAAACGCGATTGCACGAGCACCTATTTTGATTGGCTGAGGAAAGCGATGCTCGCTAATCAATCGGTAAATCCACGCTTTACTATATCCAGTTCTTCGTTGTACTTCAGAAAATCTTATAAGTGACTGAGTCATATTTACCTCGTAACGTCTATTGCGGTTTACAAGGTATATAATTGCACAAAAAAGACGACATTTTTATATCCTTAGGGTTAAGGGTATTTAGGTACATTTTACCTTGAGGGTAAGGGACCTGGATTGGCTTTGACCCTTAGGGTTGATATAGATGACTGATTTAATTTACTATTCTACCCTAAGGGTCAGGGTAGATTGATATGTGAGGTATGTACAAGGACTGGCATCCATGATACATCATGGCTCATGGCGGTACTCAAACAGTCTAAGAAGACTTTCTAACTATTGGGCAGGCAACTCTTTCAATGGCACTAGCAAGCGCATGTGACATTCCATATTGCTCCTTCAGTTTCTCAATTACATAATCTGCAGATGGCGTCGTGACTCGAGCATCATTCTCATCAAATGATGCCCACTCAACATTTCTTATGTTGATAGCAATTAATAATGGATCATCGCCTCTAAATACACCAAGATATTTGGGCTTATCATGCCTTAGTTCATCAAGTTCGCTTTTTAATATTGTATTTTCATCTGATAATATTTTAATTCTCTTTTCAAATTCCTGCACACTGCCTTCTGCTTCATTTTCATTATCAAGTTGTTCATCAAACCTGAATGCAATCCCGGCAGAAGTAAGCACATGAATCAATTCATTCTTACGAAAGAAGAAATCCTTACGCGAACCATTTTCATACCCTTCGTTATTATAAATAGAAAAATATCCACCTTGCCCTTCATTATCTATACCTGATATCCAGTTTGATGATATCAAGTACTCTAATGTCTCGAGGCTTTCGGCTGCAATCTCATCAGACTCAGACACTCCTTTAATTCTATCGTAAGAACAACTTGCCAAGCTATTAGAAACATCATCACTTACAAGATTGAAATTCCTATAAATAAACTGAACAACATCATGAAAATTTAAAAAGTCATTGTCTTCTAATATGAAGGAAACTGTATCCGAGAAAGAAATAACACTATTTTTCTCTGCCAATAACTGCGCGACAGACACGACCATAACGCCACCTCGCGTCCTCTGATTTTAGCGACTATGCCAGCCCGCAGAGGTGTACGGGTTTTCGGGGATCAGCCTAGACATAGCCTATTCTTTGTTCGTCTACCTAAGTCTACTATCGTCTGCATATACTGTCTATGTATCCAGTCAAGCACGTTTCCCGAACGAGCCATGCACCACATTTTCACCATTCTCCAGAGCCGCCATATAGTCGGCATACCACTGGAGCATTTCCCGCCGACCGTCCAGATACTGAGCGTGGTTGTAGGTACCGCGGATGGAGTTCTTATCAACGTGCGCCAGTTGGGTTTCAATCCAGGCGGTGTTGTAACCCTGCTCATGCAGAATGGTACTCATGGTGTGGCGGAATCCGTGTCCGGTAACGCGACCTGCGTAGCCTATCCGGCGGATCAGCACGTTCATAGCCATTTCACTCATGGGTTTGCTGTGATGGATACGCCCGGGGAATATGAAAATATATTGGCCGGTAATCGGCTTTAGCTGCTCCAGAATGGCAATAGCCTGATCTGATAACGGCACGCAATGCGGGCGCCGCTTTTTCATTCTGGCTGGTGGCACTTCCCATATGCGTTTATCAAAGTCTATCTCTGACCACTCCCCTTGCCTGAGTTCACCGGGGCGCAATCCGGTAAGAACCTGCAGGCGCATCGCCAGCTTTACCACAATACTGCCGCTGTATGTGTTGAGCGTTCTGAAAAATCCCGGCAATTCCTCGGTCTTCAAAAAGGCGTAATGCTCTTTTTTATGGGGAGAAAACGCACTGGCCAGATCCGGCGCGGGGTTATACTCCGCCCGGCCTGTGACGATGGCATAGCGCCAGACCTCGCCGCAGCGCTGCCGTACTTTCCGCAGTTTTTCCGTTGCCCCTCGCTCGTCCAAGCGGGACAGAACTCCCATTAACTCCATCGGTTTAATGTCTGCGATAGGGCGGCCGCCGATATACGGGAAAACATCAGTCTCAAACGTCTTTAGCATTTCCTCCGAATATGAGACGGACCACCGGTCGATACGCTTCTCGTACCATTCGCGGGCGATAGCCTCAAAGGTATTGCTGATTTCGTTCTGCCGGTCCTGCTTATCCCTCTTGCGCACATCGCTGGGGTTGATACCCGCGGCCACCAGCTTTTTGGCTTCATCCCGCTTTTGTCTGGCTTCGGTAAGAGAGGTAAGCGGATACGTGCCAAGCGACAGCATCTTGGGCTTTCCATCAAACCGATAGCGGAAACGCCACCCCTTCGATCCGTTCGGCTCAACGAGAAGCGAAAGCCCATTACCATCATTGAGTGTATAGGGCTTATCTAGCGGCTTAGAGCGCCTGATTTCAAGGTCTGTGAGTGGCATTGTGTATAGTTCCAAAGTGTAGAGCGCGGGCTATACGCATTACTATACACACAGATGTGTAGATTCCGGTAGATGTAAGTAGACGTAGAAATAACGAGAATCGACGTTAGTGCCTGTGGTTACTGGGTTTTATAGACTTAAGTAGACGTTGAGAGATGTTTGTTTGGAGCGGGCGAAGGGAATCGAACCCTCGTATAGAGCTTGGGAAGCTCTCGTTCTACCATTGAACTACGCCCGCGAAGAGGTGCGAGAAGCATTATAGCCCTTACGCACCCTGTGACAAGCCTGCCGGATGCTGACTGGCGATAAAATAACCTTTTAGCACTTAGGTTTACTTCCCTGCGGCGGCAGGTAACGCAGCGGATCGATGGCTGTCGCCCGGTAGCGGATCTGGAAATGCAGCCGCACTGAGTCGGCATCCGTACTGCCCATGGTGGCAATTTGCTGGCCGGCCTTCACGCTCTGGCCATTATTCACCATTAGCTTATCGTTGTGGGCATAGGCGGTGATGTAATCCTCGCTGTGCTTAATCATGATCAGATTGCCATAGCCGCGCAGCTGATTGCCGACGTAGACCACCTTGCCCGCCCCGGCGGCATACACCGGCTGGCCGCGGGTTCCGGCGATATCAATGCCTTTATTGCCGCCATCGGCGGTGGAATAAGGCAGGACCACTTTGCCGCTGGTCGGCCAGCGCCAGCAGCGCTGTCCCACCGGCGGCCAGGAGGACTGAGGTACCGCGGACGAAGGCGTGTCAGCCGCGGTGCGCGTAGAGGAAGATTTTTTCTTCGTTGTCTTCGTTGAACTGCTGCCGTTAAGCTTCAGCTTCTGCCCCACCTCAATGGTGTAAGGCGGGGAGATGTTATTCAGGCGGGCCAGATCGCGAACGCTGGTGCCGGTGGTGCGGGAGATGCCGTACAGGGTATCGCCGCGTTTAACGGTGTAGGTGCCACCGGAATCGGAGGTGCTGGAGCAGCCGGCCAGCACCAGGCTTGCCGCCAGCATCAGTGTCATATAAAAGCGTTTCATCATCAGGCATCCTGCACTTAACACAACCACTTACCTCGCAATCAGGGCGAATATCATACCAGTCCGCGGCGCAGGGCGTCATCCCTGATGGCGAAACCATTATCCCCCGTCCCTAGCGCGCGGTCTGCGGCAGGCAGAAATTCATATTTGCGCCACGCGGCGCGGCGGCCTCTCCTCGCTATTGCGCGTTGCCGTTCACAGAGCTGCCTCCAGGGCTTGTTTTGGTAATGCCTTTCTCCCATTTATGGGCTACCCTAGTGGCCTGAGTACATGACCCGGCGGGTTTGTGCCGGGTCATTTTTTATTTTCAGGAGTCGTCATGGCCGGGGAACACGTCATTTTGCTGGATGAGCAGGATCAGCCTGCCGGTATGCTGGAGAAGTATGCCGCCCATACGTTTGATACCCCTTTACATCTCGCGTTTTCCTGCTGGCTGTTTAACCAGCAGGGTCAGTTACTGGTCACTCGCCGTTCGTTGGGCAAAAAAGCCTGGCCCGGGGTATGGACCAACTCGGTCTGCGGACACCCCCAGCAGGGCGAGACCTTCGAGCAGGCCGTCACGCGCCGCTGTCGCTTCGAACTCGGTGTGGAGATCTCTGATATCGCGCCGGTTCACCCGGCCTTCCGCTACCGGGCGGTCGCCCCAAACGGTATCGTTGAGAACGAAGTGTGCCCGGTATATGCCGCGCGCGTGGTAAGCGAAGTGCAGCCTAACGACGATGAAGTCATGGACTATCAGTGGGTTGACCTGGCAACCATGTTAAGCGCGCTGGCCGCCACGCCGTGGGCGTTCAGCCCGTGGATGGTGCTGGAAGCGGAAAATCGGGACGCCCGCCAGGCGCTGACCGACTTTGTTGCGCGTATGCGCGGGTAAGCTGACTATTCTCCAGGCCAGGCGCAGCCCTGTGCCTGTCATTAATGCCTGGCGGCGCTACGCTTGCACAGGCCTACGGTTCTGCGCCATTGCGTAGCCCGGATAAGGCGTTTACGCCGCCATCCGGGATCCCCGGCTTGCGCTGCGCTGAGCCAGGCTACGCCAGCCTTAGGACCTCACATCAGACATAAAAAAACCCGGCAAGCCGGGTTTTTTGCTTTTCGCGAAGGGCGATTATTTCTGCGGACGCATCGCCGGGAACAGAATAACGTCGCGGATGGTGTGGCTGTTGGTGAACAGCATGACCATACGGTCGATACCGATACCCAGACCAGCGGTCGGCGGCAGGCCGTGTTCCAGCGCGGTGACATAGTCTTCGTCATAGAACATTGCTTCGTCGTCGCCTGCGGCTTTCGCATCAACCTGATCCTGGAAGCGCTGAGCCTGGTCTTCGGCGTCGTTCAGCTCGCTAAAGCCGTTACCGATCTCACGGCCGCCAATGAAGAATTCAAAGCGGTCGGTGATTTCCGGGTTGACGTCGTTACGGCGCGCCAGCGGAGAAACTTCCGCCGGGTATTCGGTGATGAAGGTCGGCTGGATCAGGTGCGCTTCCGCCACTTCTTCGAAGATCTCGGTCACGATACGGCCCAGACCCCAGCTCTTCTCCACTTTGATGCCGATAGATTCAGCGATCGCTTTCGCGGAATCAAAGTTATCCAGATCCGCCATCTCGGTTTCCGGACGGTATTTCTTGATCGCTTCGCGCATGGTCAGTTTTTCAAACGGCTTGCCGAAGTCGAACACCTGGTCGCCGTAAGGCACTTCGGTGTTGCCGAGGATGTCCTGCGCCAGGGTGCGGAACAGAGATTCGGTCAGCTCGATCAGATCTTTGTAATCCGCATAAGCCATGTAGAGTTCCATCATGGTGAACTCTGGGTTATGACGAACGGAGATCCCTTCGTTACGGAAGTTACGGTTGATCTCGAAGACGCGTTCGAAGCCGCCAACCACCAGACGCTTGAGGTACAGTTCCGGCGCGATACGCAGGTACATGTCCAGATCCAGCGCGTTATGATGGGTGATGAACGGACGCGCGGAAGCGCCGCCCGGGATCACCTGCATCATCGGGGTTTCTACTTCCATAAAGCCGCGGCCAACCATGAACTGACGGATGCCCGCCAGGATCTGCGAACGCACTTTGAAGGTCTTACGAGATTCATCGTTGGAGATCAGGTCCAGGTAACGCTGACGGTAACGCGCTTCCTGATCCTGCAGGCCGTGGAATTTGTCCGGCAGCGGGCGC
The DNA here is from genome assembly GCF_051858335.1 of Klebsiella sp. K47. NCBI lineage: Bacteria > Pseudomonadati > Pseudomonadota > Gammaproteobacteria > Enterobacterales > Enterobacteriaceae > Klebsiella > Klebsiella sp. K47. The sequence continues at coordinate 182,527 of NZ_JBPYUI010000009.1, forward strand.
AGAGCTTTGGTCAGCAGACGCAGCTCGGTGCAGTGGATGGATAGCTCACCGGTTTTGGTCTTGAACAACTTACCGCGAGCGGCGATGATGTCGCCGAGGTCCCACTTTTTGAACTGGTCGTTATAAACGCCTTCCGCCAGGTCATCACGCGCCACGTACAGCTGGATGCGGCCGCCTACGTCCTGCAGGGTCACGAAGGACGCTTTACCCATGATACGACGGGTCATCATGCGGCCAGCAACGGCCACTTCAACGTTCAGCGCTTCCAGCTCTTCGTTTTCTTTGCCATCGAAGTCAGCGTGCAGTTGGTCAGAGGTATGGTCACGACGGAAATCGTTCGGGAAAGCGACGCCCTGCTCACGCAGCGCAGCCAGCTTCTCGCGACGGGTTTTCAGTTCATTATTAAGGTCAATTGCCGCGTCAGCGCCCTGTGCTTGTTGTTCAGACATGTTGGTTCCTCATAACCCTGCTTTCAAACTTGCTTCGATAAATTGGTCCAGGCTGCCGTCGAGCACCGCCTGAGTGTTGCGGGTTTCCACCCCGGTACGCAGATCTTTAATACGCGAGTCATCCAACACGTAAGAGCGGATCTGGCTGCCCCAGCCGATATCGGACTTGTTGTCTTCCATCGCCTGCTTCTCGGCATTTTTCTTCTGCATCTCCAGTTCATAAAGCTTTGCTTTCATCTGCTTCATGGCCTGGTCTTTGTTTTTGTGCTGCGAACGGTCGTTCTGGCACTGCGTCACCAACCCGGTCGGGATATGGGTAATACGCACCGCGGATTCCGTACGGTTAACGTGCTGACCACCGGCGCCGGAGGCGCGGTATACGTCAATGCGCAGGTCGGCCGGGTTAATTTCGATATCGATATCGTCTTCCACTTCCGGGTAAACGAACGCGGAGCTGAAGGAGGTATGACGGCGGCCGCCGGAATCGAACGGGCTCTTACGCACCAGACGATGAACGCCGGTTTCCGTACGCAGCCAGCCGTAGGCGTAATCGCCAATGATCTTAATGGTCACGGATTTAATCCCCGCGACTTCACCTTCGGATTCTTCGATGATTTCGGTCTTAAAGCCGCGCGCTTCCGCCCAGCGCAGGTACATGCGCATCAGCATGCTGGCCCAGTCCTGGGCTTCGGTGCCGCCGGAACCGGCCTGAATGTCAAGGTAGCAATCGGCGCTGTCGTATTCGCCGGAGAACATGCGGCGGAACTCAAGCTGCGCCAGCTTCTCTTCCAGGGTATCCAGCTCGGCGACGGCTTCGTTAAAGGTCTCTTCGTCATCCGCTTCCACGGCCAGATCCAGCAGGCCGGCAACGTCTTCCAGCCCCTGGGACATCTGATCCAGGGTATCTACGATGGCTTCCAGGGAAGAACGCTCTTTACCCAGCGCCTGGGCGCGTTCGGGTTCGTTCCACACGTCCGGCTGTTCCAGCTCGGCGTTTACTTCTTCGAGACGCTCTTTCTTGGCATCGTAGTCAAAGATACCCCCTAAGAACGTCGGAGCGCTCCGTGAGGTCCTGAATGCGGTTTTTTACCGGATTTATTTCAAACATGGTCGGTTTCTTTTAATGGATTTGTCAAAATGCGGTGATAAGAGCGGAATTCTACCGGATTCGCGCCCTTATTCCTACACTGTTGTCAATTTGGCCAGAGGTGATCGATGATCAGCTGCAGGCTACGGTTGCCGCGGAACTCGTTGATGTCGAGCTTGTAGGCTAACTGGACTTCACGCACGCCGTTATCCGGCCAGATGGAAGTATCAACGTTGAAGGCGATACCGTCCAGCAGCGGCCCGCCGTCAACCGGTTCGACCATCACCTTCAGGTGACGCTCGCCCACCAGCCGCTGCTGCAGCAGGCGAAAACGACCGTCAAACAGCGGTTCCGGGAACATCTGCCCCCACGGCCCGGCGTCGCGCAGCATCTGCGCCACTTCCATGCTCATCTCCGCCGCCGCCAGCGGGCCATCGGAAACCACCTCGCCCTGCAACAGCGCAGGATCCAGCCATTCGGTCACCAGCTCGCCGAAGCGCTGTTGAAACTCTTCAAAACGCGCCTCCTCCAGCGATAAGCCCGCCGCCATCGCATGGCCGCCGAACTTCAGGATTAGCCCGGGATAAAGCGTATCAAGGCGCTCCAGCGCATCGCGCATATGCAACCCCTGAATGGAACGACCGGAGCCTTTCAGCGTGCCGTCGCCGGTAGGCGCAAAAGCGATAACCGGGCGATGGAAGCGCTCCTTAATCCGCGAGGCGAGAATGCCGACTACCCCTTGATGCCATTGCGGATGGTACATCGCCAGCCCGCCGGGCAGGGTATCGGCGCTGCGCTCCAGCTGCTGACAGAGCGTTAGCGCTTCCGCCTGCATCCCCTGCTCAATCTCTTTGCGCGTCTGATTAAGCGCATCGAGCTCGTTGGCCAGCACCCGCGCTTCGCCGATGTTGTCGCACAGCAGCAGCGCGACGCCGACCGACATGTCGTCCAGCCGTCCCGCCGCGTTCAGGCGCGGCCCGAGGGCGAAACCGAGGTCGCTGGCCGCCAGCTTTTGCGGATCGCGGTTGGCAATTTCCAGCAGCGCCTTAATACCGGGCCGACATTTGCCGGCGCGAATGCGGCTTAACCCCTGCCAGGTGAGGATACGGTTGTTAGCATCCAGCGGCACGACGTCCGCGACGGTGCCAAGCGCCACCAGATCCAGCAGCTCGGCAAGGTTCGGCGCGGGGATGCCGCGAGCGTCGAACCAGCCTTTATCGCGCAGAAAAGTGCGCAGCGCCAGCATCAGATAAAACGCCACCCCCACCCCGGCCAGTGATTTTGACGGGAAGTCGCAATCGCGCAGGTTGGGATTAACGATAGCTTCCGCCGCCGGCAGCGTCTCGCCCGGCAGATGGTGATCGGTCACCAGCACCGGGATCCCCAGCGCATGGGCATGATCGACGCCGGCATGGGACGAGATCCCGTTGTCGACGGTCATGATCATCTGCGCGCCGCGAGCATGGGCCTGATCGACCACTTCCGGGCTTAAACCGTAGCCGTCTTCAAAGCGGTTCGGCACCAGATAGGAGACGTTGCCGTAACCCAGCGCGCGCAGGGCCAACACGCTGAGCGCGGTGCTGGTGGCGCCGTCGGCGTCAAAATCACCGACCACCACGATGTGCAACCCTTTCTGGAACGCGTCATGCAGCATCTCGACCGCTTTTTCAACGCCGGTGAGCTGCGTCCAGGGGAGCATGCCTTTGACGCTGCGCTCCAGCTCCTGCGCGCTGCGCACCCCGCGGCTGGCATATAGCCGCTGCAGCAGCGGCGGCAGGTCGGCGGGGAGTTCGACGCCGTCAACCGCCTCGCGGCGGCGTAGTTGTATCTGTTGTTTCACGCGAATCAGTTACCGCTTGTCTGTTTTTTGTGCTCATCAAGGAACGCCTTCAGCTCTTTCGGCCCCTGATAGCCCGGCAGCACCATGCCGTTACTGAGGACCATCGCCGGCGTACCGTTGACGCCCATCTGCACGCCGAGGGTGTAATGTTTGGCGATATCTACGCTGCAGCTCGCCGGCTGCACGCCTTTACCATTCATGGCGTCATCCAGCGCTTTGTTGCGATCTTTCGCGCACCAGATGGCCTTCATGTCCTGCTCCGCCTGGCTTTGCAGACCCTGTCGCGGGAAAGCCAGATAGCGCACGGTGATCCCCAGCGCGTTGTAGTCGCTCATCTGCTCGTGCAGTTTATGACAGTAGCCGCAGGTAATATCGGTGAAGACGGTGATGACGTGCTGCTCCTTCGGCGCTTTGTAGACAATCATCTCATTGCTCAGCGCGTTCAGCTTACCCAGCAGCAGCTGGTTGGTGACGTTGACCGGCTGCGCGCCGCTCACGTCGTACATCGGCCCCTGGATGATATGTTTGCCGTCGTCGGTCACGTACAGCACGCCGCTGTCGGTCAGCACCGTGCTCATCCCGGAAACCGGCGATGGTTGAATATCGGTGCTCTGCACACCCAGCTTCGCCAGCGACTGTTTAATTGCCGCGCTATCGGCGTGCGCCGCTCCTGAAAGGGAGGCCGCCAGCAGGGTGAACATCAATAAACCTTTTTTCATACTCAGTCCTTTTGTTCAGCACTCACGCCCGCGGGTGGTGCTGTTGATGAAGTTGTCGCAGACGCTCGGTCGCCACGTGGGTGTATATCTGCGTGGTGGAGAGATCGCTGTGTCCTAACAGCATCTGCACCACGCGCAGATCGGCGCCATGATTGAGCAAATGCGTGGCGAACGCATGGCGTAACACGTGCGGGGAAAGCTTTTCGCTGTCGATCCCCGCCAGTACGGCATAGTGTTTAATCCGGTGCCAGAAGGTCTGGCGCGTCATCTGCTGGGCGCGCTGGCTGGGAAATAAGACATCCGACGCCACGCCGTTCAGCAGCCAGGGGCGACCATACTCGAGGTAATTTTCCACCCACAGTACCGCCTCTTCCCCCAGCGGCACCAGCCGCTCTTTGTTGCCTTTTCCCACCACCCGCAGCACGCCCTGCCGCAGGCTGATGTCGCTCATCGTCAGCCCCACCAGCTCCGAGACGCGCAGGCCGGTGGCATACAGCACCTCCAGCATCGCTTTATCGCGCAATTCCAGCGGCTGCTCCACCAGCGGCGCCTGCAGCAGACGCTCAACCTGCGCCTCACTGAGATCTTTTGGCAGCCGCTGCGGTAGCTTCGGCGAGGCCAGCAGCGCGCTGGGATCGTCCGGGCGAATTTTTTCCCGGTACAGATGCTGGAAAAAACGGCGCACGGCGCTCAGCAGGCGCGCGGTGCTGGTGGCTTTGTAGCCGCCGGACTGCCGCTCAGCCAGCAGGGCCTGCAGATCGTCGCTGCCAACGCTTACCAGCGACAGGCCGCGATAGTGCAGCCACTCAACTAACATCGTCAAATCGCGACGGTAGGCGCTGAGCGTATTCTCCGCCAGGTTGCGCTCCAGCCAAAGGGCATCGAGAAACTGTTCGATTAGTGCCAGATCCTGTTTCACATCGGCCTCTTTGTTCGTTAAACGCTCTCATTATGCCTTAAGAGGACGCCTTTCTGGTACACTGCCCGCCATTCACGGCAAGAATCGAGATGTTTACGCGATGAATATAGGTCTGTTTTACGGCTCCAGTACCTGCTACACCGAAATGGCCGCGGAGAAAATTCGCGATATCATCGGCCCCGAACTGGTGACGCTGCACAATCTGAAAGATGACTCCCCCGCGCTGATGAGCCAGTACGACGTACTGATCCTTGGCATCCCGACCTGGGATTTCGGCGAAATTCAGGAAGACTGGGAAGCGGTCTGGGATCAGCTGGACACCCTGAACCTCGAGGGAAAGATCGTCGCGCTGTACGGCATGGGCGATCAGCTGGGCTACGGCGAATGGTTCCTTGACGCGCTCGGCATGCTGCATGACAAGCTGGCGACCAGGGGCGTGAAGTTTGTCGGCTACTGGCCAACCGAAGGCTATGAGTTCACCAGCCCGAAACCGGTGATCGCCGATGGCCAACTGTTCGTTGGCCTGGCGCTGGATGAAACCAACCAGTACGACCTGAGCGACGAGCGCATCCAGAGCTGGTGCGAGCAGATCCTCGGCGAAATGGCCGAACACTTTTCCTGACGCGGCTTACTCCTGCGCCGGTTTTTGCAGCACCAGCCGGCGCAGATCGCGCCACTCTCCGGCGTCCATGCTGTCCGCCGCCAGCCAAAGATGCTGTCCGCGCCGGGTATCGACATGGCGCAAACGCAGCAGCATACCGCTATTGATAACCCACGGCGTCCCGAGGATCTCCCATTCGGCGTTTTGCCAGCGAAGACGGGAATCGGTGAGCAGTTTTATCTCCCCGCGACGGGCATGGATCCGCCGCTGGCTGCGCACGCAGTCGAAGACCACCAGCGACAGCAGCAGCAGCCAGATCGGGGTATAGCTCAGCGGCCAGGGAACCAACAGCACCAGGGCCGCCACCACGCCGTGAAGCAGCAGGGAAAACCACTGCGCGCGCCAGGAGATACGGAGATCAGATTGCCACAGGACCACGTTCCCGATTCCGTGTCTGAATTAAGGTTACCATCCGCTGCAGCTCCGCATCGGCCGGTTTGCCGTGGTTCATCAGCCAGTTGAACAGATCCGGATCGTCATTTTCCAGCAGGCGAATGAACAGCTGTTTGTCAGCGTCGCTGAGGGTATCGTACTCATACTCAAAGAACGGCATGATGGAGATGTCGAGTTCGCGCATCCCGCGGCGGCATGCCCAGTGGATACGTGCTTTATTGTTAATGTCCATGTTGACCTTCCAGCAGCAAAATATAGGTTAGTTTAACCCGTTTTCTGCCGTAACTTTACAGGAATATCGCTGAATGCGAGCATCCTTCCATAAAAACCTTAAAATAATGATGGGTTTATTGATTCCCTGCGTCAGGCGGCTGTCTCACGCCAGCGCACAAATGGCCTGTTGAAAGCACTTGCAATGCACTATAGCTCTTTTACCATTGGTCACACACACTGCGTTAAGCGATTCAGGATATGACTATGGCTTTTACACCTTTTCCTCCGCGTCAGCCTTCCTCTTCCGCTCGTCTGCCGTTAACGCTGATGACCCTGGATGACTGGGCGCTGGCGACAATTAGCGGGCCGGACAGCGAAAAATATCTGCAGGGGCAGATTACCGCCGATGTGAGTCATCTCACCGATGCCCAGCATCTGCTTGCCGCCCACTGTGATGCCAAAGGCAAGATGTGGAGCAACCTGCGCGTATTCCGTCGCGAGGGCGGCTTCGCGTGGATTGAGCGCCGCAGCCTGCGCGACGCGCAGCTGACCGAGCTGAAAAAATATGCCGTCTTCTCCAAAGTCACCATCGCCGCCAACGACGATCTGGTTCTGCTGGGGGTGGCCGGCTTCCAGGCGCGCGCCGCGCTGGCGCCGCTGTTCGCCGCCTTGCCCGACGCTGCCACCCCGGTGGTCAGCGAAGGCGCCACCAGCCTGCTGTGGTTTGAACACCCGGGCGAGCGCTTCCTGCTGGTGACCGATGTCGACACCGCCAACCGCGTCACCGACGCGTTGCGCGGCGAAGCGCAGTTTAACAACAGCCAACAGTGGCTGGCGCTGAATATTGAAGCCGGCCTGCCGGTTATCGACAGCGCTAACAGCGGGCAGTTCATTCCGCAGGCCACCAACCTGCAGGCGCTGGGCGGCATCAGCTTCAAAAAAGGCTGCTACACCGGCCAGGAAATGGTCGCGAGGGCGAAATTCCGCGGCGCCAATAAGCGCGCGCTGTGGACGCTGTCAGGGACCGCCAGCCGGGTGCCGGAAGCCGGGGAAGACCTGGAGCTGAAGATGGGCGACAACTGGCGCCGCACCGGTACGGTGCTGGCAGCCGTACAGCTGGATGACGGAAGCCTGATGGTCCAGGTAGTGATGAATAACGACATGGAACCGGACAGCGTGTTCCGTGTACGCGACGATGCCGGCAGCCTGAGCATCAAACCATTGCCGTATTCGCTGGAAGAAAATTAAGGAAAAGTTCCCGGCTTGCGGCGCTTGCGCCTTAGCCGGGCTACCCGGCCGCAGAATATCGTAGCCACGGTAAGCGTAGCGCCACCGTGGAATTTCCAGGCCGCAGAATATCGTAGCCACGGTAAGCGCAGCGCCACCGTGGCATGTTTATCAGGACTGGCCGATGTAAAGATAAATCGCCAGGAAGTGACACACGCTGCCGCCGAGCACGAAGCCGTGCCAGATAGCGTGGTTATAAGGAATACGTTTGCAGACGTAGAAGATGACCCCCAGCGAGTACACCACCCCGCCAACCGCCAGCAGCGTTACCCCGCCCACCGCCAGCTTCACTGCCAGCTGATAGACCACGATAAGCGACAGCCACCCCATGGTCAGATAGGTCACCAGCGACAAAATTTTAAAGCGGTGCGCGATGGTCAGCTTAAACAGGATCCCCAGCAGCGCCAGGCTCCAGATGACGATCATCAGCCCCTTCGCCAGCGGTGAATTCAACCCCACCAGCAAAAACGGCGTGTAGGTCCCGGCAATCAGCAAATAGATGGCGCAGTGGTCGAATTTCTTCAGCCACTGTTTCGCCCGCTGATGCGGGATCGCGTGATAGAGCGTGGAAGCGAGGAACAGCATAATCATGCTGCCGCCGTACAGGCTGTAGCTGGCGATCGCCGTCGCGCTGGCGTTTGTATCCGCCGCCTGCACCAGCAGCAACACAAGGCCGACGATACCGAACACCAGCCCGATCCCGTGGCTGATGCTGTTGGCAACTTCCTCTGCCAGAGAATATCCCTGAGTGATTAATGGTTTGCGAACCATACTGGACTCCGTGAAAACAAGAACGCTTTCATTGCCCACTTAGGGTAACTGAGAATGATTCCAGTGAACACCTGTTAGCTAAAATAAAACGATGTATATTTGTAAATACTTTAAAATCATAAAGTTACATTTTTATTTCAACTCACAGCTGTTCCTGATTATCTTAAAGCGCTTTGAATTCAATGACATAAAACTGGCTCTCGCCAGGATAGATGTCGCTGATGACCTGCCGCAGCTGCCCGAGAGTCATATTCTCCTGTTGCGCATGCTGTTCGGTCAGCGTATCGAGCGTCACCGTCGAGGTCGCGGTCACGGCGATGGTGCAAAAATAGCCGTCATCTTCATAGCGCCCAACGCGCAGCACATCGCCGGGCTTAAAGTGCGACTCCGCTGCATCGCGAATGGTGATGGTTTTGCGCCCGGCGAGGATGTCGTCCTGAAAACGCTGAAAAAAGGTAATGTCATTGGCCTGCATGATATAATTCCGTCCTGGTCATTATGAATTGTGAGTTCGCCCTGTGAGTATGTTCTCCCACGCCGCTGTCGCCAGTCTCAATAATCTTGAGATGATGGTCTACCACTACGTCATTAAAAATCGTGACAAAGTGATGTACATGACCATCCGCGAACTGGCCGAGGCCGCCGGGGTCTCCACGACCACCGTGTTACGCTTCTGCCGCAAACTGCAGTGCGAGGGCTACTCTGAATTTCGCGTGCGCTTTAAATTATATCTCGAGCAGAATGAGCCTCAACAGGCAAATATCGGCGCCAGCGAAATAATGAGCTTTTTTAAAAGCGTCAATAATGACGAGTTCGATGAATTACTCGAGCAGGCCGTCGATATTATTCTCGCCTCCGAACGTATTATTTTTGTCGGCGCCGGCACCTCCGGCGCGCTGGCGAAATATGGCGCACGCTTCTTCTCCAACGTCGGTAAATTCAGCAACCATATTGACGACCCCTATTTTCCGGTAACCAACGATATGGCCCGCAACGCGCTGGCGATCGTGCTTTCCGTCTCTGGCGAGACGGAAGAGATCCTGCGCTTTGCCAGCCAGTTCAGTCTGCATCATTGCAAGGTAATGTCGATTACCAGCCATGAGCATTCGCGGCTGGCCAAACTGGCTGATTTCAATCTCTCCTGGCACGTGCCGCAGACGCGCATTGGCGGGGTCTACGATATTACAACGCAAATTCCAGTGATCTATATTCTCGAATCCCTCGGACGTAAATTAGCGCGCAAAATCAGCTAAAAATAACAGCCTGTTTTTTTGATGTAACATATTACCTTTGGCGGAATTTGTTATATCGTGACATTCACTTTCACTTTGCTAGACTCGAGAACAATAGTTATTAGAGAGATTAGCCAGGATGAAAAAATTAACCCTTCCGAAAGATTTTTTATGGGGCGGCGCGGTCGCCGCGCATCAGGTTGAAGGCGGCTGGGATCAGGGCGGCAAAGGCCCCAGCATCTGCGATGTGTTGACCGGCGGGGCGCACGGCGTGCCGCGCGAAATCACCCACCAGGTCGAAGCGGGAAAATACTACCCGAACCACGAAGCCGTCGACTTCTACGGTCGCTACAAAGAAGACATCAAACTGTTCGCCGAGATGGGCTTCAAATGCTTCCGCACCTCTATCGCCTGGACCCGCATCTTCCCGCAGGGTGACGAAACCCAGCCGAATGAAGAGGGACTGAAGTTCTACGACGACATGTTCGACGAGCTGCTGAAATACAACATCGAGCCGGTGATCACTCTCTCCCACTTCGAGATGCCCCTGCACCTGGTGCAGCAGTATGGCGGCTGGACCAACCGCAAAGTGGTCGATTTCTTTGTGCGCTTTGCCGAAGTGGTCTTCGAGCGCTATAAGCACAAAGTGAAATACTGGATGACCTTTAACGAGATCAACAACCAGCGCAACTGGCGCGCGCCGCTGTTCGGCTACTGCTGCTCCGGGGTGGTCTATACCGAGCATGACAATCCGGAAGAGACCATGTACCAGGTGCTGCACCACCAGTTCGTGGCCAGCGCGCTGGCGGTGAAAGCGGCGCGGCGCATCAACCCGGACATGCAGGTCGGCTGCATGCTGGCGATGGTCGCCCTCTACCCTTACTCCTGCAAACCGGAAGATGTCATGTTCGCCCAGGAGTCGATGCGCGAGCGCTACGTCTTTACCGACGTCCAGCTGCGCGGTTACTACCCGAGCTATGTGTTGAATGAATGGGAACGCCGCGGCTTCAACATCAGGATGGAAGACGGCGACGCGCAGATCCTGCGCGAAGGTACCTGCGCCTATCTCGGCTTCAGCTACTACATGACCAACGCGGTGAAAGCCGAGGGCGGCACTGGCGACGCCATTTCCGGTTTCGAAGGCAGCGTGCCGAACCCGCACGTCAAAGCTTCCGACTGGGGCTGGCAGATTGACCCGGTCGGCCTGCGCTATTCTCTGTGTGAACTGTATGAGCGTTATCAGAAGCCGCTGTTTATCGTGGAAAACGGCTTTGGCGCCTACGACAAAGTAGAAGCCGACGGCAGCATCAACGATGACTACCGCATCGACTACCTGCGCGCCCACATCGAAGAGATGATCAAAGCGGTCACTTATGACGGCGTCGATCTGCTGGGCTATACCCCATGGGGCTGCATCGACTGCGTCTCCTTCACCACCGGGCAGTACAGCAAACGCTACGGCTTCATCTACGTCAACAAACACGACGATGGCACCGGCGACATGTCCCGCTCGCGCAAGAAGAGCTTTAACTGGTACAAAGAGGTCATCGCCAGCAACGGTGAGAACCTGTAACTAACCGCCCTCTCCCGGCCGGGGGAGGGCTAATTGCTTATCCGCCAGACACTTCTTTACAGCTTTACCATTGCCAAAACCCGTTCGCCCGTTAAGATAAGCCTCGTGAATATTTGAGGCAATCATGATTAAGCGACAACGCAAAGCCATTCTTTTTGTCCTCCTGGCCTGTCTGGTGGTGCTAACCTGCACCGCTCAACGGATGGCCGGGATGCACGCGCTGGTCATGAACCTCACCGCCGACAGCCCGTCGCTACAGCAAAACCAGGATCAGGCCGAGGCGCCGGTCACGCCGTGCGAGCTCAGCGCCAAGTCGCTGATGGCCGTTCCGCCGATGCTGTTTGAAGGGGCGCTGTTGGCTATCACCCTGCTGCTGGCGGTGCTGGCGGCGATCCCGCCGCGTATCGAACGCCAGTGGCCTCCCCGCGTTATCTCCTCACCCCGATTGCGGGTGCATCTGCGATTATGCATCTTCCGTGAGTGATTGATTCTCCTGACAGTTCAGGTTAATTCATCACTTACGGAGCAAACTTATGTATATGGTATTCAGGCGACTACTGGTCTGCCTGCTTTGGCTATGGCTGCCCGTCAGCCAGGCCGCCGACAGCGGCTGGCTGCGCGCCGCCGACAATCAACACGCCAGCGTCCGCCTGCGGGCGCAAACCGAGAGCAATGGCGACACTCGCCTGCTTTTAGACGTAGCGCTGGAAAAGGGCTGGAAAACCTACTGGCGCTCGCCAGGGGAAGGCGGCATCGCGCCGGCTATCGCCTGGCACACGCCGCTGGAGGTGAGCTGGCGCTGGCCGACGCCGCAGCGCTTCGACGTCGCGGGCATTTCCACTCAGGGGTACCACGGCGACGTCAGCTTCCCGATGACCCTGCGCGGCAAAATACCGCCGACGCTTAGCGGCGTCCTGACGCTCTCTACCTGCAGCAATGTCTGTATTCTCACTGACTATCCCTTTTCGCTGGATATGACGACTCCGGCGGGGGAGCGATTTAATTATGATTTTACCCGCGCGATGGGCATGCTGCCGTTGCGCGATGGCCTGACTTCGCAGCTGACCGCCAGCTACGTCAGCGGCAAACTGACGGTGACCGCCCGCCGCGATGCCGGCTGGCAGCAGCCAGCGCTGTTTATCGACAGCATGGAGGATGTCGATTTCGGCAAGCCGAGCTTTACCACCCGCGGCGATACGCTGACCGCCACCGTACCGGTCACCGATAGCTGGGGCGAAGCGGCGCCGGACCTGAGCGGCAAAACGCTGTCGCTGGTGCTGGCGGATAGCGGTCAGGCGCAGGAAAGCCAAATCGCCGTCGCCGCCGGCAGCGCCGCGCCGGGGCTGGCGTTAGGCTGGGTGCTGCTGATGGCGCTGGCCGGCGGGCTTATTCTCAACGTCATGCCCTGCGTGCTGCCGGTGCTGGCGATGAAGCTCGGCTCGCTGGTGCAAACCGAAGGTCGCGAACGCGGCGCGGTGCGGCGGCAGTTCCTCGCCTCGGTGTGCGGGATCGTCGTCTCGTTCCTGGCGCTGGCGCTGATGATGACCGCGCTACGCCTGGGGAATCAGGCGCTCGGCTGGGGCATCCAGTTCCAGAACCCGTGGTTTATCGGCGCGATGGCGCTGGTGATGGTGCTGTTCAGCGCCAGTTTATTGGGGCTGTTCGAAATCCGCCTCTCCTCCAGCGCCAGCACTTTCCTCGCCACCAGGGGCGGCAACGGCTTAATGGGCCATTTCTGGCAGGGCGCCTTCGCCACCCTGCTGGCGACGCCCTGTACCGCGCCATTCCTCGGTACCGCCGTGTCGGTGGCGCTGGTGGCGCCCCTGCCGCTGCTGTGGGGCATTTTCTTCGCCATGGGGATCGGCATGAGCCTGCCGTGGCTGCTGATCGTTGCCTGGCCGGGTCTGGCGCAACGTCTACCGCGCCCGGGCCGCTGGATGAATCATCTGCGGGTGGTGCTGGGGCTAATGATGCTTGGTTCAGCGCTATGGCTGGTCAGCCTGCTGACGATCCACATCGGCCGTACGCCGGTGCTTACCCTGCTGGTGATTCTGGCCATCGCCCTGCTAGTGGCCACCGCCTGGCGCTACCGCTGGCGGACGGCGCTGCGCGCGGGCGCCCTGGCCATAGTGGTAGCGGGCGCCGTCGCCTTTGTCGCCCAACAGGACGGCCAGGGCCCGCGCCGCGACCGGGTTAACTGGCAGCCGCTCAGCGAGCAGGCTATCGCCAGCGCCCTGGCGGAGCATAAGCGGGTATTTATTGATGTCACCGCCGACTGGTGCGTGACCTGTAAAGCCAATAAATACAACGTGCTGCTGCGCGACGACGTCCAGCAGGCGCTGTTAGCGCCAGACGTAGTCGCCCTGCGCGGCGACTGGAGCCGCCCCTCCGCTGACATTAGCCAGTTTTTAACCGCACGCGGCAGCGCCGCGGTGCCGTTTAACCAGATTTACGGACCGGAATTGCCGCAGGGACAGATTCTGCCTGCGCTGTTAGACCGCGAACACCTTCTCGCCACCCTGTCCGCCGCTAAAGGAAAATAACATGAGAACTATCACCGCCTTATTACTGCTGTGCGTATCGGCCTTCAGCTTCGCCGCCCCGGCGGAAGAACCACAATCGAACGGTAATGACCAGTTAGCCCAGCTGCTGTTTAACGATCCAAATAGCCCCCGCACCGGCGCGAAAGAGCCAAAACTCACGATCGTCTCGTTTACCGATTACAACTGCCCTTACTGCAAACAGTTTGATCCGCTGCTGGAAAAAATCGTCCACGATAATCCGGACATCCAGCTCATCGTTAAGCTGCTGCCGTTTAAAGGGCAGAGTTCGGTGAATGCCGCTAAAACCGCGCTCTCCACCTGGCGTCAGCAGCCCGATAAATTCTGGGCGCTGCATCAGCGGCTGATGGCGAAAAAAGGCTATCACGATGACGCCAGTATCGCCGCCGCGCAGAAGAAAACCGCCACCGATAGTGTAAAAATCGATGACAAGACCATGGATTCGCTGAAGATGAACCTGATTTTGTCGCAGGTGCTGAATATTCAGGGCACCCCGGCGACCATCATCGGCGATCAGATGGTGGCCGGCGCGATCCCTGCTGATGAGCTGGAGGGGCTGGTGAAAGAGCAGCTGGCGAAAGCCCGTGGCCAGTAAAATCAGGCGCTGGCTGCGCGAGCTGGCGGTGTGGCTGCTGATTGGCGCGGCGGTGAGTCTGGCGGTGGATTATTTTCGCCAGCCCGCGCTGCCGCAAAACGTCAGCGCCACATCGCTGCAGACACTCGACGGCAGGACGCTGGATCTGCATGCCATGAGCCAGCAAAAGCCGCTGCTGCTGTACGTCTGGGCGACCTGGTGCGGAGTTTGTCGCTATACCACGCCGTCGGTGGCATCGCTTGCCGCCGACGGCGGCAATGTGCTGACGGTAGCCCTGCGTTCCGGCGATAACGTCAAGCTGGAGAGGTGGCTGACCAGGAAGAAAATGACGCTGCCGACGGTGAATGATCCGAGCGGCCAGCTGGCGCGGCAGTGGGACATCCAGGTAACGCCGACGCTGGTGGTCATTTCTCAAGGCGAGGTAAAGTCGGTTACCACCGGCTGGACCAGCGGCTGGGGAATGCGCCTGCGGCTGTGGCTGGCCTCCTGGTAGACCGTCGGGCTTTAGCGGTTTTTATGCCGGGTAAGGCGTATCCGCCACCCGGCCTACCATTCGGCTTTGACCCCGTAGGCCCGGCAAGCGCAGTGGACTGCACCCCAAAAGTTGGACACCCAACTGAGTAAGGTGCAGTTTTATGGCT